>JBEBUW010000066.1:0-24757 GCA_040393065.1 Lujinxingia vulgaris | reverse complement strand
GGGAGTCGAGTGGCGCGGAACGGCCAGAATTGGGCGGTTGGGGGGAGTCGAGTGGGGCGGAAGGGGTTTTATTAGAGATCGTCGCGGTAGATGAGAAGGTTTCCGGTGTTCAGGGATTCGGGCAGGTCGGTGCGGGGGATTACGTGTTGGAAGTCGGTGCCGCTGTAGGCTTCGCTGGCGAGGATGCCGGTGGAGTCGTAGTGGATCAGGATGACGGCGCGGTCGCTGGGCTGGCTTTGTGTGATGAGGCGCCGTGGGCCGGAGCCGAGGCAGGCGGTGTGCATGAGGCGCAGGGCGCCGCGCTGGCCGGGGTAGTAGGCGTGGTGATGGCCGGAAATCATCATCTGGACGTTGTAGTCATGTAGCAATTGTTCGAGTTCAAAATCTTTGAGGATTTCGGTTTCACGGCCCTGGGCTACGGGGAAGAGTGGAATGTGGCCGTAGATGAATTTGACGGGGTAATCCTGGTAGGTGTCCAGAATGTTGGCGACCCACTGGCGCTGGTTGAAGTCCAGGGGGCCGACGCGTGTGGCGTCCTGGGAAATGAAGAGGGCGGGGCCCATTTCGAAGGCGTAGTACAAGGGGTAGTTGGTATCGTCCAGAAAATTGAGGGCCGGGCGGTGTTGTTGCCATTCGTCGACGAAGATGGCGCGTTCGTTGGCGAAGGCACTGTAGCCGGATGCGTCGTGGTTGCCGGGCGTGACGGCCAGGGGAATGTTGGCGGTGGTCATGGGCTGCGTGACTGCGTTGTGGAAGGCTTGCCACATGGCGCGGTAATCGTGGCCGGCTTGCTGGCCGGCGACCATATCTCCGGTGGAGACGACAAGGTGAGGGTTGATCTGGTCGATGAGCCAGTTCACGGCGTTGTGCACAGGTTGGCCGTAGGTGGTGGAACCGTAGCTGCCGTTTAGATCGGAGATGACCGCGAGCGTGTAAACTTCATCATCATCATCTTCTTCTTCGTCGTCGTCGGGGGACGTGGAGTCGATGTCTTCGGTGTCGATTTCGGGAAGGGGGACGTCCGGGGAGGTGGAGGCGTCTTTGGGGTCGTCGTCGAAGGCATCGGGACTGGTATCGGTCAGCTCTGTGTCCTGAAGGGCAGCGTCGTTTGCATGGTTGGAGGCTTCGATGGTCGGATCGGAGCCGCAGGCCAGGCTGGTCTGGAGGAGACAGCAAAGGATGGTGGTAAGCAGGTGTCGTTTCATGATCAGTTGGGGAGGCGGTGAATGATGGGGAAGGCGCGGTTGGGTTTGGTCTGGTTGTCGATTACGAATTCGATGAGGACAAGCTGGTCCTGGTGGCGCGTCATGCGGGAGTAGAAGCCGTGAGAGGTGGTGGATTGGGAGTTGGGAGCGAGTCGGGTGGTGAGCCAGGTCTGGTCGTCCTGGAGGGTGGCGATGTAGAGGCTGTGGTCGAACGCGTCCTGAAAGGTGGCGGTGAGGCGGTTGTTTTTGTCGAAGAGCAGGGCGACGTTCTGGCCGATGGGGCCGCGGTAGTAGGTAGCAAAAGAATCGCGCAGGCCGTCGTGAATGGTCAAGTTCTGGAGCGGTGAGCCGGGTGTGGTCTGGCGGTATTGCAGGCCGCTAGCGTTCATGAAGGCGATGTGGAGCGTGTCGGGATTTGTGGCGTCGGGCAGGACTGTGCCGTAGGGGCCGGAGCCGGTGGGCAGGAGCGCGGGTGTGGTCCAGCGTGCGTTCTCGCGATCGAAGCGGGCGTGGCTGACGCGGCGGGTGATGTGGTTGTAGAAGGTGGCGATGAGGCCGGTCGGGGTAGTGTGGAGGGTGGTGAAAAGTCCGGTGGAGCCGGGGATGTTCTTGTCGGTGCAGGCGTCGGCGCAGCCTGTGGTGCTGGCGATGACGTTGGGTTCGGTGATGTGTTGGGCCAGTTCGGCAATGGGTGCGGTGGTGGGGAAGCTGATGTGGTGGAGCTCAGAGGCCCAGTTCTCGGCGGGGCCTTTGCGCACGGTGTAGAGGCCGTGGAGGGTGTCGTCGAGGATGGCGAGTTGGGTCCAGTAGCCGGCGTCGAGGGCGTCGTCGGGGGTGGTGTCGGCGGCAGGGACGGGGATGGTGGTGGTTTCGAAGATGTAGGTGTTGGTGTCGGCGGGATCGGGTGTGCCGCGTGCATATTTGAGGGTTTTGGCGTCTTCGTGGCGGTAGAGGACGTGAAGTGTTCGGTTGGCGTCGACGGCGATTGAGGTGTGGGTGCCGACGTTTTCGCCGCGCGTGCGGATGCCGCCGCGCGGGCCTGCGGGATCGCCTTCGATGGGTGCGTCGGCGGGTGGTCCGTCGACGAAATACCAGGTGATGGTGTCATCGTCGGCGACGGTTCCGACCATCAGGTCGCGGTGTGTGCGGTTGTAGGTGCTGACAGCGAGCAGACCGGCGTTGGAGTCGATGTCGGAGTAGGTGCCGTAGTTGCCGAGCGGGATGGGTTCGAGCGGCGCGCATTCGCAGACGAAGCTTTCGATGGTGCAGGTTTCGCGGTTGGGGGTGATGGTGGCTTCGCGGAATTCAAAACCTGGCGGGCAGGGCTGGTCGCCGCAGAGGTTGCCGAGGGGCTGGCAGGCGTTGGTGGCAAAGCAGCAGAATTCGGCTTCGCCGCAGCCGTCGGGGCAGTAGTCGGTGCATTTGCACGCATTGTCATCGCAGTAGCCAGTCTGGCCGGGGCCGCATTCCGAGGCGCAGTCGGAATCGAAGGTGCAAAGTTCGGGGCCTTTGATGGCTTTGAGTTCGCCCTGGCAGCCGTCGCAGCCGGTTGAAAACAGGGCGGCGGCCAGAAGTAGAAGGGTGAAGGGGCGCCGCTTGCGGGATTTGAGGAGAATGCGGGCGGCGAAGAGTAAGAATCCGAGCAGGACCAAGGCGGTCTGGGCGGGTTGGGTGGATCCGGTGCTGTTGCAGCCGCCGGAGGTGTGGGGGCTTTGTTGGGTAGAGTCATGGTTCGGAGAAGCGTTGGGGAGCGCGGATTTTGCGGCTGCCAGGGTGTGCGCGGCAAAGGATGTATTGCCGGACTGGTCGCGGGCTTCGACTTCGATGGTGGTGGCGTGGGACGGGTTCAGGTAGCGGGCGATGTCGAGCTGGTCGGTGGTGGACCATGCGCTCCAGTCAGGCTCGGGTTGGTTGTGGGTGAGAATTCGGTAGCGGAAATGAGGCGCAGAATCGACGGCGTCGTGGCCGATGAAGTGCAGGGTGTGGCCGCGCTGCTCGAGGCTAAGGCGCGGCGCTTCGTAGTCGATGACAAAGGATGTCTGCGTGGTGATGGGGCTTGTGGTGGCGTCGTCGCCCAGGGTGCGTGCGCGGACTTCGATGTGGTGCGTGCCTTGCAGTGCAAAAACCGGGTGTTGGATGCGGAGTCTGGAGGAGTTTTCGTAGAGGCTCCAGAGGCCGCCGTTGACACGGTAGCTGTATTCGGTGGTGTGCGCGGAGGCGTGGTTCCAGCCGTTTTCGAGGGCGATGAGATCGAGTTCGACGTAGGGGCGCGGCATATTGCGGGCGGTGTCGACGTGGTCGGAAACGACGTGGGTTCGCGCGATGACGGGTTGGAGTGCGGTGCGCAGCGAAGAGGTGCTGCGGGTGAAGTTCGCGAAAATCGCGACAAAGGCGTTGTTGTCGATGCTGGTGATGTCGGTTTGTTCGAGTTTGAGTTTGAATCCCAGAAATTCGGGCATTTGCAGGGGTTGGGTGACCATGTCTGCAATGCCAGGCAGGGCCAGATTGAGGATCGTGGGCAGGATGTTGAGCAGGCGCGCGGGATCTTCGGCAAGGAAGTTGCTTTCGAGGATGCGCATGTTCTGGATGGCGGATTCGAGGTTTTCGATGACGGGGGTGATTGCGCCGGTGCCGTCGGGTGCGATGGCGACGGGCAAGAGCAGATCGGCGCGCATGGTAAACAGGCGTGTCATGCGGTCGTGCACGTACGCGAAAACGTGCAGATCGACGTCTTTCCAATCGACGGTGATGAGGCTGTCGGTGATTTTGTAGGTGGAACCGGTGCTTGTGATGGTGTTTTTTCCGAGCGTAATCGCGGGCGGTTGCTGCGGAATGATGTGGATGGCGACGTCGCGATTGGTGTTGTTGGTCTGTGCACTGATGCTGGGCAACAGTGCGCCGAGCGTGGACGTGGAGAGCAGGTCGACCTGGTCGGAGGTGACGTTCAGGCAGACGGCGCCGCTGGCCCAGGTGGACCAGAGCATTTGCTGGAGCACGTCTTTGTGCAGACCCATGCCGAGCATGAAGGGTTTGCCGGTGTCGGGGTGGGTGTTCTGGTTGAGCGTTGCCGAGCGCGGGATGGCCGGCGTGGGCGGGCGCGGATGGTCGTGGAGCGGTACGCAGGTGGATTCCCGAAGCGGGGTAAATCCGGAGCGCAGGCCGACGCTCACGCCGGTGTCGACGGTGGCGAAATCGCCGGCTTTGGTTACGAGGGCGACGCGGCTGTTGTCTTCCAGGGAAAAATCGCCCAAAAACTGGCTGAAGTTCAGGGCGCCTTCGACGCCCAGCGGATTGGGCAAGCAGGTGTTGGTTGCCGTCGCCATGCAGAAGCCGTTTCGGCAGCTTGAGCCGCTCGGGCAGGCGGGCTGGCCGCTGCCGCATTTTCGGCAGAGGTATTCGTTGGAAAAGTTCTGGGCTGTGGTGTTGAGCATGGTGTCGATTTGATTTTCGATCTGTCCGCGGAACAGTCCGCGGACCAGGCTTGCGCCGCCGCAGGCGACCGTGTCGCCGAAGTTTTCGCGGCCCCGGATTTTGAAGTCGACGTCTTCCATGTCGAGGTCGATGGTGCCCACAGATAGCTTGAGTTCGCGTAGAGGGCTTGTGGTATCGACGGTGACGTCGAGCGGGATTTTGGCTTTGACCTGGGCGGGCGTCGTGTCGGACTGGCCTTTTTTATGAAGTTTGACTTCGCAGCGCACGGTCAGGCCCAGGCGGTAATCAAAGCTCAGGGCTTCGTCGACGCTGCCGATGGTGATGTTTGCCGTCAGCGTGCGCGAGGGTGTGGTGGTGATCGTCGAGTTGGCCAGCGTGAGGTTGACCTGGCAGCCGTTTTGGCCGTTGGCGCAGGTGTCCGCAACGCAGAGCGAGGGGTTGGCCGAGGTGTCGCGCGGGATGCAGAAGTTCAGGCCGCCGGGCATGAATTGTTCGAGCAGGTAAGGGACGTTGTCTTCGACAAAGCGCAGGCCGCTGGAAGTCAGACGGACCTGGCCGCCGGCCGGGATTGTGTGCTCGTAGGCGTTTTGGGGGAAGGGCTGTTGCACAAATCCTTCGCAGCCGCAGCCGTCTCCCGAGCAGGCGGCGATGAAGAGGAATCCGAATAAAAACAAAAACTTATGGAAAATGCGTTGCATGGGGCGATCCTGAAGACAGAAAGGTCAGAGCGCGCAGAGCGGGCGCTTTCTTATCTATCGTACATCGCCCGAAAAGAGTCGAGAGGAGACAGATGTACAGGGAATATTTTTGCAGAACGGCGCTGGTGACTAGCCTTTTAGGGTAGATCGTCCGAGGTTCTGGAGCTTGTTCGCTCCACCCTTCCATCCTGAACCGAACATACGGATTCGGACGAACTCGCCTGGTAAAACATGCGTGCGTATGGGACGCAGCTGATGATTTGCCGGGAAAACACGATGTATGAGCGAAGGAGGTTACGATGCTCTGGACAATCGCGATTATTCTTCTGGTCCTGTGGGTTTTGGGACTGGTCACCAGTTATACCGTCGGGGGGTTCATCCATATTTTGCTGGTTCTGGCGATTATTGCTGTTGTGATCAGCCTGTTTCAGGGACGCAGCAGCGGTGTGGTCTGAGACAAATCGCAAGCAGAGTTTCGGGGGGCGGTTTGCAGGCAATTCTCACTTTTTGCATAACGACAGGGTTTGCACAGTCCAAAACATGGCCTCTTGAGCGGCCGTTGCCGCATCAGGAGGCCATGTGCGCATTGGATTTCGGAATCAAATCCGGGTAGAGTGCGCGTTACTTTGTGAAGATTTTGAGCTGTTGTTTGCTGGTAGCATAGAAGTGTAGTGAGGTTTTTGCGATGCGAACTGTGAAGTATGCAGTGGTAGCTCTTTTGGTAAGTTCTCTTTTCTCGGTGGTTCCTACACCGGGTGAACGCGGATTTGCGCAGGCTCAGGAAGGCGCAGAAATCGATCCGTACCGTGAGTTTGTGCAGGGCAATCGGCTGGCCTCGGCCGGTGCGCTGACGCGTTCGATTCCCCATTATGAGAATGTTATTCGGGTGGCCGGCGAGCGTTATCCTCTGGCGCATTTCAATCTGGCGGAGGTTTTGCGTCAGAAAAAGGAATGTGCGCGTGCGACGGTTTTGTATCGGGCCTACATCGCGCAGGGCAAGGAAGAGGATGTTTTGAAAGATGCCGAGGCGGGGATTCGTGAGTGCAAGGGTGCAGCGAAGTGGGCGCCGTTGACGATTCGTACGCAGCCGGCGGAGGCGACGGTGCGCCTGGATGGGTTTGTCGTGGCACGCGGCGCAAATACGCTGGAGAACATGGAGTTTGCGCCGGGCGAATACCTGGTGGAAGTGTCGATGGTCGACCATCATCCGCGCCAGGAAACGATTACGCTGGTGGCCGGCGAGCCGCTGGAGCTGGATCTGGCGCTCCGGAAACAGACTTTTTATGGATCTGTGCAGGTACACGTCGAGCCGAGCGGCGCGACAATACGCTTGCATCCGCGGGAGCAGGAATCCTCGGAAGTGATTGAGATCACGGAGGCGATGACGGAGCCGCTGCGGCTTGTGGCCGGGAAGTATTTTCTGGAAGTTACTCGGCCGGATTATCAGCGCTGGATTCGTAACATTGAAGTCAGCCGCGATTTGAATACGGAAGTATCCGTGAAAATGACGCGGGCTTTGCCTCCTGAAATTCGCGGCGGTGCGGAGACCGCGAATTTCCCTTGAGTCTTGATGCGATGCTCAGATTTCGGGGAACCTGCCGAGCACGCAGGATTGATCAAGTTGCCTTGCTACGCGGTCAGGGAGGCTGTGATGTGTGAAGGGGGCGATCAATTGAAGCCGTTGTTGTCGTCGTTGCCGGGGGGCAGGTCGGGAATTTCGGAGGGGTCGAAGTTTCCGGTAGCGGGGACGCGGTAGGATTCATCGAACCAGGCGCCGAGGTCGACGAGTTTGCAGCGCCGGGAGCAGAACGGGTGGGACGGGTTTTCGGGGCGCCGGGCAGCGTGTTTTTTGCAGATCGGGCAGGGAGTAGGTTGTGCAGAAGATCCCATCTTGTTGACTTCCTTTCAATTCTAAGTAAATGGGGACGGATTTTTGGACCGGGCGGGTTATCTTGAGCCTGAGTCACACGGGGAGAGATAACAAACTTATCGTAATAAAGGTTTCCAAAATGAATAAGAAGGCGCCGTTTTTGACGGATATCACCGTTCGGGGTTACGAGCTGGATGCATTTAACCATGTAAATCATGCGGTGTATCTGAATTATTTTGAGCATGCTCGCTGGATGGCGATGAAGAAAATCGGCTTGCAGGAATTAAGTGATGCCGGTCTTTCTTTTATTGTGCGCAAGGCCAGCGTGGATTATTTAAAGCCCGCGCATGTGTTTGACGAGCTGGTTATCAGCCTGTGGATTGAAAAGGTTGGCAGAACCAGCCTGACTTTTGGCCAGGAAGTTCTGCGCAAACACGGCCATGATCAGCAAGTACTGGCTGTTGGTGAAGTGGTCGCAGTATGTATTGATGCCGCAGGGCGTCCGCATCCGGTACCACAAACATGGATCGATGCAGCCCAATTCGGGCAAGATCCGGAAGAAAATAAACAAGAAGAGTAAATCCTAAGGAGTTGTAGAAATGTCGAAGAAAACACTGGTTTTGATGCTTGCACTGGCCATGGCTTTTGTCGCTGCTTGTAAGAGCGAGATTGATAATAAGCCTGCCGCGACGGTTTCTGAGCCGGCTGCAGCTGAGAAAGCCGAGGAAGCCAAGGAAGCTCCGGCAGAAGTTGCTCAGGCGCTGAAGCAGGTTGAAGTTCAGAAAGAAGGCTCGTCGATTGGCTGGGTTGGCGCGAAAGTTACCGGTGATCACACGGGTGGATTCAACGAGTGGAGCGCAACGGCTTCGATCGATGAGAAGGGAAATCTGGTCGGCGTGAAGTTTGAAGTCGATACCACCAGCGTTTTCTCGGACAACGATATGCTGACGGACCATCTGAAGAGCGAAGATTTCTTTGATGTTGCCAAGTATCCGAAATCCACGTTTGTTTCGACGTCCATCACCGAGCAGGCTGCTGACGGCGCAACGCACCAGGTGAAAGGAAATCTGGAGCTTCGTGGCGTGACCAAGGAAATTCAGTTCCCGGCTACGATTACTTCGGAAGGCGGCAAGGTGACGGCGAAGAGCGAATTCACGCTGAATCGCTCGGATTTCGGCATTACCTACACGGGTAAAGCAGACGACCTGATCAAAGAAGAAGTATTGATGAAGCTGAGCTTCACGGCCGATGCGGCTGGTGCAGCCAAGGCTGAAGCCGGCGAGTAATCGCGCAGGTAGTCTGGTAAGAAGTCGTGGGGCCGGATGAAGGTTCGGCCACACGATTACAGTAAGAAGTAAAAACAAAACGCGCTCTCTGTTTCAGGACAGAGAGCGCGTTTTTGTTTTTAGAGGGCAGGGATGGGGCTCAGGCTTTGTAGGTCTGGTCGAGCAGGCCTTGCATGGTGAGTTCCTGGGGATCTTTTCTCCAGACGTTTTCCAGGCGCAGTACGCCGCGCGGGCAGACTTCGGCGCAGATTCCGCAGCCGACGCAGCTTGCGCGGGTGAAGTCCTGGTTTTTCTGTGCGTAGGCGCGGACGTCGATGCCCATTTCGCAGTATTTGGTGCACAGGCCGCAGGAGATGCACATGTCTTTTTTGACGCGGATGCGGAAGCGGCCGAATTTCTGGATCAGGCCGAGCATGGCGGCCATGGGGCAGAAGTTTCGGCACCAGGTGCGGGTTCCGCCGATGGGATAGAGCACGACGCCGATGATGCCGGAGAGCATCGTGACGACAATGAATCCGTAGAGAGATTGGACGCTGGCGGCGGTTTCCGCAAACTTTGCGTAATCACCCTGGCCGTAGGAGGTGACGCCGTAGGAGGCGACGACGAGCGCGGTCGTGAACAGAGCAAATCCCAGGGTAATGTGGATAGCCCATTTTTCGAATTTCCAGGCGGCGCTTGATTTGCTGGTGAGGTGGCGGAAGGGTTCGCCGGCGGTGTTGGCCAGGCCGCCGCAGCCGCAGACCCAGGAGCAGTACCAGCGTTTGCCGAAGAAAAATCCGAGCACGGGAACCATCAGCAGCGCGCCGAGCAGGCTGTATAAGATGAAGGGCAGCGGCATGTAGAGAATGTTTTGCGGGTAGAAATAGGAGATTTCCAGCGGCCAGAGGTAGCTGAAATAGTATTCCGGCTGTTCAAAGAGGGTGAGAATCCAGGGAATGGAGAAGGCAAAGGTGGCCTGCACGAAGATCACGACCAGGGTGCGGATGATCTGGTAGTTGTTGTGGCGGTATTTGCGGATGACGTGGATGCCGCCAAAGGTCACGGCCAGGGTGTAGATGAGGCCGTAGAGTTTCCATTTGTCGGGCAAAAAGAGCAGGTTTGCGACGGCGGTGAAGACGTCGGGCACGTAAAAACTGCCGAACTGGCGGCCGCCGTAATAGAGAAAGAGGTAGAAGGCGAGTAGGAAGATGGTGAGCAACCAGGCGGTGACGCCGCGGTTGGTGATGTCGTGTTTGAGCCAGCCAAGGGTGCCTTTTTGCCTCATAGTTCTACCTCGATTTCATCCATAGAATGGAGCTTTGCACGTCCGAATTCGACGTCAAATTGTGCTTCGTGCAGGTGTTGGCGCACGAAATCAATGCTGCGGCGTTCGGCGATCCAGCGCTGTAGGACGGTGTGATCCCAGCGTGAGCCGAGCATGTTGAAGCCGATGACCTGGTCGTCGGTGTAGGTGATGCGTTGGGTGATGAGTTTGCCGGGCGCTTTTCGGTAGAGCGCGCGGGCGTGTGCGGGGACGTCGATGACGTCGCCGACGGTGGTGTACTCGACATCGAAGAATTTGGAGCTGTTGTAGAAGATGGGAGGGCGATAGTGGATGGTGTCGCCCATCATGGCGCGTGCAGCGAGTTCGCCGTGGAGTTTGGCGGAGTACCAGATGGTTTCGAGCAGGGTTTTGCCGGAATCGAGGGTGATTTCGGTGCAGTCGCCGGCGGCAAAGACGTTGGGCAGACTGGTCTGGAAGGAGCGATTGACGAGCAGGCCGCGGCTGATTTCGGGAGGAGTCTGGACGTTTTTGAGCCAGTCGATATTGGCCTGGACGCCGATGCAGATTCCGAGCATCTGACAGGAGAACTGGTTGTTCTGGTCGGTGGACACGGCGGAGATGCGGCCGTTGGCGTCGGTAGCGAGTTGTGTGATTTGCTCGTTGTGGCGCAGATCTACGCCGTGGGAGCGGATGTGTTCGGAAATGAGTTCACCTTCTTCGGCATGCAGGGACATGGGCCAGAAGTAGGGTTCGCGGACCAGGAAGGTGACGTCGATTTTGTGGTGGAGCAGGCTTTCGACGAGTTCGATGCCGATGAGTCCGCCGCCGATGACGACAGCCTGTTGGGTGGACCAGGTGAGTCGTTCGCATTCGTCGAGGTCCTGCAGACTGACGAAATTGACGATGCCTTCGGGCTGGTTGCCGCTCAGCTGAAAGGCGGCCTGTCGTGGTTTTGCACCGGTAGCGATCAGGAGACGATCGTAGTTGAGTGTATCTCCGGAGGCGAGTTGTAGGAATTGTGCGTTTGCATCGAGGTCGACGACACGGTCGCGGATGCGTTCGATAGCCTGTCGGTCGTAGACTTTGCGCTCGTAGGGCTCGAGATCTTCGCGTGAAAGTCGGTCCATGTAGGCATACATCAGGGCAGTTCGTGAGAAAAAATAGTCCGATTCATCGCTGATCAGTGTGATTCGGATATTTTTTGAGCGATGACGTTTTCGGATTTCGAAGGCGGCGCTGGCACCGGCGATTCCGTTTCCGATGATGACATAATGCATGCTTAATTGTCGCTGTGGTTGTGTAAGTTGTTGTATTTGTGTGTTTATTTCTGCAATTCCTGTCCGCTGAGGTGGGATTGCAGGAGTAGTTGCAATATCGGATGTCGACGAGATAATCCATAGACATTCAATTCAGGCAAAAGCCAGGTCTTGTGCTGGTCTTTTGTTTGTGGCGATTGACAATTTCTGTTTCTTGTGGCCAGAAAGAGTCATCTGTACCTGGCAAGTCTATGTTGCGTGAAGTATTCATTTCATTGACATAGGAAATTGTCTGTACGTAGTATCCGCTTTCTGAAAGATGTATGGTAGGAAAGGTTACGAGCAGGAAAAACAGCATACGTTAGGATGTATCGCTCTAAAGATGGGCCACGAAATTAGCCTGAGATGGATGATTTAGATGTGGCGACCTTGGCGTTGTTTTATTTTGAAATGAAGGAGAAGTGAATGAAAGGTTTCATGAAATCGTTGTGTGTAGCTTTGTTGGCCACTGGATTGTTTCTTCCCGCCTGTGAGAAACCGGCAGACAAGGCAGAGCCGGCAGCCGAGGCCGTTCAGGAAGCTGAGCAGGCTCAAGAGGAAGCCGCCGAGGCAGCTGTTGAAGCAGCTGAGAAAGAAGAAGAGGCTGCTGAGGCTGAGGCAGAAGTTAACGAAGACAATTACATCAAGGCAGCCTTTGAGGTTACCTGTGTTAACGCGCATATCGACGATCCGGCTCGTGCTCGCGAGCTGAAAGAGGAGATTTATCCTCGTTATGGCTTTGATGAGGCCAGCTTCCAGGCAGCTCAGGAGAAACTGGCAGACAACGACATGGTAAAGGCCGCGATTACGGCTCGCATGGAGCGTTGCAACCAGGAGTTCGCCGAGAAGTTGGGCGAGGCTCAGCCGGCAGAAGAAGCTGGTGAAGAGGCGGCAGCTGAGGAAGCAGCTCCGGCAGAAGGAGCAGCGGCAGCAGAGAAAAAAGCTCCCGCCAAGCCGGTTCCGGCCAAAGTTGGCGCGTTGAATGACGCAGGCATTTCCGGTGGCGGTCTGACGGAGACTTCGCTTCGTCTCAACGTTCGCAACGACTTCGGCGTCAGCGGTGAGCTGCGCGGCAAGCGTGAAGGTGCGGCGTTCATCGTTCCGGTTCGTGGAACTGTAACGGAGAAAGGCGACATCTCGGCAACCGGTGAGCGCGGTGGCAATACCGTAAATGTAACGGGCCGCCTGACCAAAAACGGCGCGACTGGTTCGTTGAGCGGCTCGATCCATCAGAAAAACTTCAATACGACTTTCAATGCGAAATAAGTATTGGATGAAAAGTCTGATATCGTTCAGCAGACATGAATGATAAAAAGGTCGCGGCTTGTATAAGCCGCGACCTTTTTTTGTTGTTCATACCAATTGCGTAAGTTGTCGCAGTCGATTAGTTAGTATATGGTACGCGACAACAAAGTGTCGGGGCGTGCGCGTGTGAAAATTCTGCTCACCGTGCCGCCTACCATGAGGAGGGCCACCGAACATGCGCTTTTGCACGACCTGCGGTAGAAATTTCGAGAGTTCGATCGATATATGTCCCCATGATGGGACTCCACTCTTTGGCATGGCTAGCGAGGAGGAAACTGCAACGCAGGACGAGCTGATCGCCGAAGTTGCCAGCGCTCTTGCTGGTGACGAACAGCGCGATGCAGCCGGAGACGATATTTTTGGGGCTGAGGTTTCGGCCGAGTCGGAAGTTTCGTCGGCGGAGCCAGAGAAGACAGCGGAGCCGGAGGAGGCCGCCGAGGACGAGGACGATCTTTTTGGTGTTCCGTCCGCTGAGGTTTCCGATCCGTTTGATGTTGCTGATTCCAGTGATGGCGCTGACGAGCTGTCCGATCCCTTTGGGATTGCGGCGGAAGCGGCAAGTTCCGTGGGCGATTCACCTTCGGAAGATTTGTTTGCGGACGAGCCTGCGGAAGAGGAAGAAGAATCGAAAGAAGATCTCTTTGCTGAGAGCGGTGAGCCGTCGGAGAGCGAGGAGGAGGAAGACTTCTTCCGTGAAAGTGCCGGACTTGATGAGGCGGATCTGTTTGGAGAGCCTTCTGAGAGCTTGAGCGATGCGCAGGCGGACAGTGATGTCTCGCAGCAGATTGCGGCGGGCATTGATGGCTTGCTCGATGAAATCGATGACGAAGGAGAACGTCCGTTGTCGATGTCGTCGCCGCTGGTTGAGGATGAGCCGGTTGTTGCAGCAGCCTCAACCTATGAGGATGAGGATGATTATGTGGCGAAGAAAGGCAGCAAGATGCCGCTGTTTATCGTCCTGATCTTACTTATTGGCGCGGCTGCTGGCGTGTATTTCTTTATGAATGGCTCGATCAGCAATGGTGTGAAGCCCGATCCGAATACTCCGGCGGTGGTTGCGCCCAAGGCGCCTGCCCAGCCGGAAGCTGAGGAGCAGGCTGCGGTGGAAGAGCCGGCCGTGGAAGCAGCTGTTGTTGAGGAAGAGGTTGTGGCTGAAGAAGAAGCGGCGCCTGCAGAAGCTGCGGCTGAGGAAGTGGTGACTGCAGAAGCTGCGGCGGAAGCGCCTGCGGTTGCTGAACCTGTGAAGCAGCCGGTTCAGGAGAAGCCGGCTCCCGCTCCGAAAGCCGCTGCTCCGAAAGCTGTTGCGCCGAAAGCTGCGGCTGCGCCGAAGGCAGAAGCTCCTAAGAAGGTTGAGGAAGCGCCGGCCCGGGAGCCGACGGCGGAAGAGTTGTTGCAGGAAGAGCTGAAACGAATGGCTCCCTGATATGCTTTGAAAGCCTGGCTTCTACGTACCAGGCTTTATCGCAACGAAGAAACCCCGGCGAATTGGAAGAATTCGCCGGGGTTTTTTATTGAGTTTCAGGCTTTGTCGACGTGTTGGGAGGGGGCGAGTTCGGTGTCTGTTTCGGCGTCGGCGTCTGGTTCCTGGCCGAGGAGAGGCTGGATTTTGGGGCCTTCGAATTTGTTGGCGCGCGAGGCGACCCAGTCTTTGAGGAGGCGGGCTTTTTTGAGCGCGCGTGGCATCATGGCGGTGTAGAAAAGGCGGTACATGAGCCAGGCGGGTTTGCCTTCGATGACTTTGTTGCGCACGGTGACGACGGCGTTTCCGCGCCCGAGGGATACGAGGTCGCCGTGGTGTTCGAAGAGAAGCGGGCGGGTGGCGCGTCCGACGAGATCGGCGAGTAGGTTCTGGGCCGCGAGGTTGGCCTGTTGGATGGCGACGTGTGCGTTTTGAGCGAGGGCAGGATCGGTGAGGGCGGCGTCTCCGATGACGTAGATGCCGTTATGGTCGGGAACGCGCAAGGTTTCTTCGACGAGGACGCGGCCTGTTTGCGGATCGGTTTGGAATCCAGATTTGGCGAGGAAATGGGGAGCGCGGACGCCGCCACACCAGATGAGATTGTCGGCTTCGATGCGTTCGCCATTTTCAAGCGTAACGCTCTGTGCGGTCATTTCGACGACGGGATTTCTGAGATGGATTTCGAGACCGACGTTTTCCAGGTAGGGCTGGGCGGTTGCTCGTAGTTCGTCAGGAAGGTTTGTAAGGGTCTGGGAATTGGATTCGACAAGGACGAAGCGGAACTGTTCACGGACGCGTTCGGAGGCAAGCGGGAGCGTGTCGGCGGCGATTGCGGTGTAGAGTTCGGCCGCAAGTTCGACGCCGGTTGCGCCGGCTCCGATGACGACGAAGGTGACTTTTTTGCGGACGTCCTCGATTTCGGGGAGTTGTTCGGCCTGGACAAAAGCGTTCTGGACGACTTCGCGCAGGCGGACGCCGTCGCGCGCGTCTTTGAAGGTGTGAGCAAAGTTGCTCCAGCCTTGCTTTTCGCCGATTTCGCCCCAGTCGACAACACTTCCGGGCGCGATGATCAGGTAGTCAAAGGGGAGCTCGCCTTGTTGGCCGATGAGGACGCGACGCTCCAGATCGAGCCGGTCGATGGTATCGATAACGAGATTGGTAGTTGCCTTAAAATGTTCTTTTAAGTCGACGGTGATGTGCGTCATGTCGAGTTCACCGGTTGCTACGCTGTAGAGCAATGGGGTGAACAGAAAATGAGCGGTGTCGGAAACAACAGTGAGTTGGGTGCGGCGTCGACCAGCAAGTCCTTCTTCGAGTTGGAGGGCGGCATTATAGCCGGCGAAACCACTGCCCAGCACCACGATTTTACGCATGATAGCCCTAAATTACCCGCCACATTGGGCGTTTTCGATGATGTAGTGATGAATGAACGGTCATGAAGGCGGAAAATTTCGATGGGAGCGAAGTGATCCGCCTCTGGAATTGGAAGGTAGGATACACCAGGAATCGATCTGTGACGATCTATTTTGTGCGGTTTCGTGGAAGTGGCCGTGGGCATTGGCCGAAGTCAGATTATGGGGTGAATTTTCGGTTTTTGGGGGGAAGGCGAGGTGAAATTGAAAGGAGGAATTGAAGGTCTTCTTTGAGATTGAAGCGATACTTTAAGTAGAATTGTAAGGTGTTCAAAATGCAAAGGATTTTTGCTTTTCTGTCTACATGTGGTGGTGGTGTGATTAAGTTGGTACAATATGTTGGAGGGTTGTGGTTGTTGACAGGCATGTGTCTTGCACTATGCTGGCGACCTCCCGAGCCCTCGCGGAGCTTTGAAAAACAGATGATCGCTCGCCAAAATTTGCTGGAAGAGCGGATCTAGTAAACAGCACTGCGCAGGATGTTTTTGAGCGGTTTCGGGCGCTACTGAACAAGTAATTTTTTATTTGGTGTTAATAAGGGAGAAGCCGGGATGAGTTCGTCGATTGAAACAAATGTACCCACGCCATCGGGTTCCAAAGGCAGTGTAAAAGTGCGAAAATTTGCAGGTAATAAAAAAGGACTGCGTTTTGAGCGTTTTTTTACCAGGGAGGGCGTTCATCCTTTTGATGAAGTTGAATGGGAAATTCGGACCGCTTCGATCGGAAGTGAGACGGGTAAGCTGATTTTTGAGCAAAAAGACGTTGAAGTGCCGGCTTCCTGGTCGCTGATGGCGACGAATGTCGTGGTTTCCAAGTATTTTCGGGGTGCTCTGGGAACGCCGCAGCGTGAGACGAGCATCAAGCAGTTGTTGAATCGTGTGGTGAATTCGATCACAGACTGGGGCATCGCGGATGGATATTTTGCGAGCGCTGAAGATGCAGAAATTTATCGCCATGAGCTGCTGTATCTGTTGCTGCATCAGAAGATGGCGTTCAACAGTCCGGTGTGGTTCAACGTCGGGGTAGAAGAAAAACCGCAGGCCTCGGCGTGTTTCATCAACTCGGTGAACGACACGATGGAGTCGATCCTGGGGTTGGCGAAGACCGAGGGCATGCTATTTAAGTGGGGAAGCGGGACGGGTTCGAACTTGTCGCCGATTCGCTCAAGCCGTGAGCAGCTCAGTGGTGGTGGCGAGGCCAGCGGCCCGGTGAGTTTCATGAAGGGCTATGATGCGTTTGCGGGCGTGATCAAATCAGGCGGCAAGACGCGTCGGGCGGCTAAGATGGTGATTCTGGACGTAGAACATCCGGATGTTCTGGAGTTTATCCACTGCAAGGCCAATGAAGAGAAGAAAGCCTGGGCGCTGATCGAGGCCGGTTACGACGGCGGGTTTAACGTGCCGGGCGGTGCGTATGACTCGGTTTTCTTTCAGAACGCGAACCATTCCGTGCGTGTAAGCGATGCGTTTATGAAGGCGGTCGAGGCGGATGGCACGTGGTCGACGCGCGCTGTGAAGGATGGCCGTGTGGTGGAAACGCATAAGGCGCGTGACATCATGAAAGGCATCGCGGAGGCGGCCTGGATCTGTGGAGATCCGGGAATGCAGTACGACACGACGATCAATGACTGGCATACGTGCAGCAATACAGCGCGGATCAATGCTTCGAATCCGTGTTCGGAATACATGTTTCTCGATGATTCGGCGTGCAACCTGGCAAGTCTGAACCTGATGACGTTCCGTGATGCAGACGGTGAGTTTGAGATTGAAGCATTCGAGCGCGGCTGTGAGCTGACGATTACTGCGCAGGAAATTCTGGTTTCCAACGCGAGTTATCCGACCGAGGCGATTGAGAAAAACTCGCATGTTTTCCGCCCGCTGGGACTTGGTTACGCGAACCTTGGTGCGCTCTTGATGGCGCGGGGTTTGCCGTACGATTCCGCAGAGGGACGTGCGTATGCCGGAGCGATTACAGCGTTGATGTGTGGCGCAGCGTATCGCCAGTCGTCAAGAATCGCGGAATCTACCGGACCTTTTGAAGGCTATACGATCAATGAAGAGCCGATGTTGCGGGTCATCGCCAAGCATCGTGCGGAAGTAAAAAACATTGCGAAGGACTGGAGCGAGTTTGAAGCGCATCCGCTGGTTGCGGCCGCGCAGAAAGCCTGGGATGAAGCGCTGGAACTGGGCCAGGTTTATGGTTATCGCAATAGCCAGGTTACCGTTCTTGCACCGACCGGAACGATCGGCTTCATGATGGATTGCGATACAACGGGAATCGAGCCCGATATTGCGCTGATCAAGTACAAGCGTCTCGTTGGTGGCGGATATTTTAAGATCGTAAATCAGACCGTCCCGGAAGCCCTGGAACGCCTCGGCTATGATGCAAAACAACGCAAAGAAATACTCGCCTACTTGATGGAGCGCGATACCATCGAAGGTGCGCCGGGGTTGAAGCCGGAGCATTTGCCGGTATTTGACTGTGCCTTTGTTGCGGCCAATGGAACGCGCTCGATCGCACCGATGGGACATGTGCGGATGATGGGCGCGGCACAGCCGTTTTTGTCAGGTGCGATTTCGAAAACGGTCAACTTGCCGGGTGATGCAACGGAAGAGGAAATTGCGCAGATTTATATCGATGCGTGGAAACTCGGCTTAAAAGCGATCGCGTTGTACCGCGATGGATGCAAGCGCACCCAGCCGCTTTCGACCAGGAGTGAGGAAAGCGTTGAAGCAGAAGCTCCGGTCAATGTTCCGGTTGCGGCTGCTGCGCAAACCAATGGACGTCGTCGTTTGCCTGACGAGCGTCCGTCGATCACGCATAAGTTTTCTATTGCGGGACACGAAGGCTATATCACGGTCGGCATGTACGATGATGGTATGCCCGGCGAGATTTTCATCGTGATGAGTAAAGAAGGATCGGTGGTGAGCGGATTGATGGATTCGTTTGCGACTGCGATTTCACTTGGTCTGCAGTACGGCGTGCCGTTGCGTGTGATGGTCGATAAATTCAGTCATACGCGCTTTGAGCCGAGTGGCATGACGAATAACCCCAGGATTCGGATCGCCAAATCGGTGATCGATTATATTTTCCGCTGGCTGGCCGATAAATTCATGGGCGAGGCGGAGCGGGATCTGTATCTGAATGCGTCTCAGGAACAGTGGCGGCCGGGTGGCGCGGAAGCGGAGAGTGCGGCGGCACCAGCACCGATGCGGATCAATTTTCAGAGCCCAGGTAAAAGTGCCGATGCTTCGAAACCGAGTACGGCGCAGGCAGATGCCGTGAGTTCTGACAAAACAGAGGGTGCGGCATCGGAGAAGTCCAGCTTCGCTAGTGCGCGAGAGGGACAGGTGCTGTTCGATGCTACACGAGCCGATAGCGTCTTTACGCTGCAGGCAGATGCGCCGCCGTGTACCGAGTGCGGAAGTATTATGATTCGGGCTGGCGCCTGTTATAAATGTCCGAATTGTGGCTCGACTTCGGGCTGCGGCTGAGAAGTTGTAGCGGTTAATTTACGCCGGAAATAGTTTGCCGGAACTCTTAGAGGATGATTTCTCAAATTTATCCTCTAAGAGTTCCGGCATTGTTTTTATGGGTATTTATTTTTCAAGTTGGATAGCTAGCTGAGTTGTAGCCGGGGGAAGGGGCGTAGAAGCACTCAGGATGCGCGCCTGCGGAACAACAGGGTGCCAAAGAGCGTGACGAGCGCCGCAATCGGCAGGAGTGGGGAATGTTGGGTGCTGGTGAAGGTGGCGATCTGGCAGCCGCCCTGAACTCCGTGAGATGGCGCAACCAGGCGTCCCAGAGCGTTGGGATCGGTGTTGTCTCGAGGATGATCAATGGGAGCCGGGTCCGGGGTACCTGGGTCCGTATCGGCAACGGGGCTTGCGTCTTCGAGGCCGATGTCGTCATGGCCGGCGTCGTCGAATCCGGCATCCACAGGAGGATTGTGGCCGGCGTCAGGCTCCGGATCCGGTGGCGGCGTGGCGCTGACTTTGATTTGGATGCTGCCCCAGTTGGTGGCGCCGGCTTCCAGGATTTTGTCGCGTTTTGCGGTCTGGTAACCGGTTTTGGACGCGGTGATTTCAACGGTTCCAAGCGCCAGCGGGACTGCAGAGAAGTTGTAGACGCCTTTGCTGTCGGTTGTGGCGGTCATCCCGTTGGAGAGCGTGACCGTGGCGTTCGCCACGCCGGAGGTCGCGATGTTTGCCGGATCGGTATAGACGTAGCCGGTGAGCACGACGGAGGCCGGGGCGCTTGCGCCGAGCTCGCGGATCTCGATGTTGGGTTGGTAGTGGTTGAGGATCCAGTTGTAGTTTTTACCGTTTACGCCCCAGGCCGCGGCGCCCCACTGGCAGATTCCCCGGACAAGGCAGCGGCCGCTGTTGGGGACCGCCGGGTTGACTTCGTGGGCGGCGCAGGTGTTGTGGCCGCACCAGCTTCCAACGCACGGGCTTGTGGGCGGGTTGTCGGGAACGAGCGCGGTCTGATAGGCCGGGCGCGAGCCGTGTTTGCCGCAGCTTGCGGCGTATTCGTATTTATCGATGGTATTGGGCGCGCCTTTTTTGACCATGATTTTTTTGGCGACCGCCGCGGCTGCATTGGATGTGATGTCCATGCGCTGATCGTCGTAGCGCTGGTTACAGGCGGTATCGTCGATATGAAACCAGGTATAATTATGGGGCGGCTTGGCGCTGACGGTGCGGGGATTGGCCGTGGAGTGGAGCACGTACCACAGGCCGTAGCTTTTGGCGGCGATGGCAAAGGCTTTGTAGACTTCGCTGGAGCCGCTCAGGTTTCTGAAAACGCCGATTTCAGGTGGCAAAACACCTTTGACGTATTCATCGAGATCCATTTCGTGGATGGCGATGATCGGGTTGTTGGCGTCGGTGCAGCCTTTGGCGCCGGTCGGATCTTGCCGGCGGCCTACACGGATGGTGGGCGGCTGGTTTGCGGGGATCTGATAGAAGGTATGGGAGCCGTGCGTTTCCGGGAAGAGGTCGTGCAGATCGAGCGGCGGCGTGTCATCGACCGGGAGCCGGCCGCTGTGGGTGGGAACACCGGTCGGGTTGTCGAGCACGGGGATTCCCATGTCGACAAAGGCCGAGGTGTAGACATGAGCACGGGCGGCCTGAGCCTGGGGCACGTACTGATTGATGAGCCTGGATTTGTGGATTTCACCGGCGACTTCCGCCTCGATTTCGAGCTCGTAGTAGCCGGCAGGCAGGTCAAAATCCCAGCGGCCGTCGCTGTTGGTCGTGGTTTCGAGGTTGGTGCCCAGAACGTGGATGCGCGCATTGGCGATCGGCGTTCCAGTCAGGCCGTCGGTGAGCTGGCCAATGAGTGGTTCGGCCGCCGCGTTTGCCAGAATACCCAGGGTGCAAAAGGCAAAAGTCGCTGCCGTGGCTAATCGGAGAAGTTGCGAAGATAAACGAATATTCATGAGTGGATTCCAGAGTGTTTATCAACAAACAGCGTGTGCATTGTCATTACGTGTGAAACATCGGAACCCCACCATAACAATAACGTTGCGTAGAGGAAAGGATCGCCATCCGACCGTTGCTTTCAGAACGGATAACGATCGGATGGCTGCGTGAATCAGGTGACGCGAAATGCGGTTTTAACGCCCGGCGGCCGGATGACTCAACAACACAACGTTTCCAAAAATCTCCGGGCTCGGCTCGCCGGTCAGGTAGGAGAACTCGTCTTCGAGGCGTGCCAGGGTTTCTGTGAGCCAGAGGGTGGCCATGCTGGCGACGTTGGCAGGCATGGCAACCAGAATCGGGCCGACCAGAGGCTCGAAGAAGGCGACGAGATCTCCGGCCCAGGGACGTGCGTTCAGCAGAGCCGGGAGCTTCTTGAGTTCGTCGGTCGTCAGGCCGCGCAGCCGTGGCGTTCCATCGGTGAGGAAGGTGGCGATGGCGGTGGCAAACAGGGAATCCAGGGTGACATCGCTCGGATCGTTAAGCAGGGCGCCGCCGTAGACCAGGCCGGCGAGTTTGTCGAGCGATTGCTGGAGGACTCCGAAGAGCCAGAGTTGTTTGAAGGCGATGCGGCTGATGCGCACGGCGGCGGCATCGACCTGGGCTTGTTTGCGGAAGATGTCGAATTTGACGTCGCTTTCGGCATAGCTCGGATGAGGGCGTGTAAGCGCGTCGCACAGGGCTTCTTCGACGGGGTTGAGCAGCGAAAAGCGGTCGCCTTCGATCAGGCTGAGTGTCGGACGTTTGGTGAGCTCGATGACGTTGGCCTGCAACTTGCGGGTCAGTGAGTAGCCGGTCTGAAAGATCTGGCGCAGGGCTACGTTTTGCACCACGTCCAGGGCGCGTTCGTCGTCGCCACGGCTCAAGAACTCGAGGCCCAGGCTCAGGTAACCGAGTGTGCGGCGTGCGACTTCGTGGCCGCTTTCCAGTTCGCCGGGTTCGATACCATCGGCGATCATGGTGCGGTTGGTGAGCGTGCCGAGTTCAAAAACCAGGCTTTCGATGATCTGATCGTCTCCGATTTCTTTCAGAATCGAGAAGAAATAGAAATCATCGTTGAGGTGGGAGTGGAGAACGGTCGGAAACTCCACGTTGTCGGGTCTTGGGACTTTGATTTTGGGAGCAACGCTGCGTTTCTCCACCTGCTCGCGAAACTGTACGGGGTTGAGGGTGTGGTAGACTTCGAGCGCTTCCTCAAAGCTGACGTAGCCGAGTTCTTCCATGCGGCTGGTGCGCCAGCGGAAGGCGGATTCTTCCATTTCGGAGGTGAGTTCCCAGCGGGTTGCCTCGAACAGGGTCCAGGCCAGCGGGTAGTCGACTTCGTAAAGGCGGTTGACGAGCGCGCGCATCAGTGCGGCGGCGTCTTCGTCTTCCGGGTACACGATCCAGTAGGCGTTGTCGGGACTGAGGGCGACGTTGCCCTGGAGGTGATCGGGGGATTCACCTTCGACGGCGGGCTCCGCGTAGAGGTTGGCTTTGAAAAACAGGGCGATCACTTCGGCGTCCAGGTCGCGCATGACTTTTTTGAAGTGCGCGTTGTCGCTGTTGGCGACCAGAGCTGCAAGCCAGGGGGTGATTTTTTCGATCGAGAAGGTATCGCGCTGCCAGCAATCGAGATCGACGAAGGTCTGGATCTGTTCGGAGGATGCATAGGCGACCAGATCGTGGCCTTCATTCCAGCCGGCTTCCTTGATGAGCTGGAAGAGTGTCTGTGCGCTGAGCGCTTGAATGTATTCTTGGTAGTCGTCGCGGGCGAGGATTGCGTTGACCTGCTCGGCGGCATTGCCGGGCGGTAAAACGGAGCTTCCGAAACGTTCCGAGAGCGGCCGCGCGGTTGCTCGAACATGGGCCAGATCGATTACTTTGTTGTTCATTGGTAGTACTTCCAGGGAACGAATACGAATTAAGAAAGGAACGAGCGAAACAATCTGAGGCTAAATAATAACAACCGATCAGAAAGCCGCTTCGTTCCTTCAGAGGTTTTGGAAAGCAAAATCAGAGCGTGTTCAAGCGTTCTTTGATGAGTTCGCGCGTTTCTTTGACGCCGTACAGGTGGATGAAGGTGCCCAGACGCGGGCCTCGCTCCTGACCGAGCAGCAGGCGGTACATGGTGCGGAACCAGACGGGCAGGGCCAGGCCGTTTTCCTTGCCGGCAGCATAGGTCGCGGATTGCAGTTCCTCGGCGCTGGAGCCTTCGTAGCTTTCCAGGAAGGCCAGAAGCTGTTCTACGGCCGGCATGGCTTCGGGTGTGGGGCGCTCGTATTCTTTGGTGGGCAGGATGAAATCGCGGTAGTAGCGCAGGGCGCGATCGATCATGTCGTCGATCAGCTCGAAGTCCTGTTTTGCGTTTTCGTCGTAACGCAAAATGTAGTTCCACACGATTTGCTTGTCGTCGCTGTTGAGCACGTTCACCAGGTTGAGGAGCATCGAGTAGCTGATGTCGCTGTTGTAGCTGATGTCCTGGCCGGCTTTGATTTTTTCGTGTTCGATGAACCAGATCGGGCTGTTGACCGAGCGGGTTTCCGGGTCGCCGAATTTGCGGCGCGCGTCGAGGTAATCGTCAACGCTTTTGGGGATCACGTCGAAATGGAGTTTTTTGGCCTTGGTCGGGTTCTGGAAAATAAACCAGGACAGGCTTTCCAGCGGGCCGTACTGGAGCCATTCATCGATGGTGAGTCCGGAGCCGACGCTTTTGGAGATTTTCGCGCCGTTTTCGTCGAGGAACATCTCGTAGAAAAAGCCAACCGGCGGCTGGCCGCCCAGCACGCGCACGATTTTTGAGGACAGATCGGCCGAGTCGATCAAATCCTTGCCGTACATTTCGTAATCGACATCGAACACATACCAGCGCAGGGCCCAGTCGACTTTCCAGCCGACTTTGACGTTGCCATCGGTGACGGGAATGGTGCCGGTGTGGCCGCAGGATTCGATGCCGCGGAAGTTCTGGTCGCAGGCATAGGAGATGGTGCCGTCTTCGGGGTGAATGGCGGTGACGCGGGTCGAGTAGACCTTGGCGCAGTTTTCGCAGACCGGGAAAAACGGGCTCCAGGCTTCGCGGTTTTCCGGCTTCAGGGTGGGCACGATCAGGTCGCGCACGGCGTCGTAGCGCTCCAGAATCCGCAAAAGACCTTCATTGAAGACGCCGCCCCGGTACTGATCGCTGGAAGCCAAAAAGTCATACTCCAGACCGAACGAGTCCAAAAAGCTGCGCAATTTGGCGTTCATATAGCCCGAAAAGCTCTCGGCTTCGCCGAAGGGGTCGGGGATATCGCACAGGGGTTTGCCCAGGTATTCGGCGATCATTTCGCGGTTGGGCATGTTTTCGGGGACTTTGCGTAGGCCGTCCATGTCGTCGGAAAAGGCCAGCAATTTGGCGCCGCGATCGCTGATGTGTTCAAAGGCGTAGCGAACCCAGGTTGTGCGCGCGACTTCGGCAAAGGTGCCCAGGTGCGGCAGGCCGCTTGGGCCAAAGCCGGTTTCCAGGAGCGCGTATTCATGTTTGAGAGGTTTGCCGGCTTTTTGCGCCACATTGATTTTGTGCTCGATTTTTTGAGCTTCTTTAAATGGCCATGCCTTCAAATCTTCCGACATTTTTGCTCCTTTGAAACATAATTCGGGTGAAAGGTGAAATGACTCCCGCGGAGTCGCGCGCGGAGACTATTCAGTTAGGCACACGAACGCAAGAGGGGTAGCAAACCTAAATCTCTGATTGTGTTGGGGGTATTGGTGGAAGTTGATTCGAGCAGCTCGAAAGGGGTTGAGGTTGTTGTGAGCAGAAAAATTTGCTCGGAAGCGGTGTTGAGGTGTGTCCGGGGCAGAAAAAACTGCTCGTGAAGGGTGTTGAGATGTGCTGAGAGCAGAAAAAACTGCTTTTGAAAGGTGTTGAGATGTGTCTGGAGCAGAAAAAACTGCTCGTGAAGGGTGTTGAGATGTGTCTGGAGCAGAAAAAACTGCTTTTGGAAGGTGTTGAGGTGTGCTGAGAGCAGAAAAATCTGCTCGGAAAGGTATTGAGGGGATCAGGGCGAAGTTTTCGGTGTATTTACAGGCG
>JBEBUW010000065.1:0-24871 GCA_040393065.1 Lujinxingia vulgaris | reverse complement strand
AGTAATTTTTCGAAGCCCAAGCCTTCAAAAAAACTGCGAAAAAGTAATTTTTCGAGGCCCACGCCTTCAAAAAAACTGCGAAAAAGTAATTTTTCGAGGCCCAGGTCTTCCAAAAAACTGCAATAAAGTAACTTTTCGAAGCTCAGGCCTTCAAAAAAACTGCGAAAAAGTAATTTTTCGAGGCCCAGGTCTTCCAAAAAACTGCAATAAAGTAACTTTTCGAAGCTCAGGCCTTCCAAAATTTACTTAATTCACCCCGCCGAGGCTTCGGACTCCCTCAACAATTTATTTTCAAGTATCTCCCCCTCCGCCCCGCCACAAAACCTCAAAACATTTAGGCAAAAGTATGAGCACTACCACCTTACAAGCCCTGCAATACGGCCGTTGCACACAACCTGATCCCCTCGATTTACTTTTCTCACATACACAGCTCTTCAAATAGCCGCCCCCTTGTAACTTTTACGATGATGGCAATCGTCAGCTACTTCAAAGCAGCCATCGTAGAGCGCAATTCCTCAATAAACCGACGAATCCTCTCCGACAAATCCGCTCCACGCCCCTCGATCAACCAGACCAGCGCCGTGCCCACCAGCACCCCGTCGGCATGTTTTCCCACCAGTGCCGCTTCCTCTGCCGTTGAAACTTTCATCGCCGCCAGAATTGGCAAATGCGTCAGCCCACGCAGCTCCGCCATCTTTTTTGCAAACTCATCCGGCTGGACCGCGACTTCTCCGCCGGCATGTCCCATCCATACGATCAAGCCACGCGCGCCCTTCACAATCTGCTGAAACCGACTCGCCGAAGTCGTCGGCGCTACCGTGCGAATCAACGCGATTCCATGCTCAGAAAACGCCCGCTCCGCTGCCGCCGCTTCATCCCACGCCAGATCGCTAATCATCACCCCGTCCACGCCCGCTTCCGCCATATCCCGCGCGCACGCATCCAGCCCCCTGGCCAAAAACCGATTGTAATAACTCGAAATCACCAGCGGCGTATCGTATTCGGCCCGAAACTCCGCCACCAGTTCACCGATCTCCGCCCAATTCACATCCTCATGAATTGCCCGCGCGCTGGCCCGCTGAATCACCGGCCCATGATACGTCGGATCCGAAAACGGAACGATCAGCTCCAGCGCATCCACACCCGCTTCCGCCAACACCCCCATATACTTCAGCGTCGCATCCAGATGCGGATCTCCGGCCACCACCGAACTCATCAGCAGCGAACGCCCCGTTGCCGCAAAATTCGACTCCAGCCCCAGCAAACGTCTATTCATGACCGGCTCCCTCTTCCTCAAACTCCGAAAGCCGCTCTAGATCTCGAACACCGCTGCCCGAAATCCCGACCACTACATGCTCATCCGAGCCCAACGTCGCAGCCACCTTCAACGCATACGCCAGCGCATGCCCGGCCTCCAGGCAGATCAACAATCCTTCCGTGCGCGCCAGCAACTGCACCGCCTGGACCGCCTCCTCGTCGCTCACCGCAACATAATGCACCCGCCCTTCCTGCACCCACTGTGCATGCTGAGGTCCCACAATCGGCACACACATCCCGCCCGCAATCGAATACGGCACCTGAACCTGCCCGTCCGAATCCTGCAGCAAATACGACATCGTCCCCTGAAATACCCCGACACTACCCACCGACAAACTCGCCGACGTCCGCAGCGGCTGCCCGTCTCCTCCCCCTTCCACGCCCACCAACTGAATATCACTGTTGCGCACAAAATCCGCGAACAACCCCGCCGCAAACGACCCACTGCCCACCGGCGCAATCACATACTCAGGCGCACATCCCCGGCGTTTCAGCTGCACCCGCGTCTCCGCCCCGATCACACCCAGCCCATATTCCACAATCCGCGGAAACGGGTCCGGCATCGCCAGTGAACTTGCGCAGTACATCACCTCCGCCGAATGCTCCGCCCAGTAGCGCAACGCCTCCGAACACGCCCGCTTCCGACCACGCGTCGTACTGTCGACCGTCTCGATCACAACGCCAAGCCGCTTCATCCGCTCCACGTTGAGCCGTTCATGCTCCAGATCTTCGCGCCCCATAAAAATCCGCACGCCGATCCCCAGCGCCGCGCCCAGCGAACCCAGCGCCACGCCGAAATCACCCGTGCCCGACTCCGCAACCACCTCGCGACGCCCCATACGCTGCGCCAGCAACAGCTGCAAAATCGCCGACGTAATCACAAACGAGCCGCCCTGACACAGATCTTCACGCTTGGCCCAGATCTGAGCGCCGCCCACCCTCTCTGACAACGTTTGAAAATGACTCACCGGCGTGGGCCGGCCGATCCTGTGATCCAGCCAGCTCTCCACCTGCGCTACAAAGTCGGCATCCAGCAACGCCGACTCAAACGCATCCGAAAGCTCCTGCAGCGGCGTCCACAAAACTTCAGCCACATAACGCCCGCCAAAGTTTCCATAACGCCCCGACTCCCGCCTGCCCGTACCCGAAGATTCCGTGGCCATAGACGTCAAGACTGCGTGCCCGCAGCTTTCTCAAGATGCTGCTTTGCAAGCTCGAGATAACTGCCAACCCCCTTACGAATCTCACGCGAAACAATCGGACTAAAAACCTTCGCCGCAAGTTTCGGAATCGGCAAATCCGTCGCAATCGTCTCCTGGTAATCCACTTCGGTCTTTTTACCCAGCGCGCGGCAAACCACCTTGCCCTCTGCACGCATC
This sequence comes from Lujinxingia vulgaris, assembly GCA_040393065.1. Classification (GTDB taxonomy): domain Bacteria; phylum Myxococcota_A; class Bradymonadia; order Bradymonadales; family Bradymonadaceae; genus JACCWM01. The sequence continues at coordinate 22,175 of JBEBUW010000065.1, read as the reverse complement.
GTCTTCGCGTCCACCGTCTCCCACACCACGGTTGAATCGCCCTGACGCGTATAACGCACCGTATAAATTCCCTGAAACTTGATGCCCGCCTCGTTCTTCTCACGAAGCGTCCACTTCCACACGTTCGGCTCGATTTCCTCGGCCGCCTCAAGCTGCGTCAAACAAACCCGCAACTGATTCGGATCTCCAAAAAAATCAACCACATCCGCAAGCGGCGCATCAATTACCAACGACTGCTTCTCTGTTCCTTCAATCCAGGCCATAAATCTTGACTCCTGATAGATACGTAGCGGTTTTTCGGAAATATCTTTTACAAATTACCGGCAATTACGATCGTCAGGCCCACACTTAAAACGAATGTGAGCATGATTCAGGTGCCCGCGCGCATGACGAATCAAGCCCGTGCGCACATTTGGCCCGTGAGGATATTGCAAAATCGGCTCCAGCTCTTCCGCCGTATAACCCAGCGAAATCGCATACTCATACAACGGCTGCTGCAGCTTATAATCGACGAAAATATATTCGATTTCCCCCGAGTCGATCAGCGTCTTATAAACATGCCAGTTCTTCACCGCATCAAACGTCTCCGCCGTCATATTGCGAAACTCTGTCATCTCGACATTGCCGCGATGATAAAACGCAATATCCACATCACGTCCCGACTGATGACTCTTGTGCGGTTTGATCCGACCACCATGCTTTGCACTCAAATTCCCAACAAACATATCCGGCGAGTCCGGCCATCGTGCTTTTACATCCGCACCGGCCGCTTCCAAAAGATTGACCGTGCGCTGCGTGCCGTAGGAACGCGAAGGAGTACGCACACGCACGCCCGGACCACTCTCAATCGCCACGCCGTTATACAATCGACCGCCATTGGCCGCGCCCCACGACACGCTCTTGCCATCGCGATGCACGTTCGGAACATGCAAATTCACACGCTGGCCAATCTGCAAACGGCGCGGATTCACACGGCGATTCCAGCTTTGAATCTGCTTCACCGTCACGCGATACTTCTTGGCAATCGCCTCAAAGGTCTCCCCGGCACGAACCGTATGAGAAACCTGCATCGTCGCCGATACCGGCTTGGGCCGCACAATCTCCGCCGAATGCACAACCAACGTCATGTCCGGCTCGATCTCAATCGACTCCAGCTTGTTCCAGCCCATCAACTGCGTAATACCCACCTTATAACGCAGCGCAATGCTCCCCAACGTTTCTCCATCCGCGACCGTATGCTGCACGATCTTTTCTTCAGCTTTGTCTTCCGCAGCTACCGGCGACACAGAAAATCCTGTCACACACAAAACCACTGCCAGCCACATCCAACGCCGTTGTCCAACTTTCATGCAGTCCTCGTCATCTTCGACGTGTTACTAAGTTTGATTCACCAGTTCATTCAAATACTTCGTACTGGCACTGCTCAACACCTTTACTTGCCTCAAGAAAACCAAACGGGCGCTACGTGGATAAACCGCACTCCAACCCAAAGTCAAGCCATACACTTGCTTTACGCCCGACCGTGAGCACTTTACCGCGCCACTTTACCCCGATCACTTTTGTACAGGATCTTCCCAGGAAAGTGCATCCCCCCTTTGCTCGACCACCGCTCCGGCTTCATCGCGCACTTCCACAAATACCTGACGAAAACCCTCCTCGATCTGCGCCTGAATCGCTGCCAGATACCCGGCCTCCGCCTGCGCCTCATCCGCAAAATCACGCTCATCACGCACATGCGCCACTGGATCCACAAAGCGCAACGCCCGCTTAATCGTCAAAACCGGCCGCTCACGACTCAAAAACACAACCCGGCACGCCGCACGCTCCAGCCGCACACTCCACGTCCGACCAAACGGCTCCGCAAAATCACGCCGCTCATACGCTCCCACACGCCGCGTTTTCACCAGACTCCGAAAATTCGCCTCCGGATCGATCGCCACATACTCACGAAGCCGGCGCTCGATCTCACGCTCCCCACCAAACCCCAACTGCACCGCCGAAACCCTGGCCGCATCCTCCGCCCCACGCAGCTCCAGCAACACACTTCCCGACGCGCTCCCCGCAATCTCCAGCCGCAAGTCCCCCGCCCCGCCCTGCAATTCCCACACAAGCGGCCACACAATCCCCAGCATGAGCACCGCCACAATCAGACGACGATTCCGCTCCGCATCATGACTAAACACAATCGGATACACATTCGAAGAATGCTGCCCGCCCCCGATCAACGCATCAAACTCCGCACCCAGATCCAGCACGACTTCACGATTGCCAAACATCCGCGGCCGCCCCTTCCTCCCACCCGCACCACGCCCACGCAACCCGAGCTCGCCGCGCTCCAGATCGCAATAAAACACCACGCGCCCCGCCTCATCCCCAACCGGCGCCTCCTCGGCAAAAGCCGCCTGCAATCGCGCGCGCGATGTTCTGGCAAATTCCGCCCAGCCAAAACCCTCCACGCGCGCCGCAAACGCACGATCCGCCGCCTCCAGCTCATCCAACTCGTCCGAAACCCGAGCCCCCCCGCCATACTCCTCACGAAGAACAGCCAGCCTGCGCCGAAACGCCTCATCCTTCTCACGCAACAGCGCAAGCTGACTCACGATCTGCTTCTGAATATCAACCAAGATAACGCTTCTCTAAATGTGCCTTGAAAAACGACGCATCCAGCTCCGAACCCGTCGCAGCTTTCAACAACTCTGCCGTCGGCAAAAACGACGCCTGCGCATGGATCTTCTCGCCCATCCATTGCATCAGCGGCGCAAAATCTCCACGCTCAAGTCCCGGCAACACATCCGAATTCTGTGCCTGCGCACTCTGGAAAAGCTGCGCCGCCGTCATCGCACCCAGCGTATACGTCGGAAAATACCCGAATGCACCATCCATCCAGTGAATATCCTGCATGCACCCGTCCCGATCGTCCGGCACATCCACGCCCAGCAAACTCTTCATCCCCTCACGCCACGCACCCGGCAAATCCACAATCTGCAAATCACCCGCGATCATCGCCTTCTCCAGACGATAACGCAAAATCACATGCGCCGGATACGTCACCTCATCCGCCGCCACGCGAATCAAACTGCGCTCCACATGCGTCACATGGCGATACAAATTCTCCGCCTCCCACGCAGGACCGCTTTTGCCAAACGTCTGGCGAATCAGCGGCGCCAGATACCGCACAAACTCCGCGCTCCGCCCTGCCTGCATCTCCACCAAAAGCGACTGGCTCTCATGAATACTCATGCCCCGCGCACTGCCCACCGGCTGATAACGCCACACAAGCGGCAAACCCCGCTCGTACAACGCATGACCCGTCTCATGCAAAACCCCCATCAGCCCCTGCAAAAAATCATCTTCACGATAATGCGTCGTAATCCGCACATCGTCCTGCACGCCGCCACAAAACGGATGCAAACTCGTATCGAGCCGACCATGATTGAAATCAAATCCCAGCGTTCCCATCAGCTTTTCTACAAGCCCACGCTGCTCCTCCAACCCGAACGGCCCCTCCAGCGCCAGCGCCGGCGGCAAACCCGCCTGCCGCTCCAACACCTTCTCCAGAAATCCCGGCAAGAACTCCGCCAGATCATCAAAAATCACATCGATCCGTGCCGACGAACCTCCCGGCTCATACTGATCCAGCAACGCATCATAAGGCGAACACCCCAGCGCCTCGCCCTTGATCTGCGCAATCTCACGCGTCAGATCCAGAACCTCCTGCAAATGCGGTGCAAGCCTGGCAAAATCATTATCCGGCCGCGCCACCCGCCAGACCATCTCACACGCCGAACCCTTGCGACTGCTCGCCTCCACCAACTTCGCCGGAACCGCCGTGGCATGCACCCACTGACGCTCGATCTCCTGCAAATTCACGCGCTGCCAGGCATCCAACGTCTCGTCCTCGCGCGCCTGCGCAATCGCATCGCCAATCCACGCCTCGGTTTCCATCGCGTGCGAAATCCCCCGCAATGTCGCAATCTGCTCCGAACGCCCCGCCGCGCCGCCTTCCGGCATCATCGTCGCCGCATCCCAGTGCAAAATAGCTATCGCCTCTTCCACACGACCCAACCGACCCACATGCTCTTCCAACTTCTTATATGCGCTGCTCATAATCCGTGCTCTCTTTCTCTATGCGTTCTCTGCGTTCTCGATACGGAATCTTCTCATCTCGTTTTCCCCTCTTTCTTCTCGCCAGACTCTCCACGATACCCCACAATCTGGCAAGCCAATCTCAATCCATATTGACACGCTATGGTTTCGATTCTAGCGTCCTCCTTTCCCGTGCAACCGACGGATTTCAACGCCGAAAATGCCCCCGCTCACCCCATGCCCGATATCTCACTTACCTTCAAAAACATCTCCAAAACCTACCACCTTGGCGATCAGACCATCTCCGCTCTGAAAGACGTCAGCTTCTCCGTCCCCGCCGGCTCCATCCAGGCCGTGATCGGCGAAAGCGGCGCCGGAAAATCCACCCTGTTCAAAGCCGCCGCCACACTCGAAGCACCCGACTCCGGCCAGGTCCTGCTCAACAACACCGACCTCTGGCAACTACGCGGCCCCGAACTCCAGCGCGCACGCTTCAACCTCGGCGTCGTTTTCCAACAGCTTCATCTGCTGCCCTCCAAAACCGTGCACGAAAACATCGCCCTGCCCATGGTTTTCGCCGGCAAAGATCCCGCCCAGATCACCCGACGCGTCGATTCTCTGCTTCGCTGGGTCGGCCTGTTCGACCGCGCCCACCACTACCCCAAGAATCTCTCCGGCGGACAACGCCAGCGCGTCGCCATCGCCCGCGCCCTGGCCAATTCCCCCGGCCTTCTGCTCTGCGACGAACCCACCTCCGCCCTCGACCCATCCACGACCAACGCAATCCTCAATCTGATACGCAACGCCCGCGACGAATTCGGCGTCACCGTCCTTATCATTACCCATGAGATGAGCGTCGTTCGCCAGATCTGCGATCGCATCACAATCCTCGAAAACGGACAACGCGTCGAAGACGGCAACCTCGCGGAATTACGCCAGAATCCACACTCCCACACCTATGCGCGCCTGAAAGATTCCGAGTAATCGTCAGAAAATAGAGAAGTACACATGGCCAACCTCGAAGAATCCCTGCACCTCCTCACCACCGCCACCCTCGAAACCCTCGCGATGGTCGCCGTCGCTACCCTGCTCTCCACCCTCGGCGGCCTGCTCCTGGCCATCACCCTCATTGTCTGCGAACCCGGCGGCCTGCACCCCATGCCGCGCCTTCTTCGTATCCTCAACGCCATCATCAACCTCGGCCGCAGCATCCCCTTCATCATCCTGATGGTCGCCATCATCCCCTTCACACGACTGATCGTCGGAACCTCCATCGGCACCACCGCCGCCATCGTCCCGATGGTCGTTGCCGCCATCCCCTACTTCGCACGCCTGGCCGAAGCCGCCTTCAAAGAAGTCCCCCACGGCCTCGTCGAAGCCGTCACCGTCATGGGCGCCAGCCCTCGCCAAATTATCACCCACACCTACCTTCGCGAAGGTCTGCCCGCCCTGATCCGCGCCGTCACTGTCACCACCATCACATTAATCTCTTACTCCGCCATGGCCGGTGCCGTCGGCGGCGGCGGCCTCGGCGACCTTGCCATCCGCTACGGCTACCAACGCTTCCAAACCGACATCATGCTCGCCACCGTCATCATCCTCGTCGTCATGGTTCAGCTCGTGCAATCCCTCGGCGACCGCATCGCACAACGCTACGACCACCGCTAATTCATCACCGCCAATCTTCAGACCCACGGAATCCCTATGAAACTCCACAAACTTCTTACCCTCCTGCTGATCTCCTTCCCTCTCCTGGCCTGCAAAAGCAAACAGGCCGATGACACCCTCAAAATCGGCGCCAGCCCCGTCCCACACGCCCAGATCCTCAACCACGCCAAACCCCTGCTCGCCGAAAAAGGCGTCAACATCCAGGTCATCGAAATCACCGACTACGTACAACCCAACATCGCCCTGCTCCAGGGCGACATCGATGCCAACTTCTTCCAGCACATCCCCTACCTCGAACAATTCAACGCCGACCACAACGCCGATTTCCGCATCGCCGCCCGCGTCCACGTCGAACCCCTCGGCATCTACTCCAAAAAACTCAACAACCTGCAGGCCCTCAAAGACAAACCCCAGATCACCATCGCCATCCCCAACGATCCCACCAACGCAAGCCGCGCCCTGGAACTCCTGCAGACCGCCGGACTCGTTCCCGAAGGCACCACCTCCCTGCGCTCCCTGCCTTCCAACCTGAAAATTCGCGAACTCGAAAGCGCACAACTCCCCCGCGTCCTGCCCGACGTCGATGCCGCCGTCATCAACACCAACTACGCACTCCCCGCCGGACTCAACCCCACCCGCGACGCCCTGCTGCTCGAGGGAACCGATTCCCCCTACGCAAACGTCCTGGTCGTTCGCCCCGAATCCGAAAACGATCCCCGCATCCAGGCACTCCAACAAACCCTCAACAGCCCCGAAGTCCGCACCTACATCCAGACCGAATTCGACGGCGCCATCATCCCCGTGTTCTGATTTTTTCAGCTTACCCGGCCCACAACATCGACATTTGGCACCACGATCAGTTTCATGAAGGGCTACTCACGGAGATGTGGAACCACGATCAGTTTCATGAAGGACTACTCACGGAGATGTGGAACCACGATCAGTTTCATGAAGAGCTACTCACGGAGATGTGGAACCACGATCAGTTTCATGAAAGGCTACTCACGGAGATGTGGAACCACGATCAAGTTTCGTAAAAGGCTACTCACCGACTGTTTTCGCTACGATCAGTTTCATGAATAGCTACTCACGGCGATTTTTTTCGCTATGCCTGTAATATTCCTGCCCACGGAACGCTGCACTACCGCATTTTTCTGTGCACTCTCCCCACAAAAAAGCCCGGAAACCTTCTCGGGTTCCGGGCTTAGCACCGCCTTACAATTTGTTAACCAACGCAAACATCACGGAGCAGGCGTGAGATCCAGCGTGACGGTCGCAAACAATCCTTTGTCGTCTACCGTGAAACTAACCAGCAGTTCTTCAACCTGACTCAGAGTCTGGCGCACGATCGGCATCGGCACAGCGCTTCCCAGGTGATCGGCGGCGCGCACGAAATTGATATAAAGACCGTTAAAGTCTTTCTCCGTCGCAAAACGCTTGCCCAGATCTAGATTTGCCGTCTCGTGAAGTTTCGCATCTTTTCGCGTGCCCTCGAGATACTGCGCAACGCTGCTTTCATCGAACGCCGAGGTCGCAAAAGCAACCAGGTCGTTTTTGATATAAACGCTCCCCGGCGTCGACGCCAGGTTTTTGACTTCCAGCACCTGAATGGACTGGTTCGGAGCACCATCTTCGCCGGTCGGGTGACGCAAGCCGAGCAAGCCCTGCGCAGCTGTATTTACCTTCTGGACCAGACCTTCGAAGTTGTTGTCTTTATTAAGCTGCACAGCCGCAATCAGACCGAACGCGCGCACGAGCTGGAAATAATCATCCTGCGCTCCGGTCATCAGCGCCGCCATGTCTACGCCGTAGAAAAACAGCGCGGCATTTCCGGTCAGACCGGCAAAAATATCGGATTCGATATCAATGCCATAGTCTTTTCCGGCCAGTTGCAGGTCACGCTGCAGGCTGCGGCGCTGCTGATCGGACAGACTTTCGAGATAGCCCTTCCAGAGCTGCTGGAAATCCACGCTGCTGCGCAAACCCAGCAGAGTTTTGTCCGTCGCAAAGCTTTCCCAATTCACTTTTGCGCTGGATTTCGTTGCTTTGGCAGCGGATTTGGCGAGTTCTTCGGTGGGATCGAGGAAGAACTTGAGTTTGGCTTGATTGGTTTTGGTGGCCAGCGCCATGCCGAACCCGCGGGCATTGGCCTTGCTCCATTCGGCAGCCGCTGCCGCACCATCGCGCAGGTTTTTCTGAGAGTTTTCAAACGCCTGGGAAGTCAGCAGTGCTTCGGTGTTGAAGTACGCACTGATCGAAGCGTCATTGCCCAGGGCTTTCTGGAAGCGTTGATAGGCCGCGGTCGGCTGCACGGAGTTTTTCTTCTCCAGATTCAGCAATTGCGTGGCAACGACCAGCGCGGTGCCGTTTTTCAGCGCATCGGTATTGGTGATCGGCGGCAGAGCGACGACGGCGAGTTTGCCTTTGTAGAACCAGGCGATGTCGAGGCCGGGGGATTGGCTGGAGAATTTGATGGTTTGTCCGGCAACCTGCTCCGCCTGAACGGGCGCTTCGATTTTCAGCGTTTTTCGAGTGCGCTCCAGCACGCTCGCCTCAAAAGCCTGACGATCTTCCACGTAGGTTAAAAAGATCGGGCGATTTTGCAGCATGGCCACCGTGAAACCACCGGCCGGGTTGATCCCGACCTGCGACCAGCCTTCTTCGCTGAGGACATTGACGCCGAAATCATTCTGAATTTGTTGCTGAATAAGACGCGCCACGGGCATGACCTGTCCGACACGATTATGCAGATTGTTCAGGTCTTGCCGCGCCTGGGGCAAATCTTTGACCTGAACCACAAATTCGGCGGATGCCGGAATCTGCGAGGTCATCTGCTCAAGACGCGCGCTGGCAGTTTCCGGCATTTTGTCGACTGTTTTGCCTTTGCAACCAAGGACAGGCACAAAAACAAGGCCGGCGAGTAGCAGAGAAAGAACGGCAAAACGGCGGCCGTATTTTGAAGTGGTAGTCGATGGTTTCATCATAAATCTCCGAGGCATTGACTCCGATGTTCCGGGGAACGAGCAGTCGATTATTTCAGGCCAATTTCGCGCAAACGCTCAAAGAGAAATTCTTCCGCCGTGATCGGCGGCACAGAAGGTTCTTCACCGGGTGCAAGACAGTTTTCAAGGACGGTAAGAACCTGGTCAGGATGCGGATGCACAAAAAACGGCATGGAGTAACGATCCGTCGCAACGCCCTGCGGGTTGACGACGCGGTGTGTTGTGGCAGGCAAAAGATTATTCGTAATCCGTGCAAGCATATCGCCGGAGTCCACGATCATCTGCCCTTTCAGCGAGGGAATGGGCAGCCAGGTTCCGTCTTTTTCGAGCAGTTCCAACCCGGACTCGGTCGCTTCCGGCAATAGCGTAATGAGGTTGATGTCCTCGTGCTCGGCGGCGCGCATCACACCGGGTTCATCAAACCCGTCACATACCGGGTAGCGGATCACGCGGATGATGCTGTTGCCGTCTTTGATCATGTCGGGCAGAAAGTTTTCGTCTTTCCCGAGGTAAAGCGAAATCGCTTTGAGCATGATGGTGGCCGACGCTTCCATCGCATCGAACAGGGCCAGTGCTTTTTCGCGCAGCTCGGGGATTTCTTCCGGCCAGACGTTGGGAGGAATGCGCCCGTAAATCGGATGATCTTTGGGCAATTCACGCCCCAGGTGCCAGAACTCTTTCAAATCGGCCTTGGTGCTGTGTTTGGCGTGCTCCACACCGAACGACGTATAGCCGCGCTGGCGTCCACCGGCGACGTCTTCGTAACGTCGTTTGTTTTCGTCCGAAAGCGCAAAAAACGCTTTGAACAGGTCGTAATTCTCGTAGAGGAGATCGGTGTCGACGCCGTGACCCTCGATCGCGACAAATCCACAGCTTTTGAGCGCATCGCCGATTTTCTGCACAAAAGCATCGCGCGTTTGCGCATCGCCCTGGGTGTAATCACGCAAATCGACAACAGGAATGGTCTGGGTCTGCAACTGGCTCATGTTTGAAACTCCTCAAATGAGTCATACGGTTGGATGGACAACACAAAAAAGAGCAGGTCTTGCAAGGACATCCTTTTACACAAGACGACCGATAAAGTCGACGATCGTAGCAACTCCGTAGCCGGTAGCGCCCTGCGCGTAGTAATCGTCGCCACTCATCATGTAGGCCGGGCCGGCAATATCGAGATGAGCCCACTGGGAAACCGTGACCCAGCGCCGCAAAAACAGCGCTGCCGTAATCGAGCCAGCCTCGCGCGGGCCGATATTTTTCATATCGGCCACCGGCGTATCGATGGTTTTATCGAGCCGTTCAATGAGCGGCATCCGCCAGAGTCCTTCCCCTGTAGCCTGAGCAGCGGCAAGCAGAGTATCGGCCAGCGCATCGGAATTGCTGAAGAGCGCGGCAGTATGATCGCCGAGCGCCATGACGGCAGAACCGGTCAAAGTCGCAAGGTCAATCAGCGTATCGACTTCAAATTCCTGGGCATACGCAATGGCGTCGGCCAGAACCAGACGACCTTCGGCGTCGGTATTCAGGATTTCCACAGTTTTGCCGCCGTAGCCGCGGATAATATCCTGCGGTTTGATGGCCTTGCCGTTGATCGAGTTCTCGGCCGTCGGAATGATAAAATGGATTTCCACATCCGACGGCGCAATTTGCGCAATGGCCTGAGCAGCGCCCAGAACGGCGGCGCCACCGGCCATGTCGGAGTGCATGATCTGCATATTGTTTTTGATGCTGTAGCCGCCCGTATCAAACGTGATGCCCTTGCCAACGAGCGCGATGCGACGCGCGGGATTTCCCTGGCGATACACCAGATGGATCAGCGCCGGCGGATTGTCGCTGCCCTGCCCCACGGCCAGAATCAGGTTGAAGCCGCGCTCAACAAGCTGTGCATGGTTAAGCGTGCGATTTTCCAGATTGTTTTCGGTTGCGACTCGGGCTGCGACTTCAGCAAAACGCTCCGGCGTCATGACGGCCGGCGGTTCATTCACCAGATCCCGCGCCAGCGCCACAGCCGCAGCAAGCGCGCGGCTTTTACCCAACACATCCTGCGCGCCGGCCTCCTCTGATACGCCTGCCGAAGCATCGGCTGGCACAACGATTTGCAGCTCGCTTACGCCCTCGAACTTCTCGTCGCGCGCTGTGATATAGGTATCAAAACGATAAACGCCGCGCTCAAAACCTTCGAGAAGCTGACCGGCGGCCGTGGCGTGCGACAGCGTTTCGGGCAGGTCTACCGGCAGCGCGATCGCAACGCGGGCCGTGCGCAGCTTACACGCGCGCCGCGCGGCTGTGACGCCGACCTGACGCAGCGCACCGTTTGAGAAATTTTCGCTTTCGCCGACACCGAGCAAGAGCATGCGGCGCGTGCCGAGCTGCGAAAGACCACGCAACAGAAAACTCTGGCCTTTTTTGGCTTCAAAACCTTCCTGGGCGGCTTCGTCAAAAATATCGTAGCCCAGAGCTTCAAAAACCGGGGCGAGTACGCCCTGTGAGCGAGCGGAAAAGCTGGTGCTGGAGAGAGGAACAACGAGGAGATCGGCTTCCACGGCCGAGGCGGGTACAGACAAAATACGGCTTTGCATGAGGGAGAAACCTTTAGGTACTTTGTATTTTTATGAGTTTTTCAAACGTGATACTGGCGCTCACGGAATACATAAGCGCCGATGGCTGTAGCCAGGCAAGTGATGATCAGCGTCACGACAACGCCGACCCACCATTCAAACTTGAGGGGTTCATCGAGCACAAGTCGGTCGAGAATGCCGAGCCGGTCCGCTGCGATAAAACCGGCGATGGTGCGCAGATAATAGCGCACACTTAAGAGCTCGAGCACAGGCAAAAGTGAGAGAACCATCTCCGAAACGACAAAATACACAATGCCCGCCAGCAGGCTGGAGGCGAAAATCACGCCGAGCAGTGCAAACACCGAAGTGTACGTCACCACGCCCAGCGCGCAGGCGCCCACGAGCGCTCCCAGCGTGCTGGCCGCATCGGCAAAATCGGAAGACGTCGCCAGACAGACGAGGAACAAAAGCAAAAGCGGCACAATTACTACCGCCAGCCCGGCAATCGTTCCCGCAATCAGCTTGCCAAGAAACAGCAACGGCTTGGGCACCGGCCGAAGCGTCAGATACGTCAGCGTGCGCCCTTCCATTTCATCGACGATGACCGGACCGCCGTAAAACAACGCCGCCAGCGGCAACAAAAACGGCAACGTCACGGTTTCGACCGTGCTTCTGAACATGGTCAAACCGTCGATATCTTTGAAAAAGACATAGACGAGCGCAAAAATAGCAGGCAAAAGTTGCACAAACAGCAAAATCACGGATTTCCGGGCCGTGAGCAGGCGGCGCAGCTCGGTACTGATCAGCGTAACGAGCAGGCCGGTTGCAGCCAGACTGCGCGTCGGATTTTGCGTGGCGGTAGATGAGGAAGACATAGATTTCTACGGTCGTTTGCGGCGTGCGCTATGACTCCAACAAGGAATCAACGCACCAGGTATTTAAAGACGGCCATCAGATTATTATCGGGACTGGTCATGCGACGCAGGGCAATGCCGTTTTCCAGCGCGAGCTTCGGGATACGGGAATAGCAGGCTTCCGGATTGGTCGTCGCAACCGAGAACGTCAGCGGATTGCCAGATTCCGGCGCACCCGCAGAAAATTCAACGCGCACGACATCGTCAAAGGCCGAGAGCATGGCCGCCAGGCGCCTTGGTTCGCTGCAATCGATGAAAATCGTGTGAGGATGTTCATCGATCAGATTGCGAATGCGGTAAATGTTGCCGTCCGCGACGACACGGCCTTTGTTGATCAGAAGAATATCGCTCGTCATCTGCTCGACTTCGTGCAGAATATGACTGGAAACGATCACGGTTTTGCCTTCGCTTCCAAGATTCTGGATAAGCTCGATGATCTGGCGGCGCCCCACCGGATCGGTGCCGTTGAGCGGCTCGTCCATGAACAGCAAGTCGGGATTGTGCGCCAGCGCCTGAGCAATTTTGATGCGCTGACGCATTCCCTTCGAGTATTCGTGAATTTTGCGGCCGGCGTCCGCCGTCAGATCGACTTTATCAATGGCGCGGTCTGCCATGCGCATCGCATCGGATTTAGAAAATCCCTGCAGACGCGTTAAATACGTCACGAACTGCCGGCCGGTCATTTCCTCGTAAAACGAGTCCTGCTCCGGCACAAATCCAATGCGGCTAAAAAGTCTGGCATTGTTCCAGATCCGCTCACCGAAAATACTGATGCCGCCCGTCGAAGGCCGAAGCTGACCGGTCAGAACTTTCATAAACGTAGATTTTCCCGCGCCGTTCGGGCCGAGCAAACCGATGATTCCCTGACCGATATCAATCGAAATATTGTTGATGCCAATCACCTGGCCATACCACAGCGACAGTCGACGCGTAGCAATCACCAGTTGCTCGCCGCCCACATGGGCGATGGACGCTTCCGGCGAAGCTGCCTGCACGGACGTTTCTTGTTCGGATTGTTGAGGATTTGCACGCATCAGGCGACTCCTTCCAGGCGAGCGATGCGGCGAACCAGTGCGCCGACGCTTGCGCCCGTGACCGCCAAAAGGATGAGAACCGGTGCCCACCAGGGGACCATATATTCAGCACGCACTTCGGGATTAAGCAATATTTCGGAAATCATCATGAAGTTGCCGGGCAAGCTCCAGAGCCCGGCGATGTCAGCGCCGCCGGTTGCGATGGAGACAATCGCATGCAAGATCAGCGGCACGAGCAAAACGCCAATGAACGACAAAACGACATAGCCTGTGCGGCGCGTCAGGCTGCTCAAACCGAGCACAATCGCAGAAAGCATCGCCAGGCAAACCGTCGTCATCAGCAAAGTCAGGCCAGTCTGCACGGCCATGGCATTGAAAAATTCCGTGCGCGCAAAAAACGACAACCGCAGCGGCCCGAGCATGAGTGCAGGCACCAGGCTGACAAACGATCCCAGGATAAAAAGCGCGAGAAATTTGCCCAGTCCGTACTCCCAGCGCGCGAGCGGCCGAGAAAAATAAAGCTGAAAAGTGCGATGGCGCAAATCGTCGCTCACCACACTGCAGCCGGCGGCGATGAAAAGAATGGCGAGCGAAAAAAACGTGGATTGCAAAAAAAACAGCGCGGCGCCCGGCCCCGGCGCGGCCTGCCCCGCAATCTGCGCCGCCTGCCCACGCACGGCATATTCAATCATGATGCCCACCGCCATGATCAGCGGCATCACCCAGAGCAATAGCAAAATAATTTTTGTGCGCAACGCACTCAGCGCCAGCCGCAAAGTCATGGTCGTAATCGCCCACCAGCCGCCGCCTTCACGCAGCGGGCCGTTGTAGCGGACGTAGTTTTGGTCGTGAATTGCCATAAACTCAATCTATCGAAAGGTAGAAAGCGTAAAAAATTATCAATCGCATAAAAGCATTACACAGCAGCCCGGGCACTTTCCGAGGCCGCATCAGATGCCTCGTGGTCGGTATGCGCATTGTGCTGGCCAATCATGCCAAGGAACGCGGTTTCCAGCGTAAGTTCTCCGGGCATGAAGTGACGCAACTGGATATCCGCATCGACTGCAATGCGGAGCACATCCTGATCTCCGTGGGTATCGTCAAGATACACTTTGAGGCGTAAACCCTCAGTCTGCACACGGTATCCCTTGTCTTCGAGCAGTTTTTTGAGCCGGTCGTTCGCATTATGCGTATCGACCTCCAGGACCCGCTCGCCGCCACTCTTCAGCTCGCTGATCGGGCCGACGTGCACAAGCTGCCCGGCGTTGAGCATGATCACGGTATCGCAGACCTGTTCGACATCGAGCAGCACGTGGCTGGAAAGCACGATGTGCACGCCGCGCGCTTTGACGTCATTGATCAATTGCAGCATTTCATCGCGCCCCCTTGGATCAAGACCGTTGGTGGGCTCGTCGAGAAAAACCAGCTTCGGTCCGTGCACCAGCGCCTGTGCCAGTTTGACGCGCTGCTTCATCCCGGTCGAAAACCCCGAAAGTTTGCGATAACGCGCTTCGCCCAGCCCCACATAGTACAAAACCTCATGCGCGCGCCGAAAAGCCTCGCGGCGCGGCATGCCGGAGAGCTGGCCGCTGAACGCGACGTATTGCACGGCCGTCATGTAGGGCAAATAGCAATCGTTTTCGGGCATGTAGCCGGTCGCTCTGCGAATTTTGTCGGCATCTTCGGGAAGTCGATACCCGAGAACCTGCGCAGAACCCGCAGTGATGGGAAGCAAACCGAGAAGAGTTTTGATCAGCGTGGATTTACCGGCTCCGTTCGGCCCGAGCAATCCAACACTGGCGCTGTCGACTTTGAGTGTGATGCCACTTAATGCCTGGAACCTGTCATAAAACTTTTGAACATTGTCGAGATCAAACAGCACACAAACTCCTTACAACTCAGGGGTGTTCCGGGCGCGCTCAGCGCGTCACAAGCATGTACGCAATGATGAGCAACAGACTCACGAGCAAGAAGGCTGCCAGTCCGATAAGACCGATGATGATCTTGCTCGTGGATTTCTCGGCAGCCGGCTCACCTTGCCACTGGGCTGCCATCGCGCCGCCCTGCGCAACAAGCTGCTGATTGCCGGCCTGCCCGGCCATCTGCCCGCTGATCGATGAGGTCGCCAACGTCGGCGCATTGTCGCTCGTGTAGGGAGCGCCCGAACCGGCCGCCTGCGGTGTTTTCAGACCGGCATCAAGCGCGGCACGAACCTGCTGCGCGGAGTACATCCCGGTCAGTTCCATACCGGGCACATAGCTGGAGCGTGCGTTCAGGCCGCGCTCATTCAAAATTTCCATTTCCCGGCGCACGAGATCTTCAAACATCTCCATGGCCTGGTTGTAGCGATCTTCAGGATTCTTCGCCATCGCCTTCAAAATAATGCGCTCCATGGCCGGCGAAACCTTGCCCGGCAACACCTGGCTGGGCGGCGTCGGCGGATTGAAGACGTGCATGGTCAAAATTTGCACAGGACTCGACGCCGAGAACGGAACCTTTCCGGTGATCAGCTCGTAAAGCATCACGCCCAGACTATAAATGTCCGTGCGCTGGTCGAGCTCCTGCGCCTGCGCCTGCTCGGGCGACAAATACTCGGGCGTGCCATAAACAATCCCGGCCTGCGTAAGCTGTTCCTGCGGTCGACCGTCCGGCTCTTTGAGTTTCGCAATTCCAAAGTCGAGAATCTTCACAAAGCTGCGCTCGCCGCGAAAATCCGTAAGCAATACGTTATCCGGTTTTAAGTCGCGGTGAATAATCCCCAGATCGTGCGCTTCCGAAAGCCCGCTGCAGAGTTGCTTCATGATCTTAATCGCAGCGATTTCATCCATGGGTTTGCCGCCGATTTCCTCGCGCAACGAACGCCCATTGACATATTCCATGGCCAGATAAAGCAGTCCGTCTTCGGTCTGACCAAAGATGAAAACCCGAATGATATTCGGGTGCGTCAACATACTGATAACGCGCGCCTCGCGGTGGAAGCGCTGCACGATTTCCTCACTGCCCGCCACACGCGTCTGCAAAACTTTAATCGCGATTTTCTGGTCAATCGTATTTTGTTCCGCCAGATAAACGGCTCCCATCCCGCCTTCGCCGAGCAGCTTGGTCACCTTGTAGGCACCAAAAAACTGCCGCCCCATCAAATCAAGCGGCGGAATCGTCGTGCGTGCAGGGGGAGCATTCGAAGGCTTCTGACCTGCGCCGTTTGCAGAAGCTGCCGCCAGCGAAGTGCCATCCGCCGGGCAAAACATAATGTTATCGGGAAATTGACCGTTGCATTTGGGGCATGTGCGCATGCAAGAACTCCGGACGAATCGCCGCTCAAAAAATAAAGGCGATTCGCATCATGGAAAGTTTGTTCGAAAAGGCTTGTAAAATGGTTCAGCCGTTCACGGTTCACCGTCACCCAACAGTGAACCCCATGAAACGGTATAGCTGACAATTCATCAACATCAATAAAATTGCCCGGGTTTATATCACGGTGATTTTTGCAGAGCAACGCGGTCGATTTCGGCAATCGAGCGGCACCCAGCAAGGCCCATCGTCAGGTCGAAGTCCGCCTTGAAGTTACGCAATACATCCTGCACGCCCTGCTGTCCGGCCGCTGCCAGCCCGTACACGTAGGGGCGGCCGATACATACCGCGCGTGCACCCAGCGCCAGCGCCTTGAACGCATCCGCGCCCGTGCGAATCCCGCTGTCAAAAAGCACCGGCACCTGATTGTTCACCGCGTCGACTACCTCCGGCAACGCATCAATCGCGGCAATGGCGCCATCAACCTGGCGGCCGCCGTGATTCGAAACCACAATGCCATCCATGCCCACATCCACCGCCTTTTTTCCGTCGTCAGGATGCAAAATTCCTTTCAACAAAATCGGCAAATGCGTGCGCTCACGCAAAAACTGCAAATCATCCCAGGTCAACGAAGGCCGCGAATAAATCCCGATGAACTTTCTGACCGCAGCCAGCGGCTCGCCCGACGTCAGATTCTTCAAAAACTTGTCGGGATAACGCTCGGCCAGCTCCAGCAAAACACGGATGGTATTCAAATTGATCGTGCGCTCCGGCGCCGCTTCCTGAGACGCGTCTTTCTCCTTGAGCAGCGCGCGAAACACCGGATCCGAGGTGTACTGTGCGATTCCTTTGCCGCGCAAAAACGGCAAGTACGCCAGATCCAGATCCCGTGCTCGCCAGCCCAGCAACGTCGTATCCAGCGTGACCACAATCGCCGAGCAACCGCTGTTTTCGGCGCGCGCGACAAGGCTTTCCACCAGATCATTGGAAGCGCTCCAATAAAGCTGGAACCAACGCTCGGCGCGCCCCATCTCGGCCGCGCATTCTTCCATCGAAACCGACGCCTGGTTCGAAAAAATCATCGGAATTTCTTCCGCCCGACACGCACGTGCCACCGCCAGATCAGCATCCGCATGCGCCATTTCCAGCACGCCCACCGGCGCCGTCAAAAACGGCGTCGGCAACCGCTTGCCAAACAACTCGATGCTCGTGTCGCGCTCCGAAACATCACGCAACATCCGCGGAACGATGCGCCAGCGATCCAGTGCCTGCCGATTTGCAAGCATCGTCTTTTCCATACCTGCACCACCAGCGATGTACGCAAAAGCCTCGGGCGCCATGCACTCTTTTGCGCGCGCTTCCAGAGCATGAAAATCCACCGGCACGCTGAGCGACTGACCACTGAGACCACCAATATAAATATCCGTCAGGCGTTTGCGACCGATATTCGACTGGGCAGAGCTGTTGAGATCACTATTTGCAGGCACTTTCATCGTGGCTCCTATTCTTCTTCGTCATCGGGATAAAAAGCGTTCGGTTCCTGAATTCTATCAAGCGCTTTCTTCAAAGGGCATGTGCCCGGGATCTTCTCACCTCGCCGGTAGCGTTGCAAGACGCGCAATGACGCTTTCGCAAGTTGGCCGCGGACTTGCCGGCGCTCGCCACGCACGCGAGCAATGTGCATGTTGTCATAATCCGTGGTGTGATGCCGCATCCAGGCAATGGTTGCGGCCGAAGCGCGCTCTTCAATCGGAATCCGCTCGGTCCGCGCCACCGTTCCGCTCCCGACAGGCGTTGCGTGGGCCGCGACAAGCTCGGCAAGCTGATCGGCAAATCCGGCATGAATCGGATGGAAATTCAAAAACGCCACAATCGCGCCTTTGAAATCCTCGACATACACTTCCTGTTTGGCTTCCCTGCGTTTTCGGGCCTGCTCAAGCTGACGCTCGTATTTCGGATCGGCACGTTTGGCCTCCACTTCCTCACGCGCCCGCCGGATATTTTCGGCCGGCGCCAGAACACCGCGCGAAAACACCCTGCGCCCTTTCTTTTCCTGCACTGTCCAGCTCGGCCCCAGCGCCTTGAGCCGACGCGTGAGGCCAGCGTCGCCGGGCGGCAAAAGTTCCCAGCCCGCCGGAATGGCGACCTCGGTTTTATCTTCTAATCTCACGGTTCCGGGACGTCTTCCCGGCGTCACGTTTCGCGTTTGGTCTGACATATTCTCTCCGGAGCTTCTCACGTAAGGCGCGCCTTCGGCACGCGCATCCAGGCACAGAAAAATTCTGCTCCTGATTAGCACGGCTTTCTCAAAAACCAACCTCTTTATAAAAAGCCCTCGCCCCGCCCTGCCTGTGTCTAAGTATTTCCAAGCATCAAAACGATTCCGCCCGACAAGCCTGCGCATCCGTCGTTGTCAGATGCCGATACACACAGCGCCGCGGCCTGCGTGCTCCACGGTTTCGATGAAAACTGCCAGGCCACAACGTTTGCGACGCTTTCAGCTGCCTCATCCGCCTCGTCTACTTACTCGTTGTTCGAGAGCAGCCCATGCTATCCCGTCAAACAAATCTGCCTGCTCCGGAGAGCAGGCAGGGTCGGGGTCAGAATTACTTTTTGTACTTCACAGCGCCGGTGAGCTTGTATTCTTCAGTGTCACTACCCTCGCTGTTTTTGAACGTGCCATCAAACGTCAGCTCCAGCACATCCAGGCTGTTGCCGCTCATAGCAAGGCTGGTGATCGTCAACGTGCCGGACTCCGCGACCAGATTCGCGGGCAAACCCAGTTCGGCATCACTGAGCGTCAGCCGCGCGGATTTCGCTGCGGACTCATCCTCATTGAACGTGTAGGCACCGGCGCCAATCGGCTGGCCCACAGTGTCGGTAATGGCGAGTTTGGCGGTGATGGTGCCGAACGTCGGATCCATTTCCGGATTGGCCCAGCCGCCGATGATCGTGGTCATCATCTGCGCGCTATCCTCGAACACAAAGGTGTTGGTCGCGCTCATCGTGGTGTTCGTGCCCATGGTCTGGCCATTGTAGGTCACGGACAATCCGCTGGTTTCGTCGTTGCCCTGATTGTTGCTGCCCTGATTGTTGCTGCCCTGATTGTTCGAACTGTTGCTGCTGTTGTTTGCGTTGTTCGAGCCAGAATCCGAATCCTCATTGCAGGCCGGCAGCACACACAGCGCAAGGACAATGGCGGGAATCAAAAGCGCGCGGGGCATAATTTTGGAAAGATTTTTTCGCATATTTCTCTCGTTGGATTGGGAAAGCTACGGCTTCTATCGCCCATTCCGTTTGGGTGATCGCCGTGTTTTCCTGTTCTTCTAAGTCTTGTCAAAAGTTCGATGTGCACGACCGTGCTAACAAATATTTTTTTTGATTACCAGCTTTGATGTGCC
The DNA here is from genome assembly GCA_040393065.1 of Lujinxingia vulgaris. GTDB lineage: Bacteria > Myxococcota_A > Bradymonadia > Bradymonadales > Bradymonadaceae > JACCWM01. The sequence continues at coordinate 2,224 of JBEBUW010000065.1, read as the reverse complement.
TGCGCTCAGCTTTTTTCGCTCGCACTGCGCGGACGCGTCCCGAGCCGTTTGGTCGTTTCACCGATGCAAATATCCTCCAGATAAGTAAGCCCCGAGCTTTCAGCAACCTGCTTACCCTCTGCAGAAGTGATCCCATGCTGCACCCACAACACCGGCGCGCCGATGGCTAATGTCTGGCGCGCAATGTCAGCAACCTCGTCGCCGGGCCGAAACACATCGACGATATCCACCGGCACAGGAATCTCCGCCAGTGTCGGATAAGCGCGCTGGCCAAAAATTTCCGTGGCTTTAGGATGCACAGGAATCACCGTATAGCCGACCTCCACCAGATACGCAGGCACTTTATGCGAGGGCTTTGAAGGATCGGTCGAAGCCCCCACCACGGCGACGGTTCGAGCGTTTTCGAGGATCTGGCGCAGTTGTTGGTCATCCATAACGATTTCTCCTGAGAAATAGATCTTGAAACGACTTGAAAGAAATGACGCCCCGAATAGTGCGAAAGATCCACAGAGATTGCACGCAGTATTTGGAAGTTCAGGACTTAACGGCAGCCTCTCTGATCAATCGGAACAATGCTTCTTCAGGAATATCGTTGATGTCTTTCACCTTAACATGGCGCATTCCTTTGCCTGTGCCTTCCAAAAGGCCCTCTGGATCTTCAAGCTCGGAACCTTTGTTGAATCCAAGATTCACATGGTTTTTATTGGCTTTCAAATACGCAAAATCCTTGCCATTTCCAAAGATAGGCCGGCTCCACTTGAAGGCTTCCAGGCAACCCGGCGCGGCTTCGTGAATCAGTTCACGCAAACGCGCCACAACCGGACGTTGCTCGGCAGGCAGAGCTTCAATATAGGCATCGATCTCTTTGTTTCTCGACTTCGGTGTCATGACTTTTCCAGTTGCAACAAGTAATTACGTTCTCGAATTTTAAATTATTTGTTTTGAATCCATTGCATCTTCTCAAACTTGGAGGCTTTTATGCACCCATTTCATGCCAGATTTTTTCCTCTTGTCACACTCTGCCTCCTGACCACGCTCGCTGCTTGCTCCTCCTCCCCGCCCGTTTCCGATCCCGTTCCAACCGAATCACAGACCGGCGCAACGCCACAGGCCGAGCCCACGCAGAACCAGCCAAACAATCAAGAAACAAAAGGACTGGACGCGCGCCTGAGCAACTTTGCCTACCCGTACCCGGTCGAAATTTTTGCGTTTGAATCCCAGCAACAGCCACTTGAAATGGCCTACATGGACATTTCCCCGCAAACACCCAACGGACGCACCGTTGTATTGCTGCACGGCAAAAACTTCTCCGGCGCCTACTGGGAACGCACAATCCAAGAACTCGCCGCCGAAGGCTACCGCGTCGTTGTGCCCGACCAGATAGGCTTCGGAAAATCCAGCAAACCCGCCCACTTCCAGTTCAGCTTTCAAGAACTCGCCACGCACACCCGCGCGCTGCTCGACAAACTCGGCGTCGAGCGCGCAGCCATTGTCGCGCACTCCATGGGCGGCATGCTCGGCACGCGCTTTGCGCTGATGTACCCGGAACGCACAGAATCCCTGACCATGATCAACCCGATTGGTCTGGAAGACTGGAAGCTCGTCGTGCCCTACCAGACCATCGATGCCTGGTATGAAGCCGAGCTGAAAGGCAACCCGGAAACCGTGCGCGAATACATGCGCTTTGCGTATTTCGACGGCCAGTGGAAACCTGCCTACGACGAGCTGATCGAAATCCAGGGCGGCTGGAAAATCGGCCCCGATGCCGAACGCATGGCCTGGATCGGTGCGCTGACCTACGACATGATCTTCACCCAGCCCGTCCTCTACGAATTCGACCGCCTCACCGCTCCCACACTGCTCATCATCGGCGTGCGCGACCGCACAGCCCTTGGCCGCGGCACCGTCTCCCCGGAAGTCGCCGCCACACTCGGCAACTACGAACAGCTCGGCAAAACCACCGCCGCCGCCATCCCCAACGCCCAACTCGTCGAACTCGACAACATCGGCCACGCCCCCCAGTTCGAGGATTTTGACCGCTACTACCAGGCCCTCCGCACGTTTTTAAATCAGGAAAAGTAAAACTCACCCCGTACAGCAGCACGCAATACCGGCCGCGGGGGGGGGGGGCGGGGGGGGGGGGGGGGGAGTTTTTTTTTTGGGAACATGAACAAGAAAAGACCAAACAAAAAAAAACAAGAAAAAAAAAAATGTGATTGTGTGA
>JBEBUW010000064.1:0-25491 GCA_040393065.1 Lujinxingia vulgaris | reverse complement strand
AGGCGGCAAAAAAAGAAGAAAAATTTTGCAGTGACGAGGCTCAAGTGCGCAAAAAATCTGGCAGAAAATTATAGAAATTTCAGAAAAAATAGAAATTTCTATAATTTTCATGTCTCTTCAAGAAAAGTTCTGTCCAGGCCGGCCGGTCCTGTATTTTTCTACATTTCCACGAATTCCGAAAGCCGTTACGTACACAGCATTGTTCATGGCCTGTTTCACAACCTATATCATGGCCTGTTTCACAACCTATATCATGGCCTGTTTCACAGCCTATATCATAACCTGCTTCACAGCCTATATCCTGTTTCACGACCTACACGACGCTCTCGAACATTCAAAACGACCACTTCACATCCGCCGTCGGCAACAGATGCGTCTGGTTCCCGAACGGATAACTGCCCACCACCAGCTTGTACCCGGCCTGCAAAATCCACGTTTGCGATGCATTCCACCGCAGCGTCGTGCCCTGCTCAAACGCAAACCGGCCCTCATCCAGACCCGGCAAAAAGAACATATCCGCCCCGATCAGAAACGAAAAAGCTCCCAGAAGCGGACCATCCAGCGCCAGCCCGGAATGCACCGTCGCCGCACTATGATACGCTGCCGTTCGCGCATAAATCAGCGGCAAATCAATCGTTACAAACTCCGTGCCCGGCGTACTGCTGCCGCCGGAACGAGGCGCGACATGCACCCCACCCTTCCACGTCAGCGTATGACTTGCGCTCAACTGCCCGCTCACAAGAAGCTCATTCGTGAGCCCGAAAATATGCGGCACCTCGGTCGTGGGCGGCAAAATCCCACCCGTCCCCTCTCGCGCCAAAAGGCCGAGCAAAAGCGTCGGATACACCAGCGCATGTCGCGTTGAAATCTGCGCCTTTGCCAGGGGAACCCAGGCGATCTTGGCTGAAACATTCGGCATCACAAACATCCACAAAGGATGCGCGCTGATTTCAACGTTTTCACTCACGCCATACCGAAGCTCATCGAAAACGCCGACTTCAAAACGTCCCTCTCCAACCACGTACGCTGTGTGCCCGGCAAACGGCGCGCTCCAGGCACCGCCCAACGCAAAGGCCGGCGCAGACAACGTCCAGACCGCCAGGAAAACCAGCGCTGCAAAGCCATACATCGGACGGAACGAACCATGTTTTTCAAAGTTCATCATGGCTTCTTCAACTGCAAAATCGCCGTTACCGGCGCATGATCTGAGAGCGGCATTGTTTCCATCCCGCCCGACGACACGCCCTGATGCACCATGCCCGAGCCCTCGACAAATTCACCGTTCGTGAAAATATAATCGAGCATCCGATTCCAGAACCCGTCCTTACGCGTCGTGTGCGTGAAATACGGCTGATTATCTGCCTGATAGTCGGCCAGCGGAATCGCCGACGCATACGATTCATACAAACCCGTCAGCCAGCCGCGCTCGCCGGTAAAATCATCGGCCATAAAATCTTCATCTTCGCACACCGAATCGCTGAATCCCTTGAGCTGCACACTCCCATCCGGAATCGTGTTCAGATCTCCGCCCGCCACAAACAACGCGCCGGTGGCTGCAATCCGATCCAGCTCCGCCTTAAAAGCGTCGATGTGCTTTTTCTTGGTGCCGTCCTTTCCAAACGCATCGGTATGCACGTTGACCACATGCAACGGCCCAAAGCCCGGAATGTCGCTCACCACCGAAAGAATATTGCGCTTCAGATAAAAATACCGCGTCAGCGCATCCTGCTCCTCACTCAACGGCAGCGCAATCCGCTGGCCATCACGCAAAGGAAACTTCGACAACACCGCATTGCCTGAATCCATGCGGCCGATCCCGTCGGTCGGAATGTAATCGGCCTTCCACTGCGAAGCATACGCCGCGTAGTTCAGCTCCGTATGATCGAGCAACCACTGCACCTGATTCACATACGCCGCGCGTTTGGAATTCGTATCGATCTCCTGCAACAGCAAAATATCGGGATTGACCTGATTGATCTTACGCGCCAGCCCCTCCATATTTTCGATGACTTCGCTGCGGCTCATCAACACGCGATCGCCATGGCAATCAAACCAGAAATCAATCCGGCCTCCGCCAAATTTCGCATTCCAGTTCATCACCACAAGCTGCCCGGGCGGCTCAGGCGCTTCCGCCATGCGCGCCGCCTGGTAATACTCCGCCGTTTCGACGTCCTCAAAACCCGTATGAAACGGATCGCACGCAATCAACGGCCAGACCATCAACTCAAACACGGCCAGCTTTGCAAAAACCTTCACGAACTTTCGGGGCTGCAACCTCTCTCGAACCCGCTGCAACCGATTCGTCAACCTGTCGATCACGCTCTACTCCCTGTGTGATTGTTTTCTCACTGCCGCGTCAGGCCAGTACCGCAATTTCTACCCGATCCATAGAACAGAAATGCGTCCGGCAACACCCCTTTCCTTGCCTCACCGAACAAAGATTACTGAGATTATTGCGACCTTCAAAACCAAACTCGCGCAAAGATTGCGCCTGAAGGTCGCCCGCAGCTCAAGCCCTCTTCCGGCACGATTTTGGAGCCACTCGCCAGATAAAACTCCCTTCCGGCACGATCCTGGAGCCACTCGCCAGATAAAACTCCCTTCCGGCACGATCCTGGAGCCACTCGCCAGATAAAACTCCCTTCCGGCGCCAGTTTGAAGCGATCTGGAGCTGCGGCGAGTCTCTAAAAACAAACCAGGAGCCAGCGCGCATGGCGCGCTGGCTCCTGGTTTCAAAAAGAAGCGATCTTTACGAGATTGCTACGTTCTCATTCTCCGCAAACGCCGATTTCGATCCTTTCAAAGGGATGGACGTCATCCTCCTCGGTCTCCTCCCACTCATGATCTTCAGCAACGTCCTCTTCGGACAGCAAACATTGCCCGGCCTGGATCACATGCGTGATGTTGGCTTTCTCCGCTTTCAGCGTCAGCGTTCCGGACAGGATTTCGGTGTCACCATCGATCAGTCTCAACCGGGGATTCTGACCGCTGAAATTAACGGTCAAAATTTCATCCAGCGTCCAGGCAGCAATGTTTTTCAGATCGTCTTGCACCGCAGCAAGTTTCATCACCAACCGCAGATCAAGCGCTGGCGAAATTCCAAACTCGGTGATGCCATCGAGTTTCTGAATACTGACATCAAAGCTGCGACCGTTTTCCTTGTTCACATCCACTTCAAGGACGCGCTTGCCGTTGATGTCCATCGTCGAAGTCGTGGAACCAAGCCCCAGGCCCGTGAGCGACAGCAATTCTTCCTTTGCATCCAGAAGCGCAGCACCGGTCAGGCCGCCAAGTTGTAAGCCATACGCTACAGGGGCTTCGTCCTCGTCCTGCTCAAAATCATCAACATCATCGACATCATCGAAGTCATCCCAATCATCGAAATCATCCGATGGCTGCACGGTAAAGAGCGCGGAAATCGCCCCCAGACTGAGCGAGCCGGATACCGTCTTCGCCAGAGCATCCGCACCGATCACAAATCCATTCGGCGCCGCAGCCACCTTCAATTCATAGTCGCCATCGCTGATTTCAATGGCCTGCGTAATACCAATTTTGCCCTGAATTTTCCCCGGCCCGGTTTCCTCCACCGCAAAGCGCAGCCGCCCCTGAGCCACCGCCGGCCAACCGGAAACATCCGCATCCACAAGCGGCGCCAGATAATCCGCAGCCTTCTTGATCTCACCGATATCCGGCGAAACTGAAATTAGTTTCGGGTGAAATTCAAAACTTACCGGCGAGATACGGTTGGGGCCGAGCTTGACACTCAGATTGGCGCTTCCCTCGGCCGGTGAACTGGCCACCAGACGGATCTGCGCCTGATCTACAAGGTCCACGCAGTTGTCGAGCTCCTCCCCCTCAAGCTCTTTGTTGTAAGCGCAGACCACGTCGCCCTTGAGCAAATACGTCACCGACGTCGCAGCCTCGTTCTCGATGTTTTGCTCCGTGAAAATGTGCTCATCCAAAACCTTGAGCAGCTCGGCGTTTTTATCGCGCACATCCGGATCAAATGGCGTCGGCTCCACCGGTTCACACCACTCATCCCAGGCCTCGCACTCCTCGCCGCCCCCTAAGAAAAAATTGTAGTTGTCCGAAAACAGCTTCGATTCTTCGAGAAAAGTCAGCGATGTCGAGATCGATTCCGAAATGTTGGTCAGGCTCTCATGGATCGCCTGCTGTGCACTCTGGTGATCGATCGGACGGTTGTTCTCTTCCGGCTCGCCACAGGCTGCAACTCCACTCGAAAGTACGACGGCACCAAGAAAAATCTTGCTAGATTGCGTCCATTTCATTGCACTCTCCATCTTGTATGAAAAACTTAAAAAAAGCTCTGACCCTTCTATACGATAACCTTCCCGGCTCCGTATTGCATGGACTATGCCAGTATCCGGTTCATTCATTTTTCAAAGAAAATCTGGTCGTCTGAACGCTATGTGAATGCTTCGGCAGCCGCAATTTTAACAATTTTTTTCCACATCTGGATAAAGAACACACCAACAGGGCGACGACTTGCGCTCACCATGACACCAATGATGAGCAGACAATTTTTGAAAAGCGCGCTAAAACCAGAAAGACACCGGGCAAGGACGTTCTGGTATAGATGCCGCACGGCCGCCAATTCCAAAGAAAAACTATGTTTCTATTATTTTTCCCCCACGGAGACTCTGCACATGGCAGGCGATAAGGCCACAACGACCCCGACGGCGCACAGCCTTGTTGTCCAGGGGTTGTCCAAAAACTTCGGCGATATCCGCGCCCTTCATGAGATCAGTTTTGCCGTCAAACCCGGTGAGGTTGTTGGGTTTCTGGGGCCAAACGGCGCCGGGAAAACCACCACCATGAAGATTCTCACCGGCCTGCTCCGGGCCGATGCCGGAACCGCGCACATCGCCGGCCTGGATATCCGCACGCATTCCAGAGAAGTCCGCAAAAAAATCGGCTACCTGCCCGAAAACGTCCCCTTGTATGAAGATATGCTGGTGCTGGATTACCTGCATTTCATTGCCGAAATCCGCGGCGTTCCCCGCAAAGAACGCAAATCGCGCATCGCTCTGGTGGCCCGGCAAACCGATCTGACCAGCGTGCTTGCCCGCACCATCCACGAACTTTCCAAAGGCTATCGCCAACGCCTGGGGCTGGCGCAGGCCATTCTTCACGAGCCCGACGTAATCATTCTCGATGAACCCACAACCGGACTGGATCCGAACCAGCTCCGAGAATTTCGAGACGTGATCAAGACCATCGGACGCGAAAAAACCGTTTTGTTTTCCACCCACATCCTGCAGGAAATCACAGCCGTCTGTAACCGCCTCATCATCATCCACCAGGGCCGCCTGGTCGCCGACGGCACACCCGAACAACTGGCAGCCTCGCTGGATGCATCCGCCAGCCTGGAAGATATTTTCCGCCATTATACTGCGGATGCCGGCGCAATCGCCGAAGTAGAGAAAGAAACAGAAGTAGAAACAGAAGCAGAGGCAGACCAGCACCCCGAGGTAGAGCATGCGTAATACAGGCATCATCGCAAAGCGCGAGCTTGGCGCCTATTTCAACTCCGTGGTGGCCTACATCGTCGTGATCCTCTTTCTCGTATCGACCGGCTCGCTGTTCTGGCTGAGCTATTTTCAACAGCTCAACATCCTGTCGATGCGCCCCTATTTTGATCTCGCGCCGATGTTTCTCGCGTTCTTCGCGCCGGCCATCACCATGGGGTTATTTTCATCCGAACGACGCTCGGGCACGCTCGACTTACTCATGACCATGCCCGTCAGCAGCTTTCAAATCGTGGCCGGTAAATTTGTCGCCAGCACAGTTTTGCTCAGCGTCGTCATCTTGATGACCTTGCCCTATGCCCTGACGCTTTCGTTGCTGGGAGAACTAGACTGGGGCGCGGTTCTGGCCGGCTATATCGGGTTGCTGTTGCTGGGCTCGGCGTACTGCGCCATCGGCGTCATGACCTCAAGCTGGACGCGCGACCAGGTCGTGGCGGTTTTGCTGAGCTTTTTCATCTGCTTTTTCCTCTACCTGATCCAACAACTCGTCGGCCAACCCTCGGGCTCCACCGCGCGCATCGTCGAATATCTTTCGACCAGCTACCACTTTCAAAATCTGGCCCGGGGCGTGATCGATCTACGCGACATCGTGTACTACCTCTCCCTGATTGGAGTCAGCCTGACCGTCGCCACCGTCAGCATCGGAGCCCGAAAATGACGAGCCATCCCACCAACAATCCTGTCCAAAATCCTTCCCGCCGCCCGGCGCATGGCCAGCAACTGCGTGCTGCCCTCATCATCACCGCAGCACTTGTCGTCGCAGTCCTGCTCAATCTTGCGGCATCCCGGATGGCACTGCGTCTGGACCTGACCGAAAACAAAATCTTCACGCTCAGTCAGACCAGCCACGAACTTGTCCGCTCCCTGGACGAGCCCATCGAGGTGCATGCCTTTATTTCGCCGGATCTACCGCCGCCCTTTCATAACCTTGCCCAGAACGTCAACGACCTGCTTTCGGAATACGCCGCAGCCAGCCACGGAAAACTTACGTATCGCATGATTGCGGCAGGCGAAGATCCGGCCACGCTGGAAGCCGCGCGCGCGCTGAACATCGAAAAAGTCGGCATCGGACAACACAACGAAAACGAAATCTCGCTGCGCACGGTTTACAAAGCCGTCGCATTTACCCGCGGCGAACGCATCGAAGTCATTTCCAACCTGCAGGCCACGGGCCTGGCAGAATACGATAATTTTGAATATGAATTCACCCGCGCTCTGCTCAATCTAACGCGTCCCTCGTCGGCCAGAATCGCGTTTTTGACCGGGCACGGCGGCCCCGCAGATCACCCGCAATTTATCGCATCCATGCAGGCCGCTTTCGAGCAAATCTATGGCCAGCTCATTCAAGTCGACGCCATCGATCTGACCAACTCGAAAAGTATCCCCGACAACATCACGGCCCTGGTTCTTCTCAATATTGAGCAGCCTCTGAAAGACTCTGCAAAATTTGCCCTCGACCAGTTCATCGCCCGCGGAGGCAACGTCGGCTGGTACCAGTCCTCCAGCATCCGCGCGATGCCCGGTGCACAGCCCAGAAAAATCCTCTCCACAAATCTCAATGATTTGTTCAGTCACTACGGCATCGCCCATCATGCCGATGTGGTGCTGGATCGGGAAAATTCGCTCGCGCTGAGCACCGTTCCCACCGAACACGGCCTCGTCCAGGTAAGTCATCCGGGCACCTTTGCCATCACCCAGATCGACCGCACCCTTCCCTTTACGCGCGACTTTGGCGCCCTGGCCCTGCCCGCTCCCTCGACACTTTCCCTGACGGCGAGTGCCCTGGAAAACAACGATTTGCAGATCTTTGAGATTCTCCAGACGGCTCCGACCGCCGTGCGCCGCGACGCGCCCCCGACATCACTTGCGTATGCAGACTTTGCCAGCCCCCAGGCCGGGGAACAACCCGGCTCCCATCTTCTGGCCGCTGCCATTGCAGGAATGATTCCAAGCTACTATCAAGGACGCCCACTCCCCGCCGGAGTGCATGAAAGTGAACTCGTCAAAAATCCTGCCCCCGCACGCATTCTGGTCGTCGGCAGCGGTGAACTGTTTATTTCCGTTCCGGAAATCGGTTATGACGAGCGGCTGGCAAGTCTGGGCGCACAGTTTTTCATCGGCAGCATGGAATGGCTCGTTCAGGAAAATTCGTTAACAACGATTCGCGCCAAAGCCCTGCCCCGCTTCATCGGAGAAGTCCCGGCAGACATGCAACGCAGCATTTTCTTCATCAATATCGCAGCCGTCCCCGCTCTGTTTGCGATGATTGGCATGATCATGATGATCCGGCGCCGGAAACGAAAAGAACGTATTACGAAAGAATTTTCTGCTTAAAGAGTTTCTTATCTCTTTCCTTAGTCTCTTCCGTGTTGGGCACAACACGGCGCTCAATTCCCTCCCTTCTTTTCCCGTAAGGATACCCACATGAAAATTGGTTTTGTCATGGACCCTCTCGCGTCGGTCAACGTCTTTGCCGACACGACTTTTTCCCTGATGCACAGTGCACAAACGCGTGGCCACGAGATCTTTTACATCCGCCCCGAAGATCTGATGGCCGAGGGCGATGTCGCCTACGCACTCGTTTATCCGTGCACAGTCCGCGTAGATCCAAAGGATTCGCACACGCTCGGTGAGCCGGAGTATATTGCGTTGCACACGCTGGACTGCATCATGATGCGAAAAGATCCGCCCTTCGATGTACCCTACCTCTATGATGTCGCATTTCTCGAACTTGCCCAGCAAAAGGGATGCCTGGTCTTGAATTTGCCGCACGGTCTGCGCGCCGCCAACGAAAAGCTCTATTCGCTTCATTTTCCAGAAGTCATCCCCACCACAATCGTTACCAATCGCGCCAGCCGCATCAAAGAATTCATCCGTGCACAGGGCGGCCGCGCCGTCATGAAACCGCTCGGCGGGCATGGCGGCTCCGGTGTTCTGGTCGTCGACCAGGACGATCGCAACCTGAATGCCATGATCGAAATCTCCACCAACCTGGAGCGCGAACACGTCATGTGCCAGGCCTATATTCCGGCAGCACGCGAGGGCGACAAACGCATCCTCATGCTCAACGGCAAACCGCTCGGCGCAATTTTGCGCGTCCCACTCGACAGCGAACATCGCAGCAACATCCACGTCGGCGGCCGCGTAGAAAAAACCGAGCTGAGCGCGCGTGACCTTGAAATCTGCAATCTCGTTGGCCCGCGTCTCGTACAAGACGGCCTGTACTTTGTAGGCCTGGATGTCATCGGCGGCTATCTCACCGAGGTCAACGTCACCAGCCCGACCGGTATTCAGGAATTGAATCGATTGAACGAGATCGATGCATCGGGTGAAGTCATCGCCTGGATCGAAAGCCAGATTCAGTAAGGTATTCTGCGCTGCGAACCTGCACGCTTTCCAGAGTTCGCAGCGCTTACCTTCGTAGCCACTCGCTCACATGCACAATCTGGGAGCGCAGCCACTGATGCGCAGGATCGCGGTGCGTGCGGGGATGCCAGACCAGCGAAACGGTTCCCCGCTCCAACTCCAGCGGCGGCGATAGTAATCGTACTGGCAAGACATCCTCAAAAACCTGCGCCACGCTTCTTGCTGTCGTCAAAATCAGATCTGTGCGCGCAACGATATGCGGCGCAATAAAAAAGTGCGGTACAACCACCGCAATCCGCCGCTCCAGCCCGAGCTCGGCAAGCGTCCAATCCACCACGCCCTGATCCCCGCCGCTTTGCGACACCAAAATGTGCGACATCTGCGCATATTGTTCGACAGAAAGCGTATCGCCCACCAGCGGATTGCCCAGCCGCACCATGCATTCCAGCTCAAGCTGGAACAAATCACGCCGATACAACGTCTCTGCCACCTGCGCCGGCCGCCCGAGATGCAAGGCCAGATCGATTACTCCGGATTCCAGGTTCGGCCGGAGCATTTCCCTGCCCGGATCGCGTACGCGCAGATTGATCCCCGGCGCCATCAAACTCAAACGCTCTAATAGCGCCGGCATGATCGTAAACTGCGCATAGTCATTGGCCCCGAGCACAAAAGTTTGCTCGCTCTCAGCCGCAACAAATTCTCCGGGCGGCGAAAAAATACTTTCGACCTGATGGAGGGCTTCGCGCAGCGGCTCGATCAGCATTTCTCCGCGCGGTGTCAGCACCATGGCACGCCCCGCCCGCACAAGCAGCGGATCTCCAAGCTCAACACGCAAACGCTTGAGCGCATTGCTCATCGCCGGCTGACTTAGCCCCACACGCTCGGCCGCCCTGGTGACGCTGCGCTCCTCCAGCAAAGCCTGCAAAGCGACAAGTAAATTGAGATCAATCGCCGAAAGATTCATAGGATGAATACCTGTTATACAAACCATGCATTAGGCAAATTCCGCCTGGCGAGCATAATAGTTCTCGAAGCCGGACAGACGGCTCACCAATTTCAACTTCGTAATCAACCAACCTTCCCAAGGAGCACTACCATGACGAACCCAACCTGGAAATTCGACCTCGCCCATTCCACCGTCGGCTTCAAAGTCCGTCACATGATGATTTCTCGCGTCAACGGCCGATTTGCTAACTGGGATGGTGAGATTAGCTTTGATCCGGAAAACCCCCAGGCAGCCAAGGTAACCGTCGATATCGATGCAAGCAGCATTGATACAAATCTTGCAGACCGCGACGCACATCTTCGTTCGGCTGACTTCTTCGATGTCGCCAATTTCCCGAAGATTCACTACGCCACAACCAGCATCGAAAAGATTGACGACGAAACGTACCGCTTCCACGGCGACCTTACCATCCGTGGCGTAACACGCAGCCTGAGTTTTGACGCCAACTACCGCGGCATCGGCAAAGATCCCTGGGGCAACCTGCGTACAGGATTTGATGCCAAAGCCAGAATCAACCGCAAAGATTACGGCCTGACCTGGAACCAGGCCCTGGAAACCGGCGGTGTGCTCGTCAGCGAAAATATCGATATCGAACTGGAAATCGAGCTCGTTGCCGAATAATTACCGGAAACTCCATGTTCCAAGACCTGCTGCCTGAGTACCTTCAGGCAGCAAGCCCGTCACCTTCAGTAGCCTCAAGACGTTGTGGATTCACTTTTCCTAAGCCTGCGCCAACACTCGCGCAGGCTTTTCGCACTGTGGCTGTAAAATTCCACTCTAAAGTCGCTTATCTGCTTGATTTTTTCTTTCAAAAATCATAAGAGTCCGCGTCCATGTTTCCTGGTGTAAAACCAGGTTTGGCAGCCACAATCTACCGGAGGATTCATGCGGTGAAAAACGTCTCCAACTTCCAACCATCCGTGCTTGTCGATTCGCTGGTTCCCTGGTGGGAACGTCCTGGTCTCAACGCTCAAGATGATCGCCTGATCATCGCCGGTCAGGATGCCATGGCCCTGACAAGCAAATACGGAACCCCCTTATTCGCCTACGATCTCGATCGTCTCGAGGACAACTTCTTCCGACTTCACAATGCATTTGCCAGACAGGAACATCCGTTTCAGGTGTTCTATGCGATGAAGGCAAATCGTTTTGAACCGCTGATCAAGACTCTGCATGCCACAGGCGTGGCAGGCATTGACGCAGCCAGTCCGCGCGAAGTTCATGCTGCGCTGGCAGCGGGTTTTCCCGAAGAACGCATCACCTTTACGAACGTCAGTGTTAGCCGAAAAGATATTGAACAGCTCAAAGGCCTCAATATCCTGCTGAACTGCGATTCGATCAGCATGTTACACAAGGTGGCAGACATCGATCCGGGCCGTAAAGTGGGATTGCGCATCAATCCCCAGGTAGGCGTTGGAATTTCGGAGAATCTCACCTACGCCGGTGCACGACCGACAAAATTCGGTATTTACCTCGATTCCCTTCCCGAGGCGCTGCGCGTCATCCGCGAACGTGGCCTGCAGCTTCAGGGTTTGCACATGCATGTTGGCTGCGGCTGGACCGGTTCGGCAATCACGAACTTCTTCCAGGCTGTTGATAAACTCATCAGCATCGCAAGCGGCATCATCGAGAACTTCGGTCCTCTGGAGTATCTGAATTTTGGCGGTGGACTCGGCGTACCGCTCAAAGCCGGCGATAGCGGCGTAGACGTCAACCTGTATGCACAGGGAATCGTCGACCGCGTCCGTCAGCTCGGCCTGGGCATCAAAGTCTGCGTGGAGCCCGGCGATTACATGGTCAAAGACACGGGCGTCATGCTGTCCGAAGTCGTCATGGCCGAAAACAAAGGCGGCGTGAAGTTCATCGGCGTCAACACTGGCTTCAACGTACACACCGGCGCCAGCCATTACGGTCTTTACCAGGAGTTCATCCACACCACGCGCGCAAGCCAGTGGGCGAGTGAACAGGTTACGATCGTTGGAAACATCAATGAAGTCATCGACGTATTCGCCGCCGACCGCATGATGCCTCCGATCGAAGAAGGCGACATTCTGGCCATGATCAATGCCGGCGGTTACGGCACGTCCATGACCATGCAACATTGCCTGCGCGAAGCCGCCACGGAAGCGGCCTTCAGCCAGCGCGGCAATCCGTTTGCAACTCCCTGAGTCATCCGAACCCTTCGCTCTTCCCAGAGAGCGAAGGGTTTTTTCATTCTCTATCCCATCCATTTTCTTTGCAGGCCGGCAAAAAAACTATGGCCGTAAAAAAGTCCGCTGCCGTCGTCTTACTTCGTGACCGCCCTTCGGGTCCGGAAATTTTTCTGGCGCAACGTGCGCTCGACCGGCGTTTTATGGCCGGTTTTCACGCTTTTTTTACCGGTTCTCAGCTGCCGGCCGATCCCGATCTCGTGACCTGTGCGGCCCGCGAACTCTTTGAAGAAGCCGGCCTCCTCGCCACAACCACCGGATTTCACCACATCGGCATGGCGGACAACTCGCCGCTTGGCGACCTTCGGCGGCGCGCCTGTCAGGCAGAGCTCGACTTCGAAACCGAGCTCGCTTCGCTCGGTCTTTCGATTGACAGAACAGCCTTCGAATCACTGGGAAGCTGGCTCACGCCTCCCTGGCTGTTGCCCGCTTACGAAACCGAGTTTTTTGCCGTTGTTTTGCCCGACACCATCGCTCCCGACGATGTGGCGTTACATCTTCAGACGCAAGAATTCGCCACTTCGGAGTGGGTTGCCCCCGCCCGCGCGCTCGCCCAATGGACAAAAGGCCAGATTTTTTTAAGTACGCCCATCGAGCGTATTCTTCACGCCTTTGCACACACACCGCCGCTTCCCCGACCCTTGCAAGAACAATCCCGGGCCAGCATTGAGATTTGCGGCGGCCTGCGCGTATTGCCGCTGCGAACCCCCACACTTTTACCGGCAACGCATACCAACTGCCTGGTCGTTGGCCATCAACAACTCATCATTATTGATCCCGGCGCTCCTGACGCCGACGAACTCCTCCCTCTCTGGGAACTCGTCGATCCGCTGGTCGCACAAGGCGCCCGAGTTGAGGCCATCCTGCTGACCCACGAACACCCCGATCACGTCGGAGGCGCGCCCGCAGCGGCCGAGCGCTACAACGCTCCCATCTGGGCACACGAAGAAACCGCCGACGCGCTACACGGCCAGATCCTCATTACACGCCATCTTCATGACCAAGAACGCATCGAATTGGATGGCGATCAGGCTCTGATCTGCCTTCACACGCCTGGCCACGCCCGGGGCCATCTTTGCCTGTGGCATGAACCCTCCGACTGCCTCCTGGCTGCAGACATGGTCGCCGCCACCGGCACGATCGTCGTCGCTCCTCCGGATGGCAACATGAAGGATTACATGGCAAGCCTTCGCAAACTGCGCGCGACCACGCCTCACGGCCTTCTGCCGGCGCACGGATGGCTCATCGCCACGCCCGAAAAAATCCTCGATCACTACATCGAGCACAGACTTGCACGCGAAGCCACCATTCTTACAGCTCTCCAGAATTGCGGCCGACCCGTCACGCTCTTGGAACTTGTCCGCTTTGCGTACGCCGACGTCCCCGCAGAAATCTGGCCGTTGGCGCAACACAGTCTCTTTGCGCATCTTGAATATTTGGTCGAACAAGGCCGCGTCGCTCAGAACGACGATCTGTTCTCATTCATCGCCTGAGCCAACTGCATCGAAACGATTAAGAATCGTCCCCAAGACGCGTTGTCTCGGCGGCCGGCGGCACAACCATCACATGCGTCGGACTGCGCCGTGCCACCGTCCAGGCCACGCGTCCCAACGTATGCGCCGCCCGGTTATGCGCCCCGTACGATCCCACCACCACCAGATCTGCCTGCTTCTCATACGCGTGACGCACGATCTCTGTGGCCGGATCTCCCACCAACACACTGCGCGTCTCCATCGCACGTGCGGCCTCAGCCTTGAGCGGAAACGGCACATGCACTTGCTGACGAAGCCGCTCAAACAGCGCATCAATTTTATCTTCCGAACGATTCAGAACATGGCTCGCGTTGAATTTGATATTACTGCTGAGCAAATTATTCGTATCGTTAATAAACGGCGACGGCAGCACAAAGACGGTTTCCAGCGTCGCGCCGGTTTGAAGAGCAAGCCCGACTGCACGGCTAAAAACATGCACACTGCCCGGCGTCAGATCGACCGCCACCACGATATGACCGATTCGCGGCGAAGACTCAAAATCACGCACCATGACGACCGGCTGCGTTACCGTGCGCAGCAAACGCTCCGTCGTCGATCCCAGCGCATCAGGATGCATGCCGCCTTCACCAAACGCCCCCATCACAATCAGATCGGAATCGACCGAGAACACGATATCTCGAAGCAGCGTATTCACGGCTCCCATACGTACAATCGGCTCACCGACAAACCCTTTTGCGGCTTTCTTATCAATCCGAAAGTACCGCAGCAGATGCTCATAGGCTTCGCCCAAAATCTCGTGTTCAAATTCGACTTCATCCTCGCCCAGTGCGGCATAGGGAAACAATATATTGCGCACATACGGCGCCAATTGTTCCACCACATGCACAAGCTGCACGAGCGGACTTTCGCTGCTCAAATTACGCGCAAACTCCAGTGCACTGCGACTTGAGCTGGAAAAGTCGACCGGAACAAGAACCTGTTCAACTCTGTACATGAATTCCCTCAGACCCTTATCGGCTCAACTCCTTACGAAAAGCTGGCCTTCATACTTCACGCATGATGGGTTTCATTGATTGAGGGCGAAGAAGACTTCGTGTTGAAAACCGCCAAAACCAGGGATTGACTTACAATTGGTCAAACGTATCCGGTACGCCGTCGCCGGTGGTATCCCAACCCATCCGCACACGTCGCCCATTCTCGTAATACTCCCAACTATCGGTCACGCCATCTCCATTCTCGTCGCGCTCAAGCCGCAAAAGCCTGGCATCGTCGTCATAAAACTTCACAATGGAGAAAACACCATCAAAACCCAGGGCCAACATTTTACGATTCAGCACACCGTTTTGATAAAATGTGACCATGTCGACCTTACCATCGAGATCGAGGTCCATTTCCTCTTCGACAAGCATTCCATCAGCACTGAAATACTGCCACATGTCGATCCGCCCATCGAAATTCAGGTCGCGCTCCACGCGCACAATGCCCGACGAATTGCTATAAACCCACTGATCGGGTTTATCGTCTCCGTTGAGATCGACCCTTTCCAACGACAGACCTTCCGTACTCAAATTACCTCTACGGCTACGCTGATTCTCAAGCGACGAATCATGGCCCGGAGTTCCATCAGGCTTTGAATCTTTGGAAGCACACCCTGCCACAAAACACAGCGAAATCACTATGCCTAGCAGCACAAACCAGCGGTATGCACTCACGTCGTTTGATGTTTCAAGGCTTGTCGAAGTCAATTTCACGATGTCCTGATCGGTTCACACTTATTTTCTTCGCCATACGCTACGAACAGCGTACTAGCTAACAGGATTGCATCCCGCTGGCAACGAAATACTTACGCCTCAATTTCATCATCATCCGACGAATCATCATCATCACCCGCATCCTGCTGAGTGCCTCCCTTGTCCACTTCCGAGGGAATTGGCAAATGGCGGCCGTTGGGATGATTTTCATCCGGGCCTCCATACTGCTCCATAAACGCTGGCGTTACACAGACACCATGCGTATTGGAATACTCATACGCAAAGCACATCTGCAGGTTATTGTTTTCGTCTGTTTTGTTGCAGTTAAAATCGGTCGAACATTTATCACCGCAGACACATACCGTGCCCACACAAATTTCTCGCTGATCGCCGCATTCACCCAGCGTACAACCACTCAACCAGAAACCAAAAACAAGCAGTGAAAAAACAGCAACCAGGCTTTGTACGACAACGCGACTTTTAAAATAAATACCCATATTCGTTCCTGATGGATTAAAAGCTAAACGGAATTCTAAATCCAAGATTGAACAGCAACTGCTCACCCTTTTTCAAAGGACTTACGCTGCCCTCTCCACCCGTCAGGCGAGTATATTCAAACGAAAAATTCGCATAACCGCTGGCTGCACTGATTTCGACCGAGAAAATATCGGTATCACCATCCAGAATAGGCGCCCAGCGTCCGGTAAACATGACATAGCCGTCTTCACGGAACATGCCTGCCGTCGACAATGAGAGCGTCGGCCCACCAATCATACTATCATCGGAGACTGATACATCCTCTCTAAAAGTCATATTCTGCAGGCGTTGTTCAACGAAGAAACCTGGAGAAACAAACCCGAACCAGGCGCGCAACTCACCGAGAAAACGCCATGAATCCAGATCCAATCCCTGATCCCCTTTGTCCTTGTGGCTCACCAGCTCTTTATACGGAATCGCATAACCGTTCAAATAATCGACCTTTCCGTACAACTCAGCGCCGATCAGGTGCGAAAAAGAATATCCCAGACTGGCCGCTGCTGTACCCCCGTACATCAGACCGCCACCAAGAAAACCATCTCCGGCCTGCACCAGATATCCGCCCACCGGCGCGCCCAGATACACCTGACCACGCCAGCCGCGCATCTCGTTCTCGTTGGACATATCAAGCTTGCTGCTGCCACGACGGCCCGAACGGCCAGAAGGCCCCATGAGTTCTTCCGCCGTCAGCTCACCGCGTTCCGCTCTTTCGCGGCGCTCTTCCAACCGCCGGCGTTCTTCAGCAATTTGCTGTTGCTCATCCGTAAGAATTTCTCGCTCAAGCGCGATTCGCTCTTCTTCCAGACGCTTACGTTCTTGCTCAAGACGTTCCTTCTCGGTCGCAATACGCTCGGCTTCCAGACGTTTATACGCGCGAAGCTGGCCGTTCTCCGCTTCCGTCAAAGCGAATGCCACGATGTCTTGCGGTTTCATCGAGGAATTTGCAGCCACCGCATCCGATTGCGCGCCGACGTTCGGACCAAGCGCTATCTGAACCCGTGTCTGTTCCATGCTCTGGATAACAACCGACAACTCCGTAGCCTGCGAACCGCCCAGAAAAGCGCGCACCTGATACTCGCCCGGCATCAACTCCAACGGCGCATTACATTCCACCTCTTTGTCGTTGATGATCAGATCCGTATCAGGATTCGAGCAGTGAACCACCAGCGTTCCCGTACAGCTTGTCGCCATTTCCTCGCGATAGCGCTCAATGCGCTCGATCACATCAGCCTGCGCAACGCCAGCAACCCGCGGCGCCTGCCAGGCCTCCTGATACGCGCCCTCTGCCTCTTTACACTGACCGCTTAACTGATACGCGCGCCCCAGCGTCAAATACAAAACGTTGCCCTTGGTTCCCATCAGCAACGCAGCCTGCATCAACTGCACGGCCACTTCAGGCCGGGGCGGATCACTGCTGAGCGCTGCAATCGCCTCATTATTTAGTTTTCTCTGCTCCGTATTCAGCTCAACCGTCAGTTCTTCGGCCCACGCCACAGAAGCGAGTAAATGAGAAACAATGAGAACTTGAATGACAAAAAAACGCTGACTTCTCAATAATTTAATAATCGAATGCACTTTTATTTCCAACAACAGGTGGCCTTCAGCAAAATAATTTACTTGTGCATAAAAAATAGGAATGCTTACGCTTTAAAAACGCATTGAACACTGCAACTCTTAACTGAAATAGAGCAGCTGCGCAAATAATGAATCACATCCAGCCCCCTTCAGGCTCAGCGCCGCATTTTTGCCTCGGGCAATACCACCGACCTTGTTAAAAGTTCGGCAACAAAATCGCAGGTCGCTCCTCTCTCGATTGCTTAGATTTCGTACTTTTGGCCGGCCGAGTGGTCTTCGCCGGACGTACTGCCTCCTTGGCCGGAGCAGCAGCGGACAACTGGGGCACAAGCTCACCACGAAACTCGGGTGAATGCTCGGGCGTAACGACCACTTCCAGATCTTGAAAGCCCTCCAACGAGAGACGCAGCGTCCGCGCAAGCACATCGTCTCCCAGAAAACTCACAGCCAGCGGCGTGTTCCCCAACATATCTTCCCCCTGAAAAACACGCGCATTGGGCGGAGTACTCGTCACCAACACTTCCACAATCGCGACCGATTCTTCAGGTTGTTCTTCCTCAACATTCTCAGCAATCTGCTCTTCGAGCTCTCCGCCTGGCTCTGAAACGCTGCCTGCCGACGCTTCATTTTCTGCAACGACAGCTGCTTCACCCAGATCAACCACAGCGTTGTTTTGCGAAGCCTTATCGGGTCCGCCCCCTGTCATAGCCAGAACAATTCCCAGCACCGTTACCAGGCCGACCAACCCGAGCACACCCACCAGCGCTTTTCGAGACTTCGCAGCAGGCGGCTGTGCCACAGGAGCATCTGCCTGTTCGCCATGAATATTCTGTGCGCCAATCGGAACAACGCCTGCCGGCAGTGCCTGTGTTTTTTCCTTCGGCGGCCCGATCACCGCATCCGCTTCCACAGGCTGAAACGGAGTACTCTGCGGCGTATCAGGCGCAGCAGCCTGAACCGGCGCAATCTCACCTGCCGAAGCTACCGGCGTAGGCTGCTCCTTTCTTCCGCTCCATTTCTCCGGCGCCTCATTCACCGGATCTCGTGGCTCCTCCAGCGTCGGTATCGGAATCTGGCTGATATCTACTTTGCCCAACGCATCGGCAAATTCGAGCGCGTCGGCATAGCGTTCCGCAGGATAATACGCCAGCGCACGCCGCAACACCGGCCCCAGCGGCGACTCCAACAAACTGCGCGGCACATGCAACTCA
Source organism: Lujinxingia vulgaris (assembly GCA_040393065.1). Taxonomy (GTDB): domain Bacteria; phylum Myxococcota_A; class Bradymonadia; order Bradymonadales; family Bradymonadaceae; genus JACCWM01. Next base: position 6,793 of record JBEBUW010000064.1, on the reverse strand, counting down.
CCGCGCACATGCTTGAGCATCGCCGCCAGATGCTCCGGATGCTCAACAATTGGCTCGCCGAGCAACGCCTCAATCAAGATCAACGCCATCTGATACACATCGAGCGGCGGCGAAACTACGCGATCCGTAATATACTCAGGCGTCAGATAGCTCGGTGTCCCCAGAAGCTGTCCGTCCTGCGTCAACCGCTCCCGAACTGCATCACTGATATACGCAATACCGAAGTCAACGATGCACAACGTCTCAAAACGCTCCCCGGGATTTTTCAAAAAGAGATTCGATGGCTTCAGATCTTTATGAATAATGCCATGCGAATGCGCGATCCCAAGAGCCGTCAAACAGCCAATATACAGCGGAATGATATGCGACGGCGCCATCACGCCTTTGCGATAAATCTGATGCTCAAGATCATAGCCCTTGAGCAGTTCCATCACGATAAACGGCTGATTATGTCCTTCAATGATCCCAAAATCGTAAATACTGACCACGTTGGGATGCTCGACACGCGCCGCCAGCTTGGCTTCACGCTCAAACCGCTCCATCAATATGCGGTGCACCTCTTCTTCATCACCTGACAATCCAATATGCAGAACTTTAACCGCCACAGGCCGATCGATCTGCAGATCGAAAGCCTCGAAAACAACGGCAAAGCCGCCCGCTCCAATCCGGCGCACAATGCGATAGCGCCCGTTGATAACGAAATTAGAATCCAGATAATTAAGTAAGGTGGACATAAGCTTCGAATCAATAAAACTCTGAAAGGCCATCGGAGCCGACAGCCTGGAAAACAGAGAGAATAAAAGCGCTACAACTCAATTGGCACACACCCTGGCAACAGATGACAAGCAACCGAGTACAAAAACAGGCGATTGACCGCGCACATCTTGCTTGCACGCACCGCCAAAGTCAAACCCTACACACGCTGATTCGTCCCTTATCCCCCACTTTAAACAAGGATCAGGGAATTGTTCTGGAAGCAATCTCCTACCTTGGGTAGACTCACGAGGTTGTTTTGTTCCCCGTAGTATTCTTCCCTCATTCCCGCAGTAAGCAGTCATGACACCATTTCCATCCCTTAAGCGTCCCGCCCTCTCCGTTCTCCTCCTTCTTTTCATCCTTTCTGGCTGCACCCCTGCCGATTCCGAGCCCTCGAATACCCTGCCCGATAGCGATACCGGCCAGCTGATCGATGCCACCCCCAACAACGACACCACCGAAAACGATGCGGCCTCCGATCACGATACCGCACCCCAAGACGACACCGATCTTGTGGAAGGAATCCCCTCCCAGATCTCCACACGCGGCGCCCTCTTTCACGGCACAATAGAAGCCGGCGAACAGATCGCCATCGAACTCCTGGCCTCCCGAAGCGACACGGTCGTTATCTGGTTTCGACGCACCGAAGACACTTCCTGGCACCCCTCGGTATCGATCGAACGCACCGACGGCGGCGGCACCCTTGTTTATCACAACCCCAGAGCCAATGTAGACGCCCACATCCCCTACCGAGCCGAATACCTCCCCCAGGGCTTTGAGTTCTACAACAACGGCCCCTACACCCTGGTGCTCGAAAACACCGCCACCACCCCGGGCAGCTTTGAATTCTCCCTGGAATGCCTGAGCGGCCCCTGCAACAACAGCTCCTCCGATCCCGAAGATCCCGTCGATTTTGAAGACCTGCGAGACGATGCACTGCGCCGCGCCATCCGCGCACAGCACCGACACAACTCCCTTGGCTACTCCGAAGCACGCAGAGAAATGTTCACCACCATCGACAACTACAATGGCCAGGTCGAGTGCATTTACACCGGCACCAAAGTCACCACGAGCGGCATCCCTGCCAACGGCACCATGAACACCGAACACACCTGGCCACAGAGCAAGGGCGCAAAATCCGAACCGAAAAAATCCGACCTGCACCACCTCTTTCCCTCCATCAGCACCGTGAACAGCCGACGCTCCAACCACGATTTTGGTGTCGTCGTCGACGCAACCTGGAGCGAAAAAGGCTCCAAACTCGGCAAAGACGCCAACGGCCAGACACGCTTCGAGCCGCGCGACGCATCCAAAGGCAACATCGCCCGCGCCATGTTCTACTTTGCCGTCGTCTATGATTATTCGATCGATGCCGATCAGGAAGCCGCCCTGCGCGCCTGGCACATCGCCGATCCCGTCGACGACATCGAGCGCGCTCGCAACGACGCCATTGCCAACGCTCAGCGCTCACGCAATCCCTTCGTCGACAACCCGGAGCTCGTTTCTCGCATCTCCGATTTTTAAATCGTTTTACGATCTTCTATACTCAAGCTGCACAATCTTTCCGGCCGCGTAAGTCCACGCGGCCCCTCTCTCCCCACGTCTCTTTCCTGCTCTCCCCAGGTGCACTCACCATGATTCGACACACGTTTTTCCGGCATCTTGCCCTTCCTTTCCTTGCCGTACTGCTTCTTACCCACGGCTGCGCTTCCGATGATCCTGCCGCAAACAACAACCAACCCGGCAACGACGTAGAAGTCCACGTCGACGTTTCCGACCTCCACGACACCGGCGATTTCCACGACACCACCCGGCCGCAGGACACCGACGATTTGCAAGACACCGACGATTTGCAAGACGCCGTCGAATTGCAGGACACGCAAGAACAAGACGAGGATACGAGCACACCCGCAGAAATCCCCTCCCAGATCTCCACACGCGGCACCCTCTTTCACGGCACGCTCGAAGCCGGCGAACGCCAGACCATCTCCCTGCTCGCCAGCAAAAAAGACACGATCGTCATCTGGCTGCGACGCACCGAAAACTCCTCCTGGCATCCCTCCGTCGCCATCGAACGCGTCGACGGTTCCGGCACCCTTGTCTACGACAACCCCAAAGCCAACACCGACGCCCACATCCCCTACCGAGACGAACAGCTCTCCGAAGGCTTCGAGTTTTACCACGACGGCCCCTACACCCTGGTCATCGAAAACATTGCCGACACACCCGGCAACTTCGAATTCTCCCTGGAATGCCTGAGCGGCCCCTGCAAAGACGGCTCCGTTGATCCCGAAGATCCCGAAGATCCCGAAGACCCCGTCGACCCAGAAGATCCCGAAGATCCCGGCTACCCGGAAGATCCCACCGATCCCGAATACGAAGGCCTGCGCGACCAGGCCCTGCTCCAATATCTGCGCTCACAGCACCGCCACGACCCCCTGAGCTACGACGCCGCGCGCGACGTCATGTTCGGCACCGTCGACAACCACGGCGGCCAGGTCGAGTGCATCTACACCGGCACCAAAATCACCACCTCCGGCCGCCCCAACGCCACTACCATGAACACCGAACACACCTGGCCCCAGAGCAAAGGCGCCAAAGGCGAACCCCGTCGCTCCGACCTGCATCACCTCTTTCCCTCCATCAGCACCGTCAACAGCCGCCGCGGAAACCACGATTTCGGCGTCGTCGTCAACGCAACCTGGAGCGAAAGCGGTTCCAAACTCGGCAAAGACGCCAACGGCCAGACCCGCTTCGAGCCGCGCGACGTCTCCAAAGGCAACATCGCCCGCGCCATGTTCTACTTTTCCACCGTCTACAACTACAGAATCGCCACCGATCAGGAAGCCGCCCTGCGCGCCTGGCACTACGCCGATCCCGTCGATGACGCCGAACGTGCCCGCAACAATGCCGTCGCCGAAGCTCAGCTCTCCCGCAACCCCTTCATCGACAACCCCGAACTCGTCTCCCGAATCTCCGATTTCTAATTTTTTAGACTTCCACGCAGCACGTGCCCAACCCCTGAGTTAGACCATGCGCAACACCTCGAACCAGCGTTCCTTCTTCTGGCGAATCACCATCCCCCTGATGGCGTTTGTTTTCCTGGCCAGTGCCTGTAGCGACGATCCTACGCCTGCCAACAACAATGCCAACAATGCCGGCCAGAACGACACCGGCCTGCATGACACTTCGCAAAACGAAGACGCCAGCGAGCCCGAAGACACTTCGCAAAACGAAGACGCCAACGAGCCCGAAGACACCGAAGAACCCGAAGATGTCAACGAGCCCGAAGACACCGAAGAACCCGAAGATGTCAACGAGCCCGAAGACACCGAAGACACCGAAGAACCCGAAGATGTCAACGAACCCGAGGACACCGAGGAACCCGAAGACACCGAGCCCGGGCAATGCGCACTCCGCAACAACGCGCTCCGACAATCCCTGCGCGCCCGATTCCAGAGCGATCACATCACCTACAGCTACTCCGAAGCACGCGAACACATGCTCGGCACCATCGACAACTTCAACGGCCAGGCAGAATGCATTTACACCGGCTTTAAATACACCACCGACGGCGGCTCCGGTCACAACCACAACACCATGAACACCGAGCACACCTGGCCCCAGAGCCGCGGCGCCAGCAACGAACCCGCTCGCTCCGACATCCACCACCTCTTCCCGGCCAAAAGCACCGCCAACAGCAAGCGCGGCAACCTGGAGTTCGGCGTCGTCCCCTCACCCACCTGGAGTGACAGCGGCTCCAAATACGGCCCCGGCATCGACGGCCAGATCCGCTTCGAGCCGCGCGACGTCTCCAAAGGCAACATCGCCCGCGCCCTCTTTTACTTCGCCGTCGTCTACGACCACGAAATCAGCCCGGTCGAAGAAGCCGCCCTGCGCGCCTGGCACATCGCCGACCCGGTCGACGCCACCGAACGCGCCCGCAACGACGCCGTGGCCGCCTACCAGGGCTCGCGCAACCCCTTCGTCGACACACCCGAACTGGTCGATTGCATCGACGATTTCTAATCCCACCGGCCATCCCCCCGGCCTTTTGTCACGATTTCACAAACAGCTTATCCAGCCGCGCGATCAGCGCGGCATCCAGCTCCACGCCCACCGCCTCCAGATTACTCTGCAGATGCGACGGCTTCGTTGCGCCCGTCAACACGCTCGAAATCCCCTCCCGCGTCAACAACCACGCCAGCGCCAGAACCTCCGGCCGCAATCCCTCCTTCCGTGCAATCTCCACGTACTCGCGCATCAGCGCCAGATTCTCGCTCGTCATATCCTGCTTCAACCAGCCCGCATCCTGCGTCGCGCCCCGCGAATCCGCCGGCACGCCGTCATTGTACTTGCCCGTCAAAAGCCCCTGCGCCAGCGGACTCCACACCGTCAGCCCCATCCCCAGGTCAACCGCCGCCTGCTGCACACCCTGCTCGATCTCGCGGTGCAACAAATTATAGCGCGGCTGCTCCACCACCGGCGGATGCAAATGATACCGCTCCGCCAGCTCATGCGCCTGCCGCAACTGATCGGCCGACCACATACTCGTCCCCCAGTACAAAATCTTATTGGAGCGCACCAGATCGTCCATCGCCCGCATCGTCTCCAACAACGGCGTTTCCTCATCCCAGCGATGGCAAAAATAAATATCCAGATAATCCGTCTGCAAACGCTCCAGCGACTTATCGATGCTCTCCATAATATGCTTACGGCTCAAACCGCGATCATTGATATTCTCGCTCATCGGCCAGAACACCTTGCTCGAAACCACCAGATCGCTGCGCTTGTACTCCGAAATCACCTCACCCGTGACCCGCTCCGATTCCCCTGTCGCATAAATATCGGCCACATCGATAAAATTGATCCCCGCCGCGATCGCCTCATGCAAAATGTCATGCGACGTCCGATCATCCACACTCTTGCCCAGCGTCAACCACCCACCGATCGCCAGCTCACTGACCCACAAACCCGTATTTCCCACCTTCCGATAACGCATTTGCCTCTCCTTACTCAAAAATCCGGCCATTTTTACCCAAAACATACCCAAATCACACAAAATCCCCTCCCAAACTGCCGCTGATTGTAAGCCGCCATCCCCGGCTTGCAAACCAACCGCCAATTTTCTTGCGCACCCGCCGACTCGTTCTAATCTCCGCCATCCGATGTGTGCTGTCCCTTTGACTGTTTGTTTACACCCCTGGCAAGACGCGGAACTCCGGCATGATGCACAACTGGTTTTTAATCGACGAAGATGGCTTCCACCCCATCCACCATTCCCCCCGCACTCCACAGACCGCGCGCACCGCGCAGGCCTGGACGCGCAACCACGCCTCCACCACGCCCCTCCATACCACGCCCCTCCATACCACGGACTGGCCCGCCTTCACCCAGCTCGCCGTCGACGCCTCCCCCGCACGCGTCCACCAGGCGCTGCTCGAACTCTCGGCCGAAAACCAGCTCGAACTCGAAGACGTCACCCCCAACCCCGAGCTCTGGAACGAAGCCCTCTACATCGCCAACGACCGCTGCCTCACCCTGGTCGGCGAACCCATGACCGATCTGGACGAACGCATCCTGCAAGCCCCCGTGGCCGAAACCCTCATGCAACGCCTGGCCGCAAACGGCGCCTTCTTCGGCTACGACCCGGCCTGCGAAACCCTGCACCTGACCGTATTCGACGCCGGCCGCCCCGTCTTCTCCTGGGCCGACTCCAACCTGCCCGGCCCGAGCTACACCCTGATCTTCCACCCCGATCACACCTGCACCCACGAAGATCCCCGCTACTTCGCCCTCCACAAACTCGGATTCCCCCCCACCAGCCCCCTGCTCGATCGCTACGCCTTCGTCGAATCCCAACTCCGCACCCTGGGCCTCGACCCGGTCTGCCCCGAACTCCTCGAAAAACAAATCGCCGCCGTCCTCCGCCACACCGCCCCCCGCTAACCCCTCCCACCCGCGCATCCACCCAACCCGCGCACCCACCCAACCCGCGGAGCGGGGCCTCTGGCCCCTGCGGAGCGCGCTGGTTGTG
>JBEBUW010000063.1:0-25745 GCA_040393065.1 Lujinxingia vulgaris | reverse complement strand
AAAAAAGAAGAAAAATTTTGCAGTGACGAGGCTCAGTTGTGTGAAAATTCTGGCAGGAAATTATAGAAAAAATAGAAATTTCTATAAATTTCATGTCTTTTCAAGAACTGTTCTGTCCAGGCCGGCCGGTCCTGGAAATTTCTACATTTCTAGCATTTTCGGCCACGCCAGAATTTTTTTCTGAAAAACATTACAAAGTACAAAAGCCCCGGTTAGCCCGCACGACATTTGCCCGGCTTGTGAACGTTCCGGCCGGCCCGCATGACATTTGCCCGGCTCACTCCTGAAGTAAGAACTCCCAAGAACAGCTTGCCAGGCCGGTTACATCGAAGACGAGCCGGCCCGACTGCGAATCCAGGCCTGCCAGGGGCCTTCGTTTGCAAACGATGTGTTGGAGGATGAGGGCAGAGTCCTTGCTGCGGGGGGATGGGAGGGGCGATTTGTGGGAGGGGGTGATTATTTTTCTGGGATGGCGTTTGATAAAACTATTTTCAGGAGAAGAAATCATGAGCAATACAAATCGTGTAGCTGGCGGACAGGAGATGATGCGGCGTGAGGGTATGTGGAGTGGGGAGCAGGGCAAGGACGGGTCGTTGGGGGAGCTCGATCGGAATTTTGATCGCGCCTTGGATCAGACGCTTGATCAGGTTCTGGATCATCTGGGGCCGCGGGCGGTGTTCGGGGAGCCGGTGCGGCAGGGGAATATGACGGTGGTGCCGGTTGCGGAGGCGCGGATTCGGTTTGGTTTCGGGAGTGGGAAGGGGCGCCAGAGGCAAAAAATGGGGACTTCGGGTGGGGGAGGCGGAGGCGGGCGGATTGTGCCGTGGGGCTACATTGCGATTACGAAGAAGGGCGTGACGTTTGAGGCGTTTGAGCGGTCTCGGCGGCGCAGTCGTGGCGGCAGACGTGTGGCGCGTCTGGCGCTGATGGCTGCGGCGGTCTGGGGTGTGGCGACGTGGATGAGTACGTCGAAGTCATAGTTCGTTGCGCGAAGGGGGAAAAGGAGACTATCATCGCACGAGGTGTTGTTGGCTGTATGTAAGGGTAGGCTGCGATGATGTTGGAACCGATACAACTTGGCCCATTTGAGCTGGAAGCTCCGGTGGGAGCTGGCTCAATGGGCGTGGTGTGGCGCGGGGTTCATAAGGAACAGGGCGTGCCGGTTGCGGTCAAGGTTTCGACCAGTGCGCGGGCGTTGGTGGCGCGGTATCAGGAGGATTTTCGGCGCGAGGTTCAGGCGGTTGCGCGTCTTGAGCATCCTCATATTATTACGCCTTATGATTACGGACTGTTGCCGGCCGGGGTGGAGGAGGCCAGTCAGGGGCAGTTGATTGCGAACAGTCCGTATCTGGTGATGGAATATGCAGGGGGCGGCTCGTTGGACGCGCTGCGGGGTGTGTTGGAGTGGCAGCGGTTGCGTCAGGTGCTGCTGATTGTGCTGAACGGTTTGTCGCATGCGCATGCGCGCGGTGTGATTCATCGCGATATTAAGCCGGCGAATGTGTTGTTGCCGGGTGTGGATGATGTGCGGCCGACGATCAAATTGACGGATTTCGGGCTGGCGCATCCGTATGATCGGCAGGCGCCGACGCGGCCGGATGTGCCGCTGGATTCGTTGCGGGAGAATATTTCGGGGACGCCGCATTATATGGCGCCGGAGCAGATTGAGGGGCGTTGGCGCGATTACGGTCCGTGGACGGATCTGTATGCGATGGGGATCATGGCGTTTGAGCTGGCCAGTGGAAGGTTGCCGTTTGTGGCGAATTCGTTTCGTGAGCTGGCGGTGAAGCATGGTCTGGAGGAGATTCCGGAGATCGAGGCTTTGACGTGGCTGCCGGCTGGATTTCAGACGTGGTTGCGTAAGCTGACGGCGAAAGATCCGGCGATGCGTTATCAGCGGGCGTCGGCGGCGGCGTGGGCGTTGCAGCAGTTGCCGGATAGCGAGGAGAGTGAGCAGCTCAGCCGAGTGCAGGTTGCCGGGGTGGAAGTTCGATCGCGGCCGTTCGAGGCGCGTTATCGTCATGATCTGGCGCCGTGTCCGAGGTCGTGGCGCGAGTCGCAGGCGCCGACGCGGCCGATGAAGCTGATCGGTGCGGGGCTAGGATTGTACGGGCTTCGCGATGTGCAGCTGGTGAGTCGGGAGGAGGAACGCGACCGGTTGTGGGCGGCGTTCGGGCGCGTGCGGGCGGAGGGTGGTGCGCGTGCGGTGTTTTTATCGGGGCCGTCGGGTTGCGGCAAGAGCAAGCTGGCGAGTTGGTTGTGTCATCTGGCGCATGAGGCGGGCGGTGCGACGGTGCTCAAGGCCAAGCATGGTCCGAGTCCGGATGTTGCGCATGGATTGCCCCGGATGATGGCGAGTTATTATCGATGCGTGGGGCTTTCGGCGCGGCAGATGGCGCCGCGCGTGCGTCGGGATTTGCATGAGGCGGGCGTTGCCGATCCGTATGAGTGGCAGGCGCTGACGAGTTTTATGTGTGCCGATGGCTCGGATGTGGCGTCGGAATTTGAGTATGTGCATTTTAAGTCGCCGGTGCAGCGGTTTGCGTTGTTGGAGCGTGCGTTGCAGCGGATGTCGGCAGCGCGGCCGATCATTGTTTGGTTGGATGACGTGCACTGGGGCAGCGAGGCGATGGAGTTTTGCCGGTATGTGCTGGAGCAGAGTGCGTCGGATGGCCAGGCGCAGGCGAAGTTATCGGTTTTGTTTGTGTTGACGGCGCGGGATGATGCGGCAGTGGACAGTGCGGAGTTGCGGGCACTGATGGAGCATCCTTTGGTGGAGCCGTTTGAGGTTCAGCCGCTGGCGCGGGAGGATATGACGCGGCTGGTGGAGCGTTTGCTGGGGCTGAGCGGTGAGCTGGCGGCAAATATTGCGGCGCGGGTGGGTGGCAGTCCGATTTTTGCGGTGGAGCTTGTTGGCGACTGGGTGCAGCGCGGGGTTTTGCGGGTCGGTCAGCAGGGATTTGTGTTGAAATCCGGGGAGTTGGCGTTGATTCCGGATGATCTGCATAGCATCTGGCAGAGTCGTTTGCGGGATATTTTGCGGGATTATCCGGCGGATGCGGAGCTTGCGCTGGAAGCGGTGGCGTTGCTGGGTGATGAGGTTGTGGCGACGGAAGCGGCCGCGTTGTGTGCACGGCTGGGCGTGCGGTTTCCGGAGACGTTACTGGAACGGATGGTGACGCGAAGGCTGGCTGTGCTGACGGAGGCTGGTTGGTCGATGGCGCATGCGGCGTTGCGTGAGAGTCTGGAGCGGATTGCGCGTGAGCGGGGGCGGTTTGCGGAGATTCACCGGGCATGTGCGGCGGTGATTTCGGAGCAGTATGCGCCGGGTAAGCGAGGGCTGGCGAGTCGGTTGGCGTGGCATTGGATGCAGGCGGAGGCGCATGAGGAGGCATTGCAGCCGTTGCTGGATGCAGCGCATGAGAGCCGGGTGACGTGTCAGTTTGAGCAGGCGCATACGTATTTGCGTTACTATGAGGAGTCGCTGAGCAAACTCGGGGTGGGGGAGGACGGGGAGGATCGGCGCCGGGTGCAGATGTGGATCGAAAAGGTCATTTTGCACAGTCGCCGCGAGGAGTTGGAGGAAGCGCAGGTTTTGCTGGATCGGATTGAGCCGGTGGCCAGAAAGGCTGGGTGGACGGATTTTCTGGCGGCGGCGCTGTATCACCGCAGTCGTCTGGAGCAGTTGCGGGGTGAGTTTCAGCAGGCAACGGCGCTGGTGGAGGAGGCGTTGCTGCTTTATGAGGCGGTGAGGGATGAGGTCGGTGCGGCGCGCTGTGTGTATTCACTGGCGGAGCTGAGTTACTGGCAGGGGCAGCATGGTCGGGCGCTGGCCGGGTTTCAGCGGGCGCTGGAGATTTATCGTACGCATCAGCTTTCGATGGAGATTGCCGCCTGCAAGCTGGGGCTGAGCATGGTGCATGCGGAGAGCGGAGATCCGGAGGAGGCGCGTGCGTTGTTGGAGGGAGCGACGGAGCGTTTTCGGGCGCTGGGCGATCTGCAGAACGTCTCGATTTGTTTGAATAGTCTGGGGGAGTTGTACCGGAAGCAAAAAGAGTTTGCGCGGGCCGAGGCGATGTATCTGGAGGCGTGGAAGATCCTGGAAAGCGTGGGTTTTAAGTTCGATGTGGCGGTGCGCTTTAATCTGGGGATGACGCTTTTGCAGCAGGAGGAGTTTGCGCGGGCCGAGCCGGTGATGCAGGAAGTTCTGGAGAATATGCAGGCGGCCGGGCGTACGGGTTATGTGGGGTTGGCGCAGATCGCGATGTTGCCGTCCTACGCGGCGCGCGCGGACTGGGCTGCGTGGGATGCGTCGTTTGAGCAGGCGTTGGCGAATCTGAACCAGGGCGGGGTTGTGGATCAGGACGTTGCGTTGTTGTTCGAGATTGCCGGCAATTTGGCCGCGAAGGCGGGAATGGTTGGGCGGGCGCAGCGAGCGTTTGAGAGTGCTGCGGTCCAGTGGGAGACGCTGGGGGCGGCCGAAAAGTTGCAAAAGGTCCGAAAGCAGCTTGAAACGCTGGGGTGAGGGCTTCGCGGCTTGAGCGGCGCGATGAAGCCGGAAAAATGAGAGAAATGGAGGGGAAAAGGCTTTTTGTGGGCGTTTTTGAAACTCAGTTTCAAAATAATGCTTGACGGGAAAGGACGTAAATGAAAATGGGAGGCATGAAAAGGCCGTTGTCGATTGTGGCCGAGCTTCTAGATACTCAAACGTTTTATTTACGTTCTGTGGAGGTTGTACCTGATGTCCCAGCGAAATGTTCGAATGTGTTCTGCGCGTGTTTTGCGTGTGTTGTTGATTTCTGGCCTGGTGGCGTTGTCGGCCAGTGCTCTGGCCCAGGAAGTTGTGGAGGAAGTCGAGACTCCGGTGGAAGCCGTGGAAGGTGCGGAGTCGGTGGAAGAAGTCGAGGCTGCCGAGGAGACTGAGGGAGTTGAGGAGGCTGCCGAGGCTGTCGACGAAATTGAAGAAATCGAAGAAGTTGAAGCTGCCGAGGAAAGTGAGGGCACAGAAGCGATTGTGATCGAGCTGCCGGTTGAGGAAGACGACGCGACGCTGGAGATCGTGCAGGAAGCGGCCGAGGCTGTGGCTGACTCTGCGAAAAATGCGGTGCTGGTGCCGGAAGTGACGGTGCTCGGGCAAACGACCGAGGAAATCGAGGCCGTGCCGGGTTCGGTGGCCGTGGTCAGCCAGAAAGATCTGCAGGTTCGCAAGCCGCTCAGTGCTAACGAGGCGCTTCGTGACGTTCCCGGCCTTTTTGTGTTGTCGGAAGAAGGCGCCGGCTTGCGCCAGAACATCGGTATCCGCGGCTTGAATCCGACGCGTGGTCGTCGGGTGCTGTTCATGGAAGACGGTGCGCCGATTGCGATCGGGCCTTACGGCGAGCCGGAGATGTATTTTGTGCCGCCGATTGAGCGCATCGATCGGATTGAAGTCATCAAGGGCAGTGGCTCGATTTTGTATGGTCCGCAAACAGTTGGTGGCGTGATCAACTATCTGACGCCGCGTCCGCCCGAGGAGTTTGAACTGTCGCTGGAAGCGCGTGGCGGCAACCTTGGTTACGGCATGGGCCGGGTCAGCATGGGCAATACGCACGGCCAGGTTGGCTATCAGATCAGTGGTATGCACAGCCAGCTCACCGGGCATCGTAACGTGAACGCGAAGCAGACCGACGTGACCGGTAAAATCGAAGCGCGCCTGACGCCTACGCAGTCGCTGGCTCTGAAATTGAACGTTTTCGATGAGCTTTCCAACGCCACGTATATCGGGCTGACGACGCCGCAATACGAGAACGATCCGAGCGACGAGTTTGCCAAACACGATGTTTTTGACCTGCGTCGCTACGCCGGTTCGATCACGCATACTGCTCTGCTGGGTGGTCGCGTACTGCTCGAAACGCGTGCGTATGGACACATCATCAATCGCTACTGGATGCGTCAGGATTTTGATCGTTCCTACAATGCCGGTCGCGACTATGAGCGGATCATCGATGGCAATGGCCGCACCATCACGTCGGCAGATCCGTCGAGCTTTTTGAACGATGGTTCCGAAGTGTTTTTCCGCAATCAGACCGGAAATCGTAATCGTGAGTTTACGGTCGGTGGCATCGAGCCGCGTTTGACTGTGGAATACGATCTGGGACCGATTGAGAACGAACTGCAAACCGGTGTGCGCGTGCACAACGAGCAGACCCGTGAGCGTTTTCTGGTCGGGCAGCATGCAACGTCGTTCTCCGGTGTGATTCGTGAGGATGATCGCCGCAATGTGACCGCGGTTTCGGCTTACGCGCTCAATCGCTTCATGTTCCTGGATCGCAAGCTGCGCGTTTCGCCGGGCGTGCGCGTGGAAAATATGTGGAGCGAGCGCACGACGTACCGTGCACGTGTGGAAGGTACGCCGACCGATCTGGATCCGGCCGCCAAAAACTCCGAGTTCCTGGTGGCTGTGATTCCGAGCGCGGGCGTTTCGTACCAGGTCGTTGATCCGTTGACCGTGTTTGCCGGTGTGCATCGTGGTTTTGCGCCGCCGCGCGTGAAGGACAACATCACGACCGATGGCGCCACGCTCGAGCTCGATGCCGAATACTCGTGGAACTACGAGCTGGGTGCTCGCTACAACCACGCCAACTGGCTGCGCGCTGAAGTGACCGGTTTCATGCTGAACTTCTCCAATCAGATCATTCCGCCCAGCGAAGCCGATGGTGCCGTCGTCGATCTGAGCGATGGCCGCCCGATGCTCAACGGTGGCGAAACCATCCATATCGGTGTGGAATCCGGTGTGGGTGTGGATATCGCCGCTGCCGCTGGCTGGGGCTTCCAGTTGCCGCTGACCGTCAACTACACCTATGTCCACTCCGAATTCGGTGACGGCTGGGAGGGCGATATCAAGGGCAATCAGCTTCCCTACGCGCCGCAACACCAGGTGTCCGGCAACCTGCGCTTTGAGCACTCCAGCGGTCTGATGCTGGCTGCCTCCGCAAACTGGATCAGTGAGCAGTTCACCGACAAACGAGAAACAGTCGAGGCCAGTGTCGATGGTACGGTCGGCCGCATTGACGCTCGTTTGCTGGTCGATGCGCAGGTGGCTTATATGTATGAGCCGCTGGCGTTGCAGTTCTATGTAGCTGGCAAGAACTTGCTCGATGAGCGGTATATTGCTTCGCGCGCGCCGCAGGGAATTAAGCCCGGCGTGTTCCGTCAGGTGTTTGCGGGGCTGCAGAAGACCTTCTGATCAGGGAGGGGGGCGGCGGGGTCGTGGTCGGAGAATTGGGGGGATTGCGGTGGGGTCGTGATCGGAGAATTGGGGGGATTGCGGTGGGGTTGTGATCGGAGAATTGGGGGGATTGCGGTGGGGTCGTGATCGGAGAATTGGGGGGGTGGACACGTGTCCCATGGCCAGAGGCCATGGGCTGGCACGGCGCCGGCGCGCTCCGCAGGGGCCAGAGGCCCCGCTGCGCGGGTGGTTGGGGGGTGTTGGTAATTATGCGCGGGTGCGAGGGAGGTGTTGGTAATTATGCGCGGGTGCGAGGGCGGTGTTGGGGTGTGTTGCAGAGCCTGCGTTGGCTTTGGGCTGCTATCGTCGAATGTTCAAAATCCGCTACGGAGCCTCGCCGGGGTATGCTGCATATTCTGACGGGGGTTTATGGAGGTTTTTTGGGGTATGCCGGATACCTTTTGGAGGCTCGCTGAGGCTTTTTTGGGTATGCCGGATACCTTTTGGAGGCTCGCTGAGGCTTTTTTAGGTATGCCGGATACCTTTGGGAGGCTCGCTGGGGCTTTTTGGGGTATGCCGGATACCTTTGGGAGGCTCGCTACGTGTTGGGGAGAGTTAGTGGCTGTGGATGATGGCTTCGGTGCCGGTGGTGCCGTCGGGGCTGTCGTGGGGTTGGAGGGTGAGGGTCCAGCCGTGGCGGGTGCAGACTTGTTGGGCGATGGCGAGGCCGAAGCCCTGGCCGGAGGTGTTGCGGTTGCGGGCGTCGTCGGTGCGGATGCCGCGTTGGATGAGGTTCCGGGTGAGTTCGGGGGGGATGCCGGGGCCGTCGTCGATGACGCGGAGTTGGAAATGATCGTTGGCTTCGTGTTCTAAGATGATGCTGACGTGTCCGCCGGGGTTGTTGTACTGGACGGCGTTCTGGACGAGGTTGCTGAAGGCCTGTTCGACCAGGGTGGCGTCGCCGGTGGTGATGACGGGGGAATCGGGTGTGGAGAAGTTGAGGGCGATGTTTTTCTGGTCGGCGATGGGTTGGTGGCGGGCGGCGACGCGGGCGACGATTTCGTCGAGGTGGACGGGGGCGAGGTGGTGGTTGATGTGCTCGGCTTCGAGTTTGGCGGCGGCGCTCATGTTGGCGATGAGGGAGGCGATGTAGTGGGATTCTTCGATGGCGACTTCGATGTGATCAAAAGCCTGGGTGTCGTCCTGGGGGATGTGTGGGCGCAGGGCGGTGAGCTTGTGCTGGAGCACGGTCAGGGGGATGGCCAGGTCGTGGGTGGTGTTGGCGATGTATTCCTTGAGGGCGGTGTCGCGGTTGTGGAAGGCGGCAATGGTGGTGTCGAAGGCGTAGGCCAGTTCGGTGAGTTCGTCGTGGTGGGTGGGGGAGCGGTGTGCTTCGGGGTTGTCGAACTGGCCGGCGGTGGCGTTGCGGACGGCGTCGCTTAAGCGTCGCAGGCGGAAGACGAGTGGTGCGGAGATGAGCAAGCCGACGGCGATGAGCGAGATCATGAGGGCCAGGCCCTGGAAGAGTGCGCGTGCTTTGAGGGAGGGGGCGCCGGGTGGTTGTCGGTCGGGCCAGGCGAGCAGGGCGATGGCGCAAGATTGTGGGATGTGGGGGTTGCTTTCGGTGTGGGGGATCAGGGCGGCGGTGGCGCCGGCGTAGCGTGTATCTTTGACGTCGTCGATCTGGAGAGCGGCCTCGGGGCTTTGTTGGAGGCGGTTGCGCAGGGAGGCGGGGAGTGCGGGGGCGTCGGGTGTGTTGGGGGTCAGGTCGAGGGCATAGGTGTGGACGGGGAATCCACGGCGGACGAGGTCTTCGGGTTTTTGGGGCAGGCAGATGCGTTCGGGGTTGGCCTGGATGTGGGCGGTGGTGCGTTCGGCGTGGCGCTCGATCATGGTGCGCAGCTCGACGTGCCAGCGGTAGTAGGAGAATCCGATGGTGATGGGGATGACGACGGCAAGCAGGGTGAAGACTGCGCGGCTGCGGAGACCGAACTTCATGGTCAGGATTCCTCGTTGGGCGTTTGGTTGGCGTTTAAGCGGTAGCCGATGCCCCAGACGGTTTCGAGCATGGGGGCGGCGTCGGCGAGTTTTTTGCGGATGCGGGATACGTGGACGTCGAGGGTGCGTTCGGCGTTATCGGATTCTCCGGGCAGGACGCGCTCGACGAGCTGGCGGCGTGTGACGGCCATACCGGGGCGTCGGGCGAGTTCGGCCAGGATGTCGAATTCGGCGCGGGTGAGCTCGATGGGTTGGTCTTCGACGAAGACCTGGCGCGCGGTGAGGTCGATTTTCAGGGGGCCTGCGATGAGGTCCGCGTCGCGTCGGATGAGGGGGCGTCTGAGGCGTGCTTCGATGCGGGCCAGGAGTTCTTCGGGCCAGAAGGGTTTGGTGAGGTAGTCGTCGGCGCCAAGCTGCAGGCCGCGGACTTTGTCCTGGGTGTCGGTGCGGGCTGTGAGCAGGATGACGGGCGTGTCGGCTTTGGCTCGGTAGTCTTTGAGGAGATCGAAGCCGTGTCGGCCGGGGAGCATCAAGTCGAGGACGATGAGGTCGAAGTCGTCGGGCTCGAGTAGGCGTGCGTCGGAGCCGGATTTGAGCCAGGTGACGCGGTAGTCGGCTTCCTGGAGTTCGTAGACGATGGAGGCGCCGAGTTTCTGGTCGTCTTCGACGAGGAGGATGTGGTTTTTGGGTGGGGTCATGGGTTTTATGGGGTTGTGAGAGGTAATGGGTGGTTTGCACCGTCACCCCCACGGTTTCACCGTGGGTTAGCACGGCCGCTGCGCTGCGCACGGGTTTCACCCGGCTCCGCGGGTGGTGGATTGGTGGGGGTCCATGTGGTGCAAATAATGAGTTATTGTGAAAATTGGTTCCGCGGGTGGTGGGTTGGGGTTGGGGTTAGAGGGTGATGTTCCAGCGTTGGAGGAGTTGGCCGGTGAGTTCGTCGATGGAGAGGATGCGGCGGATGATGTCGACCTGGGTTTCGACGACGCGGAGTTCGGCTTCCTGGTAGCGTTGGAGGGCGGTGACGACGTCGAAGGAGGTTCCGCGGCCGGTGTCGAAGCGTGCGGTCTGGGCTTCGACGCTTTGTTTGGCGAGTTCGGCGCTTTGCCTGGCGAGTCGGATGCGTTCTTGTGTGGTCTGAGCGTCGTTTAAGAGGGTGAGGACGCGGGTGTTGGCGTTGGTGGTGCTGCGTTCGTAGTCGGTCTGGGCGACGAGGACGGCGAGGTTGGCGCGTTCGGCTTCGGCCTGGGCGGAGCGGTTGCGGATGGGGAGTTCGAGGCGCAGGCCGGCGAATGCGGTGAAGGCGTTGAATTGGGGGAGCTGTGCGATGGAGTCGATGGCGTCGCGGTCGAGTCCAGCGAGTTCGAAGGAGGCGACGGCGTCCAGGCGTGGGCGTGCGTCGTTCTCGGCCAGGCGTGCCTGGAGGCGTGCGTTTTCGATGGCGAGTTCGAGGCGTGCGAGCTCGTAGGAGTTTTCTTTGTAGAGCTGCATGGCGTTTTCGAGGGATGGGATGTCGAGCTCGGGCAGTTCGGCGTTTGCTTGCAGGGGGATTGCGGGGTTCTGGCCGGTCAAATTGGCGAGTTCGGCGGAGCGTTGGCGGACGAGATTGCGGGCGGTGACGAGGCTGCTTTCGAGGTTGGTGAGTTCGAGGCGCAGGGGGATGAGATCGGCGGGTGCGATGGCGCCGGTTTCGAGTCGGTATTCGGCGTTTTCGATGTTTTGTTGTGCGATTTCGAGGGCAGCCTGTTGGATGGCGACGTTTTGTTGGGCGAGCCAGAGATCCCAGTAGGCGGAGAGGACGCTTGCGGTGATGGCGTTGGCCTGGGCGAGTTGCTGGGCGGTGAGGATTTGTTGGGAGAGGCGGGCGGAGGTGATGGCGGCGTTGTTGATTTCTTCGCCGAAGCCTCGCAGCAGAGGTTGGGAGATGTTGATGCCGAGGCTTGTATCGTAGGCGGCGCCGAACTGGGCAAAGCCTGCGGAGTCGCGGACGGCGCGGCCGAAAGCGGCGCTGGCAGCGAGTTGGGTTCCGACAGGCAGGGTGTGGGCCAGGCGTGAGGAGAAGGTCAGCGAGCTCGAGTTGTTGAGGCGGGTGCCGTCGGCGGAGAGGCTGGGCGTTTTGCCGTAGCGGTAGCCGGCTTCGGCGGTGAAGAGCGGTGTGCGGCGTGTTTCGGCGCTTTCGACCGCGAGTTCGGCGCGCTGGCTTTCGATGCGGGTGAGGCGCAGGTCGGGGTTTTGCTGGATGGCGAGGTCGATGGCTTCGCGCGGGCTGAGGGTGAGGGCGCGCGCATCGGTTTGGGTGGTTTGTGGTTGCTGTTGGGTTGGTTGGGGCGCGTCCTGAGCGGTAGCGGGTTGTGGGAGAGCGGTGGCCAGGGCCAGGGTGGCGCCAAGAGCGATGAGGATGGTGTTTTTTACGGATGTACTACTCATGACGGAGCGCCTCGATGGGGTTGAGGTTTGCGGCTTTTCGGGCGGGGACGAAGCCAAAGATGATGCCGACGACGACGGAGAATCCAAAGCCGAGCAGCATGGTTTCGACGGAGAGTGTGAAGGGCATGTTCATTTTGTCGGTGGCGAACCAGGTGGCGCCGACGCCGAGGACCACGCCGATGAAGCCGCCGAGGGTGGAAATGGCGATGGATTCGACGAGGAATTGGACGAGGACGTCGCGGACCTGGGCGCCGATGGCGATGCGGATACCGATTTCGCGGGTTCGTTCGGTGACGGAGACAAGCATGATGTTCATGATGCCGATGCCGCCGACGAGCAGGCTGACGGCGGCGATGGAGGCGAGCAGCAGGGTGAGGACGCGGGTGGTGCCTTCGAGGGTGTCGGCGATTTCTTGCATGTCGCGTACGAAGAAATCGTCTTCGGCGTTGCGGTTGCCGGGGTTTGCGCGGCGTTCGCGGAAGAAGCGTTCGAGGTCGGCTTTGATGCGTCCGGTGGTGCCGTCGACGGTGGCGGAGATGTAGATCTGGCGGATGTCGAGGTTGCCGATGAGGCGTTGTTGGACGGTGCCGACGGGCATGATGAGGACGTCGTCGGCGTCCTGGCCCATGGAGGAGCCTTTGGGTTCGAGGGTGCCGATGACTTCGCAGGAGGTGCGGCCGACGCGCAGGGTGTGTCCGAGCGGGTCTTGCTGGCCGAACATGGTTTCTGCGGCGGTTTTGCCGAGGATGCAGACGGTGGCGGAGCTTTCGCTTTCGCCGTCTTCGAAGAAGCGTCCGGTGGCCAGGTTCCAGTTGCGGATGGCGAAGTATTCGTTGGTGGTGCCGGTGATGGAGACGCTGTGGTTGACGTTTCCGTAGACCAGGCTTTGTTGGGAGTTGACGAGGGGGGCGACGATGACGTCGTCGAATTCTTCGATGATGGTCTGGACGTCGTCGTGGGTGAAGGCGGGCGGCATGCCGGCGACGCCGCCGCGTCCGCGTTGTCCTCGGCCGGTCTGGGCGATGAGCAGGTTGGAGCCCATGGAGGAGATGCTGTCGGTGACGCTTTGCGTGGCGGACTGGCCGAGGTGGACCATGGCGATGACGCTGGCGACGCCGATGACGATGCCAAGAGCGGTGAGGACGGAGCGGACTTTGTTGCGCGCGATGGCGGTGAAGGACATGCGGAAGATGTCGAGGGTTCTCATGTGAGGACCTCCTGGGGCGTACCGTCTTTTTCGAGGCGTCCGTCGACAAACCACAAAACGCGCTGGGCGTTGACGGCAACTTCGGGTTCGTGGGTGACCATGACGACGGTGATGCCGCGCTCTTCGTTCAGGGTTTTGAGCAGGTTGATGACTTCCTGGGTGGTTTTGGTATCGAGGTTTCCGGTGGGTTCGTCGGCCAGGAGCAGGGTCGGGTCGGTGACGAGCGCGCGGGCAATGGCGACGCGTTGTTGCTGGCCGCCGGAGAGTTGTGCGGGGGTGTGGTCAAAACGCTGGGCCAGGCCTACGGAGTCGAGGGCTTCCAGGGCGATTTTTCTGCGGATGGAAGGTTTGACGCCTTTGTAGACGAGGGGGAGTTCGACGTTTTCGAGTGCGGTGGTGCGCGCAATGAGGTTGAAGCTCTGGAAGATGAATCCCAGGTAGTTGCGACGCAACAGGGCGAGCTGGTCGTTGGAGAAGTTGGCGACATCGAGTCCGCAGAAGTTGTAGCTTCCGGCGGAGGGCGTATCCAGGCAGCCGACGATGTTCATGGTGGTGGATTTGCCGGAGCCGCTGGGACCCATGACGGCGACAAATTCGCCGTGATCGATGCGGAAGTTGACGCCGTTGAGGGCGCGGACTTCGGTGTTGCCGGAGCCGTAGATTTTGTAGATGTCGAGCATTTCGATGATCGGAGTATCCTGGTTCATCAGGCACCTCCGGGTTGATCGGCGTTGGCAGATGGTGGGCTGGCGGGGCCTTTGGAGTTGCCGGGGGCTTTGGAATTGCCGGGGGCGGGCGCGTTGCCGGGGCCGGCTTCGGGTGACTGTTCGGCGGCTTGCTCGGCGGTGGTCTGACCGACGATGATTTCGGCGCCTTCGAAGATGGTGCTGGCGGTGTTTTCGTCGGTCATGATTTCGGTGAAGCGTCCGTCGGTGCGTCCGGTTTGCACGCGGACGGGCGTGGGGACACCGTTTTGGAGGACGTGCACGGTGCCGAAGCCGCTGGCTGCGCCACCGCCGCGACGTCTGCCAAAACGCATCGTGGGGACGAGCGGCGAGCCGGATTTGGATTCGGCGACGGGTGGCTGCCAGCGCAGGGCGGCGTTGGGGACGCGCAAGACGTCGGTTTGTTGGCCGGTGATGATGGTTGCGTTGGCGGTCATGCCGGGGCGGAGCAGTCCTTCGGGGTTTTCGACCGAGAGTACGGCGGTGTAGGTGACGACGTTGTCGGTCATGGTCGGCGAGAGGTCGAGGGTTTCGACGGTGGCATCGAAGGTTTTTCCGGGCCATGCGCTGACGGTAAACGTGGCGGACTGGCCGGCTTGCACCAGGCCGACGTCGGCTTCGTCGACCCAGACGTTGAGTTTCATGCGGGAGAGGTCTTCGGCGACGATGAACAATTCGGGTGCTTGCAGGGAGGAGGCGACGGTCTGGCCGGGTTCGACTTTGCGGGAGAGAACGACGCCGTCGATGGGCGAGATGATGACGGTTTTGTCGAGCTGTGTTTTGACGTCGGTAACGGAGGCGCGTGCGCGGGCGACGTTGGAGCGTGCGGCGTCGAGGTCGGCTTTGGCGCGGACTACGGCGGAGGTTGCGACTTCGCCTTCGGCGCGTGAGACGATGCCGCGCTCGACCAGGGCCAGGGTGCGGGCTTCGTCGCTTTGAGCTTGTTCGTAGATGGCGACGGCGCGGCGCACAGAGGCGTCCATACCGGCAAGGTTTGCGCGTTGGAGCTCGAGCGAGCTTTCGATGGTGGAGGTGTCAAACGTGGCCATGACCTGTCCGGCGGTGACAGGCTGGTTGTTTTCGACTTCGACGCTCTCGATGCGTCCGGAGATTTCGGCGCCGATGCTGACGGTGCGTCGGGGTTCCAGTGTACCGGTTGCGGTGGCGGAAACGATGATGTCGCCGCGCGCAATCGGGCGGGTTGTGTAAACGATTTCGGCTTCGCGAGGCATTTTCCACCAGACCAGTCCGGCCACGATACCGCCCAGCACCAGGAGCGAGACGATGATCAGCGGTAACCGGGCGCGTGTGCTGGTTGCGATGGTTTTTTTGATTTCGTCGGGGCGCGGGGGGGATTTTAGCGGGGCCTGGGTGGGTGGTGCGGTCATGTTGGATCTCCTCGGAGGTTATTGGGAAGCCGGTGGGTCTACCATGATATGAGACATTTGTAATCTTAAGTAAGTCTGAAGAATTGGGTGTGGTGGGTGGGAGGGGGGATTGGGCGGGGTGCGTTGTGGTGGTGATCGGAGAATTGGGTGGTTTGCGGCGTTCGCACCCGTCGGCTGACGCCGAGGGCTAAAACGACCGGCGGCGCTGCGCTCAGGCTGACGCCTGGCTGCGCGGGTGCGTGTGTCTGGGTGGGTGGGGATTTGGGAAGGACGCAGGAATAGGCACCGCGGAGCCGGGTGAAACCCGTGCGGAGCGCAGCGTCGGTTCTAGCCCCGCATGAAATGCGGGGTGTGACGTTGCGAACCGGGGCCGTGTATTGGGGTGGTATGGTGGTGGGAGGGGATTGGATTATTTGAAGGGGATGACGCTGATTTCGCCGTCGCCTTCGAAGTAGGCGCGTTTGACTTCGGTGGCGGATTCGATGCCGTTGAAGCGGAGTTGGGTGGTGAGGTCGTCGAGGGTGAGGTGTTCTTTGCGGAGGTTCCGGTGGAGGATCTGGCCGTTGTAGATGAGGAGGGTTGGGGTGGGTTCGATGAGGCGGCTGACCCAGTTGAATTTGAGGCTTGCGTAGTCGACGAGCCAGCTCCAGAACATGAGGGTGGAGATGAGGATGAAGCCTTCGGTGATGGTTTCGTAGGCGCCGGAGAGGGCGAGGCTGGAGGCGTCGGCGATGAGGACGAGGAGCATGATGTCGGCGAAGCCTATCTGGCCGGCTCCGCGGCGCAGGAAGTAGCGGTAGGCTACGAAGATGAACCAGTAGACGCTGGTGCCTCGGATGATGAGTTCGAGGGGGGACATGTTGATGGTGAAGATATCTGCGAGCATGGTTCGGGCCCAGGAAAGACGGTGGGTTGGGTGGGAGCTTGTTGTGGGATGATTGAATTGTGGTCACAGGGTGGTGGAGTCCATGTTGTTGCGTTGTTGTTGCGTTGCAATTTGAGGGGGGGCGTGCAAAACAGGGTGGTTGGAATTGGGTGGAAGGAACTGGTTGGTGACTGAGTCGTTGAACAGCTTATGAAATTACGAGTTGCCGTGGCGGTGCGCCGCTATGGAGAAGATGTTTTTATCGCTCATACGTTGGGGTTTCCGCTGGTGAGTGCTGCGGACGCGACGCATGAATTGGCGTTGGCGAAGTTGAAACGCAGCCTGGTGCATGTGCTGGAGCATTTGCATCCGCGTATGCTGTATGAATTGCCCGAGCCGCTGGAAGTTGTGTGGTCTCGGGTGACTCTGGCGGTACAGGACGAGGGTGGCGAGGCGACGGCGTATGATGGCTATGAGGCGGCTGCCGGGGAGGATGTGCCGGCCGATGGGCCAGACGCATTGGAAGAAGCGTCGGCGGTGGAAGAGGCGTATGCGGGGCCGCTTGTGGCAGTGGACATTGTCGGGCGCCGGTTTGCGGGCGGGCTGATGCATTTGCAGGCGCCGTTGTATCATCTGGATACGTGGATGCTTGAGGAACAGGGCGGCGAGGGCGACTGGGCCGGCGAGGGGATGATGTTTTTGCTGGAGCAGTTGAAGGCGTCACGAGGCTCGGGGGTGGGGCGGCGTGCGGTTCCGGATGCGTTTGAGGTGACTGCGCTGGAGGTGGAAGTCGAGGCGATGGATCTGGCGACGGTGGAGGAGGAGTCGCGGTGGCGCGATTATTTCGATGCCGAAGATCTGACGCAGGTGGGGGCGGCGAGTGTGGCGACGCCGACGCTGGAGGACGTGGCGCAGATGTGGGCAGGTGAATCGGGTAAGGGGACGGAGGGGGAAAAGGCTGCAGTGGGGCATCGTTTCGGGCCGGTGTTTTGCCGGGAGGAGCCGCTGGGTGAGCTTGTGCGTCATGTGGAGGGGAAGATTCCGGCGGCCGTAGTATTGGTGGGGCCGGCGCGGGTGGGCAAGACGGCGCTGGTGAAGGCATATGCGCGGCGTTTGTTGGAGGAGGGAGCGAAGAAAACGTTGTGGTTTGCGGATTCGCCGCGTTTGTGTGCGACGGATCCGATGTCGCCGGGCTGGCAGTTGCAGTGTCGGGAGATCGTGCGTGAGTTGGAGCTGTCGGGGGATGTTTTGTATATGGGGCGGCTTGTGGAGGCGCTCGATGCCGGGAAGTATCTGGGGAGCGATTATAATCTGGCGCAGTTTTTGAAGCCGCATCTGGCTGACCAGCGGATTCGGGTGGTGGCGGAGGCGACGGTTGAGGAGTGGGCGCAGATCGAGCGCAGGGATGTGGGGTTTGCGCGCGCGTTTACGGTGATGCGGCTGGTCGATCCGGAGCCGGAGGTGGGGCTTGAGATTGTGCGTCGGGAAAGTGAGCGGCGCGCGGCTTTGGAAGGGGTAAAGATCGGGGCAGGAGCGATTGAGCGGGCGTGGTCGTTGCAGCGGCGGTTTGCGACGGAGGGCAGTCCGGTGGGGCGGACGATTGATTTTGTGGCGCGCACGCTGACACGGGTGGTGCAGGATCTGGGGACGGAAATCACGCTGACGCAGATGGTGGAGAGTTTTTGCGAAGAAACGGGGATGCCGCCGGTGTTGTTGCTTGATGATCGGACGTTGGATCTGGAGGCGGTGCGTGCGCAATTGTCGAAGCGCGTAATCGGTCAGCCGGAAGCGGTGGCGCGGGTGGCGGATGTGGTGGGGGTGACGAAGGCCGGGCTTGCGGCTGAGGACAGGCCGCTGGGTTCGTTTTTGTTTGTCGGTTCGACGGGCGTGGGGAAAACGGAGCTGGCGAAGGCGCTGGCGGAGTTTTTGTTTGGCAGCGAGTCGCGGCTAGTGCGTCTGGACATGAGCGAGTACGCGAGCGCGGACGGGTATCAGCGTTTGATCGGGCAGGTGGCCGGGGAGGAAGGCGATTTGACGGGGCCGGTGCGTCGGCAGCCGTTTTCGGTGGTGTTGCTCGACGAGATCGAGAAAGCGCATGCGTCGGTGTTTGATCTGCTGTTGCAGGTGCTGGGCGAGGCGCGTTTGACGGATGCGGCGGGGCGTACGACGCGGTTTCAGAATACGATTTTGATTTTGACGAGCAATCTGGGGGTGGAGTCGCTGCGTCCGGCGATGGGGTTTGCGGAGGGAGGCAAGGCCGATGCGGGTTATGCGAGTCATTTTCGGCGTGAAGCGGAGCGGTTTTTCCGGGCAGAGTTTCTGGGGCGCATCGATCAGTTTATTGCGTTTGCGCCGCTTGATGCGGAGACAGTGACGGCGATTGCGGCGCGCGAGCTGGCGGGATTGCGGCAGCGTGACGGGTTGATGAGCCGGGATATGGAGTTGGAGTTTGCGCCGGAAGTTGCGGGGTGGCTGGCGCAGCGCGGTTGGGATGTTCGTTATGGGGCGCGGCCGATTAAGAGGGCTGTGGAGCGTGAAATCGTTTGGCCGCTGGCGGCGAAGCTGGCGGAGTTTTCGCAGATGATGGCGGCCAAAAAAATGGCGGCCGGCGGAGACGAAAAGCGTGCGGGAATGTGGGGCGGTTTGATTCGGGTGCGCGTGGGAGAGCCGGTGGCTGCGGGGGAGGAACCGAAGTTGGTCTGGGAGGTTTCAGAGCGCAGCCAGGATGGGGAGTCAGGGCAGCGGAGTTTGTTGCTGGAGCAGCTTGAGGAGGTTTCGGAGCTGCGTCGGCGGTTGCGGCATTGTCTGTATGCCGATGTTTTCACGGTGCTGGAGTGGAAAATCGATCAGTATGATGCGGCGAGTCAGTCGGAGCATTTCTGGAAGTCGCCGGATGCGTCGAAGATCGCGCAGGAGGCAGAGCTTGCGCGTAAAGTCGTGGCTCCGATTATGCGGATCGATGAGGAGCTGACGGCGTTTGAGGATTTTGCGACGGAGGCGTATCACAGCCACGAGTTTGATATTGTGGGTGATTTGCAGCAGCGGATTTCGGAGTTGCAGGCGCGCTTGGACGATGCATTTTTGGATGTGATGCGCACGGCGTATCAGGAGCCGGATTCGGTGGTTTTGTTTATGGCTTCGCGCAATGCGCAAGATCCGTGGCGTGCGCTTCTGGTGGATTGGTATGGGAAGTTGTGCGCAAAGCGGGGCTGGAAGACGAAGCTGTGGCGTTCGCGCACGGGGCATGAGCTGGCGCGTCTGGAGGAGCGGACGGGGACATGGCGCGATGGTTGGGTGGCCACGAAAGATGCGCGCGGGCAGGCTCTGGCGCTGGAAATTGTGGGGAAAGGTGCGCGGCCGTTGCTGCAGGGCGAGGACGGATTGCATCGGATTTTGTCACCGGAGGGGAGTCAGTCGGTGGATGTGGTGGTGTATCGGGAGGGGGAGGGTCCGGGCGGGGACGGAGTGATGGGGGAGGCGCGTGCGTCGGCGTCGGTGGTGCGGTCGTGGAATTTGCGCACGCGTGAGGTGACGATGGAGGTGCCGGGCGTGGGGGCGGTTTCGGAGGCGTTTGAGGCGCAAGATCCGTGGGCGGCGGTCTGGCCGTGGATGGAGGAAGTGGCGTGGCGCCTGGTGGATGTGGAGGCGGGTGGTGATGAGGTGGAGTGGTTTTAGGGTTGGGCGGCGGTCCTAAATCGACGACCGCTTTGCCGGAACCGCTCGGGACGGCCCTTAAGGCCTATCCCTCGGGATTCCGGCTTTGCGCTCCTCAATTTATGACTCGCCGCATACGTTGGGCTGGATGGTTTGGCAAAGGCCAGGAGTTGTGCACTTGTGGAGCTGTGAAGGAAGAAAAGCAAAGGCAAAAAGCGCGCGCGAAGTCGCGAAGTCGCGAATAGGCGCGAAGAAAAGCAAAGGAAAAGGTAAAGGCCAAGAATTGTGCACCTGTGAAGTGGGGCTTCTGGCTTTGGGATTGTTGCGAACCGCCTGATTGTGGGTTGGGTAGAAGTTGTGTGGTTTTGAAGGAAGGTAGGAACGCGTGAAGATAACGTTGCAGATGTATGTGAGCCAGCCTCAGCGGGGGCATTTTGAGGTTTCGATGCCGTGGGTGGGCGCGCTGGCGCATCCGTTGCGGGGGCCGAGTGCGGCGAAGCTGAAGGAAGAGCTGATGTTTCAGGCGCTGGATCTGGTGCATGAGAAGCTGGCGCCGGCGGATCTGGATCGTTTGTTGCCGCCGCAGGATCTGGAGGTCTTGCACGTGTTTCTGGAGCTGGAAAAGGAGGATGGTCAGCGCGGGGTGGAGCATGTGTTTACGCATGCGATTGTGGGGCGGATGTATGGCAGTGAGCCGTGGCAGGTGTGGTTTCCGAAGCTGCCGGGCGAGTCGTTTGTGGTGCAGCAGATGGAGAATCTGTATTTCGAGACGCAGGCGTGGTTGCTGGAGTGGGTACAGAGAAATCAGGGTCGGGCGGAGCAGTTGCAGAGCGGGGGGTATTATAGTCTGGAGTCGGTCGAGGTAGATCTGGGGTTTCCGGAGGCGATTGAGGGGCAATCGCCGGGAGTGCCGCGGGGTGGGCGCTGGCAGCGGCCGGAGACGTTGTTGCAGGTGGCAACGAATCTGTTGCATCGGGCAGAAGATCAGATGCTGGCGGAGGCGTATGGTCGGCAGCAGCTTGTGGAGGAGCTTGTGGCGGCGATGTCCAGTCCGCGGGCGACGAATATCTGTCTGGTGGGGCCGTCGGGTGTGGGGAAGTCGGCGCTGATCGGAGAGGTCGTGCGCAAGCTCTGGGAGCAGGGCAAGGGGTATCAACAGCGGCGCGATATCTGGCAGACGAGTGGGGACCGGATCATTGCGGGGATGAGCATCATCGGGCAGTGGGAGCAGCGTGCGGAGGCTTTGTGTGAGGAGCTCACGGCGCGCGGGGATATGCTGGTGATTGAGGATTTGCTGGGGCTTGTGCGTGCGGGGCGCACGACGCACGGCGAGAGCAATGTGGCGCGCTTTATGGAGCCGTATCTGGAGCAGGGGCAGTTTGCGATCCTCAGCGAGGCGACGGCGGAGACCTGGGAAATGGCGCGGGAGCTGGCGCCGGGATTTGTGGACAAGTTTCGGCGCGTGCATGTGCCGGAGTTGTCGTATCGAGAAACGCTGGGGGTTTTGACGGAACAGGTGCGAGATCTGGAGAGGCAGCAGCCGGTGCGGTTTACGCCGGATGGGGTTGAGACGATTTTGCAGTTGTCGCGGCGGTTTTTCAGGCAGGAGGCGTTTCCGGGCAAGGCGGTGCGGCTGGCCAAGCAGTGTTTTAATGAAGGTGTGCGCCGAACCAATGAGCTGATGTTGCGTGAGATCCAGTTGGATGGGGAGCTGGTGGCGCGGGTGGTGCAGCGTCATACGGGTTTGCCGATGACGATATTGCGGCAGGGCAATGGACGTTCGCCGGAGGTGATTCGCACGGCGCTGGAAGAGCGTGTTTTCGGGCAGCCGGAAGCTGTGGAGGTGATGACGAATCTGGTGCTGACGATCGAGCAGGGCCTGAGCGATGCGAAGCGGCCGCTGGGGAGTTTTTTGTTGATCGGTCCTTCCGGAGTGGGGAAAACGGAGACGGCCAAGGCGCTGGCGCATGATCTGTTCGGGGCCGAGGAGCGCATGATTCGCTTTGATATGAGTGAGTTCAGCGAGCCGTATTCGTTGACGCGTCTGATCGGGACGGCGGCGCAACCGGATGGGGAGTTGACCGGGCGCGTGCGTTTGCAGCCGTTCAGTGTGTTGTTGTTCGACGAGATTGAGAAGGCCAGTTCGCGGGTGCTGGATTTGCTGTTGCAACTGCTCGGGGATGGGCGGTTGACGGATGCGGCAGGCCGTGTGGTGGATTTTTGTAATACGGTTGTGATCATGACTTCGAATCTGGGGGCGGCATCGGAAGAGCGCTGGCTTGGGTTTGGCAGCAGTGGTCAAAAGGATCGGGCGCTGCATTATCAGCGGAGTGCGGAGCAGTTTTTCAGGCCGGAGTTTTTTAACCGGATCGATCGCGTGGTTGCGTACCGGGCGCTGGATGGGGAGTCGCTCAAGCGGATTGCGCGGCGGACGGTGCGTGAGATTTTGGAGCGGCGCGGTCTGCGGCAAGCGCAGGTGCTGGTGGACGTTGATCCGCGGCTGATCGAATCGCTGGTGCAGCAGTCGATGGACAGGCGTTACGGGGCGCGAACACTTGCGCAGCGGATTGAGCGGCAGCTGATTACGCCGCTGGCCCGGCAGTTGACGCAGCAGGAGCGTCCGGAAGGGCTGACGCGGGTGACGATGTTGCCGGGGCCGTCGGCGGAGGCTGAGATCGATTTGCGTTTGCAGACGATTGCGCTGGCAAGGGCACAAAGCCGTGGTGCGGAGCAGGAAGTTGGGGAGAAAGGCGGCGCGCCTGTTCGAGAAATCCAGGAAAACGGTGGGGTGGTTGCTGATCTGTGGTTGGAGGGGACAGGAGCGGAGCCGAAGCAGGAGCGTTTTGAAGAAGGTTTTGCGCGGGTGAAGGCGGAACTTGAAGGGGTGTTGGAAGCGCCGCAGACGCAGCAGATCTTTGCGGAGTACGAGCTGATTCTGGCGCGGATCAACGAAGGTGCGTTAGGGGGCAGCTCGCAGTTGTGGCTGGAGGAGCAGGCGGAGAGTTTGCGGCAGCGTGAGGTTTTCCGCACGCGGCTTGAGCAGCTTCGGCGCCGGATCGAGGGCATGCAGGAAGCCGAGGAGGGCAATGCCTGGCGCGCGGGTGCGGCGTCGCTGGCGAGTCAGATGTCGGATAAGGCGCGCGGGAAGAAGCGGCTGGCGTTCGTGGCCGAGATGGAGCGGATGCTGGTCTGGCTGAATGCGCAGATGGAGAGTCTGTCGAGTGGGCAGGGAGATGCTGCGACGCTGGTGGTGCGCGGGCTTGCCGGGCCGTACCAGGCGATGTTGGAGCGGTGGTGTGCGTGGTTGAAGGTGCTTTCGGACGAGCTCGAACTTAATTTGAGCGTGGCTTTTTACAGGGATGAAACGTGGACATCGCGGGGGACGTTGCAGGGTGCGCAGGCGTTTGCGGTTTCCGGCCAGACGCCGGGCGTGCTGGCGTTGTTTCAGGCGCTGGCCGGCTACACGTGGGTTCCGCGTAAGCCGTCGCACGGGCAGCATGCGTTGTTGGTTTCGAATGTGTTTGAAATCGGCATCAGTGATCCGGCGTATTTTGTGGAATGGCTGGCACAGACAGGCGGCGTAGAAGCCGACGATAGCGGGCTTGCGATTGAGTTTATCGAAACGGATGGTGCGCTGGAGGATGTCAGGCTCGGGCGCAGGCTGGCGTTGTCGGAAATGAAGGTGCTGGAGCTGGTGATGGCGCGGATCGGCGGGCGGTTTTTGGGAGTGCATGGATGGTGAAACAGGTTCGGAAGGTCGAAGTATTTTTGCAAGAACAGAAGGGCTGGGTTTATGGGGAGCTGCTGGGCGCGCGGGATCTGGCGGCGGCGGCAGAAACGGCCGAGGAAGTGCTGGCGCGTCTGGAGCGACTGGCGGCGGAAGCACTGCGGCAGGGATTTCTCAAGTCGGTGGATGAAATCAAGCCGGCGGTGGTGCGTCAGGTTCGGCTGGATATTCCGGTGTTGAGTCTGGGGCAGGTGGAATCGTTGTCGGTGCCTTTGTTTGCGGCCAGCTGGGAAGTGGACGGGATGTACCATGTGTATTTGCCGCAGATCGGGCTGGATTTTGGGCTGACGGATCTGGATCAGCTTGCGTTCATTGCGCTGGAACAGATTCGGGGGCGCTATGAGCTGGAGGAGCGGCTGGCGATGATTGCGCATCAGGCGCAACCGGGGCCAAAGACAGTGCAGCGGACAATGCGGGTGAGTACGCTGGAGGTTCGTTATGAGCCGGGCGCGTCGGCGGATGCGGTTGATGAGGAAGCCAGTCCGACGCTGGCCGCGGTGGCGGAGCCGCTGCACAGGCTGTTGAATAAGAAGGATGCGCCGGGGGCGTTTGAGCGCCGGGCGGAAGTGGAAACGTTGTTGAATTATCTGGCCGGGCCATCGGAGCGCAGCGTGTTGCTGACGGGTGCGCCGGGGGTTGGAAAGTCGGCGATTGTGCAAGAGATGGTGGGGCGGATTCTGGCCGGCGAAGTGCCGTCGCATCTGCAGGGGCTGGGCGTGTGGCAGATCAGCGGCGGGCGCTTGATGGCCGGGATGCGGTTTTTGGGGCAGTGGCAGGAGCGGGTGATCAAACTGATCGAGGAGGTCAAGACGACCGGGGCGATTTTGTTTGCGGAGAACCTGATCGAGCTTCTGGAAACGTCGGGGACGGACCAGCACGTGGAGGGGATTCCGGGTTTGTTGTTGCCGCATATTCTGGCCGGGGATCTGGTGTTGATTACCGAAGCGCGGCCGGAGCAGCTGAGTCTGGCGGAGCAGAAGCATCCGAGTTTTTTGCGGGCGCTGCGCAGGCTTCCGGTGGAGCCTTTGAACAGTGCGCAGACGGACAGAGTGCTGGAGCGAGTGAGTTTCAGGCTGGGGCGCCAGTATGGCGTTCGTTTGAGTGCGGAGGCGCGTCAGAAGATTCTGGAGCTGACCGGGCGTTTTCGTGGCACGGGGGCTTTGCCGGGGCCGGCGGTGGAGCTTGCGGAGCGGATGGCCAGGGTGCATCGGGTGGGCGATGGCCAGGGGGCGTCGGCGCGTGGAAAGGGTGGGGAGAGTCCGGGCCATGTTGTGGGGGATTTGGATGCCGGCGGGCGACCGGAATTGCAGGCGGAGCATGCGGTGGATGCGTACGCTTCGCTGACGGGATTGCCCCGGGAGCTTCTGGACGCGTCGGCTGAATTCAGTGCTCTGGAGGTGCGCCGGTATTTTGAGGAAGCGATTTTCGGGCAGCCGGAGGCGGTTGATGCGATGGTGGATCTGGTAACGGTGTTGCGTGCCGGGTTGAATGCGCCGACGCGGCCGCTGGGCAGTTATCTGTGTCTGGGGCCGACGGGTGTGGGTAAGACGCAGACGGCGTTGACGGCGGCCAAATATCTGTTTGGGAGCAGTGAGCGGATTTTGCGTTTTGATATGAGTGAGTATCAGGATAGCTGGTCTGCGGCGCGGCTGGTGGGGCGTTATAAAGGGCAGGCGGGTGAGCTGGTGCGGCGCATTCGTGAACAGCCGTTTCAGGTGATTTTGTTTGATGAAATTGAGAAGGCGCACGCGTCGGTGTTTGATTTCTTGCTGCAGATTCTGGGCGAGGGGCGCTTGACGGATGCGCTCGGGCAGACGGTTTCGTTGCATAGTGCGGTGATTTTTATGACGTCGAACCTGGGGGCGGGTGGGCCGGCGACGGTCGGGTTTGATGCGGGGGGCGCTGAGGGAAGTAAGGCGGCGGTGAAGGTCGCGGCGCGGCATTATCAGGGAGCTGTCGAGGGGTTTTTCAGGCCGGAGTTTGTGGGGCGTATTGAGCGGATCATTCCGTACCGTTCGCTGGGCAGTCAGACGGCGCGCTCGCTGGTGGAACAGGCGCTCAAGGAAGCGTTCGGGCGCGATGGGTTGGTGCGGCGCGGAATTCGCGTGCGGGCGGAGGATGCGGTGGTTGAGCATTTGATTGCGGTCGGGTTTGACCAGCGTTATGGGGCGCGGCCACTGCGTCAGGCGGTGGAGGCGATTGTCATCGCGCCGCTTGCGGATTTGTTGTCGCGGGAGAGTGATTTGCGGGATGTGGAGCTGGTGTTTCGGATGGGAGAAGGCGGGGGGCCGGAATTGAAGCTGGTGTGAGGGGCGGCGGTCATGTTCTCCGCCGTCGGCTGGCGCCTCGCTACGCGGTGCGTGCGCTTTCCAATAGCGTCTGTGCCTGGGCGCCGCATGAAGTGCGGGATGTGACGTATCGTTCCGCCCAATTGGGCTGTTGGGTGAAATGAGCCCTGGCGTTGGGGCTCGGATGGGCTGTTGGGTG
>JBEBUW010000062.1:0-25746 GCA_040393065.1 Lujinxingia vulgaris | reverse complement strand
AGTCCGTGAACACATGAAAAACATAGGGTATTTGGAGATGTGTTGAAGGATGAGGGCTCGCCCCCGGTCGGATCCGTGTCATCAGTAGCGCCAGACCGTCCAGGGCGCGATTTACCGATATTCGGAACAGCAGAACTCAGGGATTCACAAAATCGATCGTGTAGTGTGATTTCCCCGCCACATTCGCCGTCGCGCCCTGCACGGTCATCTGGATCGTATAGTCCGACGGCACCGTATACTGAAACGGCTTGCTCAACGACGACGCCACCATCCGCGCCGCGCGTCCATAGCTGGCCAACAGGTCTTTCTTCTTGAAAGACTTTCCGCGCATCACAAGCGTAATCGAATCCTGCCCATTCTTACCCTCGATCTGCAACGAATGCGGAATGTTATACCCCGTCGACGCATCCGGCCGCACATTGCCAAAACGAACCGTCGCG
Source organism: Lujinxingia vulgaris (assembly GCA_040393065.1). Taxonomy (GTDB): domain Bacteria; phylum Myxococcota_A; class Bradymonadia; order Bradymonadales; family Bradymonadaceae; genus JACCWM01. Next base: position 25,306 of record JBEBUW010000062.1, on the reverse strand, counting down.
TTGGCATCGGCAAACACGATCTTATCGCGATAGCCCACCATCACCCACGTAAACGTCTCGCCGCCAAACTTCTCCTCGAGCTGAATCTCACGCCAGATGATGAAAACGTCGTCGTTGTAATGGCGGAACCGCGAAAAACGCTTTGCAAAATCATAAGGCGCCACATTCGTCGCCACATGATCGGCATACCCGCCGCGTGTCGCCTTCACTTCACGCCAGGCGCCATCCACCAACACCTTGCCCGTCACATTGGCCCGCGGCGCGATCAGATTGAACTTGTAATAACCGTCCTTGACCTGGATTTCTCCCGCCCCTGGCCGCCACATCGGAATCGTATTCTTGAACGTGAGCTCAAATTTCACGTCGCCATCGTGCTTCAAAATAAACGTATCATTGCCCACACCTTCCACCGTGGTGTTGGAAATATCCATGAAAAACCGGTCCTTGGCATACGTCCATTTGCTCCGGCTCACGCGATTCGACACGTCGTATTTTTTCTTCATCCCCGGAAGCTGAACCCGCACGCTGGAGGCGCCGTAACCATTGCTCAACCCCAGGTTGGAAATCGTAAAATCAACCCCGATGTGCCCGCCACCTTCCAGATCGACCGAAAATCCGTAACGCTCGGTATACGCATTGCCCGAGCTCATTTTCGGAATCAACGCCTGCATCGTCGGCGCCTTGGCCTGCCCGCCGCTCGACCATCCACGCGTTTGCGCAGACGCGTCCTCTGCTTGCAGAGTCATCACAGCAAACAACGAAGTGAGCACCAACGTGCTGATAGAAAATCGTTTCCCGAACATAGTATCTCTTGCGTAAAAAGGTTCAGTCAGTCGAAATCAGAAGATACAGGCAATCATAGCATAAAACCTTCCCGCTATCAGACGCGCCGCAGTGTCAGAAATTCAACCGCAAGCGCGTCCGAAGCTCTCCCCGGTCAGGTATCAGGCAAAATCCACGTCCAGTTTCTTTTCTCTGCCATCCACAACAACGCCGGCATGATACTGACCGTGGCCAGGTGCGTCGTAATCAAACCGACAATCGAGAGATAACCGATCGACTGCAATCCCGCATAATGCGTCACGGCCAGCCCACCAAAACCGATCACCGAAGTCACCGTCGTCATCGTAATCGCCGCACCCACCATATGGAACGCCGGGACAATATGGCCGCGCCCGCGTATCAAATACTGATAGTAAAGATGCATCCCATCATCTATGCCCACACCGATGATGACCGGCAACACAATCACGTTGAAGAAATCGAGTTTGATGCCAAACCATGCGCTGAACCCGAGCATCCAGATCGTTCCCACAATCAGCGGCAGCATACTGATCAGCGTCCGAACCAGGCTCCTGAAAAATATGAGCAGCATCGTAAACACCACCAGCAGCGCAATGCTGAGCATTTTTCCGCCGTCATATTTAATCTCATCGAGCATCGCCGTGTAGATATACGACTGGCTACCGATGCGAATATCCAGGCCCGTCGTCTCTGCAAAACTCTGGACTTCTCCAAGGAATCGACGAGCGTCTTCGCCTTTCATGCTGTCGATGTTTTCGTTGACGTAGATGAGGTATTCGAAGGCAAATTCTTCGCCCTCCGAGGCTGGTTTGGCTTTCGGACCGGCCTCACGAAAGAGGCGCTTGGTCCAATCGGGCAAATCAGAAAGCGTCACCTCTTCCACATCGAGCCATTCGCGAAACTCCTCGATCTTCTTACGGTCTTCGCCCTTGAGTACGCTCAAATCTTCGCGATCAAGCGTTTCTTTGATGTCCGCAATGACCGCGAGCCGCTCTTTTTGCTGTTCTGGACTTCCCGGCAAAAACGCATGGATCGCACCCACTGACGAGATCGTTTTCAGCTCCCCGCTGTTCACCTTCTCGTTCATCAAGCGATAGATCTGCGCGGTATGCTCGGAATCATCGAACATCAAAATCGTGGGTGTCGAAGACATTTTCCCACCCAGTGCACTTGAATATTTTGCCCCGACCGAGAGCTGCTCGCGATCCGGCACAAACGTATCGGGCTCGAGCGATTCACGCACACCTACGGCAGTCGATCGAATCATACGCGCCGCCTGCTGCGCCGCACGCTCAGTGGTTCGAAGCTCGGCCGCTCGCTGCTGTTTCTTGTGCTCCCAGGGAGCTACAACCTTACCGATCTGCCGAAAGTTTTCCTCAAACGTAACGTTTTTAAGCTGGAACGCAGCCAGAATCGTTATAAACGAAGTCACGACCAACAACGCCGGCGCCGCTTTTCCAAGCGTGGTTTCGTTGATGAAGCGATGCAAATCGAACTTCGACATCCGCTCATCCAGCGGCTTGGGCTCGTGTGGCCAGATGCGCTGCAAGGTCAGAATCAGGGCCGGCAGCACCGTCAACATCGCCACCATCGTCAGCACGATCCCGAGGCTTGCCACCTGGCCAAACTGACTCAACCCCCGGAACTGCGCAAACGACAACACGACAAACGTTCCAAACGTCGTCGCTGCACCGCCAACCGTCGTCGCGCGCCCCACGCTGTTCAGACAAACCACCAGGGAATCCAGCGGATCTCGACCCTTGTCTCGCTCGTAATCATAGCCATTCAAAATATGAATGCTGAAGGAAATCCCCAGCCCCAGCAAAATCACGAAAATAAAGACCGAAACCGTGGTCAATTCCCCGAAATACAAAAACGCCAGCGCCAGCGTCCACACAATCCCCATCACAAGCGGTGTGAGCACAAGCAATATCGCGCGAAACCGCCGGAAATACGCCGCGATGATAAGAAACAGCCCCACCACGGTGAAAATCGCCGAATCGAAAATATCATTCACAATCGAAGTATATTCGACCTGCCGATTGACCAGCCCACCGCCAAAATCCAGCGTCATTTCTGGATGAAAACTCGTCGGGTTGAGTTCCTGCCCGACCTGGCGGACCTGATCCAGCAAACGATTCGTCGCCTCCAGATCGGTCGAAGTCTCCACAAACCGCACAATGATCGTCAGCGAATAGCCGTCATCACTGATCAGATATTCTTTGTAATCATCCGCAACCTGACTGGAATATTTCTCTTCCAGATCCGCAGTATTCAGCGCTCCCGAAGAACTCTGCTGAGGCCGCAGCGATACAAACATCGGATTGGCCTTACGCTTTTCATCGCGTATCTGCTTTTTGATCCGGTCATGCAGCGTTTCGAGATCTTCCGCTTCCACATACAAAAGACGATTTTTCTCAAAAAACTCTTTGTCATTATGAAAATGCGCGAGCGCAATTTCCGGAATTTCCCGCAATTTCTGCGCATACGTCTCCGCAAACTTGATGTTCGCTGAGCTATCCGGCGAATCGATCACGACAAAAAGCGACGACCCCGAACCGACCCGATCACCGACCTCTTCCATCGCCAGCGCAGCCGCAGAATCCGGCGGCAACATCGCCTTAAAATCACTGTTGATGTTCCACTTCTCAACGATCGTCCAGGCAGCCAACGCCGTCAAAAGCACGCTAAAAAGTGTCACCAAAAAATAATATCGGCCGATGAAGCCCCGGATATATTTGTCGATAAAAGCAATCATCGTAATCGCATCCTGACTTGAGGATAGAAAAAATCCATGGAGGGTAAGAGGGTAAATACGCTCAATTCAGTGAAGTGAGACGGCCTCGTCGATAGCATTATTTAACGACTTTGAACAACCGCCCGCGCCCTTAAACGCCGCTCGATGCGTTCCTATTGCCTGCATCTATAAACAGGCCCACAGAAAACTGCACGCAACATTTTTGAGATTCTTCCGATAACAAGATCGCAACGTCTTCAACACCTGTCGCGCATCGTTACGTTTACGGAGATCCTCATGAATTTGCCTGCATCGTCTGCACCAACAACACCTCTCAACACCTCCGAAATCGCCCATTTGCTGGCCGCCGGCCAGTGGACCCAACTCGCCAGCGCCCTCGGATATACACCCTGCAACCTGACCATTCCTCACGAAGCCTTCGAAATCTGGGGTTTTCCAACGGCCGAACATTCTACCCTCGACCATGTCGAACTTCTCAGCGCAACCCCCGGATTTCGCCTGCTCATGGCGCGCGTCGAAGATGCCGCAATCTCCCAGCCAACCAACACGACCTGGGCTAGCTGCCGACGCATCATGCTCGCCATGCACCGCAAAAACCCTGCCGACCTCACGCTCTGGTGGTGGATTCGCGAAACCGACATCACCGTCGCTCTTGTCGCAGAAGACGCAACCGGCCGCACCTTCATCCGCCGCATGATCACCAACCGACACGCACCCGACGCGGTCAGCCTGCAACAATGGCTTCACTTAAACGTCGAAAATCTCCCCGCCCCCGACATCAACGACGCCCTCTTCGGCCTGCGCCGCCACCTCAACGACGTACTCAGCCAGGACGGCCTGACCCGCGAATTTTTCCAGGGCTTTACCCGCGCCCTTGAGCTGCTCAAAAACTCCATGCGCAACGGCCCGGCAAGCGATCAGGAACGCCACGACATCAGCCTCTCTACCCTGCTTCGCCTGGTTTTCATGTATTTCCTGCAAAGCCGCCGTGCGCTCGATCACGATCCCAACTTCATCATCCGTCAGCTTCGAAAAACTCGCGCGCAGCAGAGCAGTTTCTACCAGAACATCCTTCGCCCGCTCTTTTTTGGCGCCCTCAACCGCCCATGCACCGAACGCACGCCCACCGCACTGCAACTCGGCGCTATTCCCTTTTTAAACGGCGGATTGTTCGAACCGCTCCCCGCCGAAACACTCCACCAGAACCTCGACTGGCCGCCCGAAACCTGGCACGCCGTCATCGATTCCCTCCTGGAACGCTACCATTTCACCATCGACACAGAATCCTGCGAAAATGGCGATGAATGCCGCTCCATCGAACCGGAAATGCTCGGCAAAGTCTTCGAAGGTCTGATGTACGGCGACGCGCGCGCGCGAACCGGAAGTTTTTACACCCCGCGCGACGTCGTCCGCACCATGGTCGAATCCGCACTCATCGGCTACCTGATCGACGACGCACAGATCACGCAATCACAGGCCGAAAGCATCGTCCAGGATCGCGCAAACTCGGCCACACAGATCCTCCCCGACCAGCAGGCAATCACCCGCATCGAAGCATCCCTGCGCCGCGTCCGCCTGCTCGATCCCGCCGTCGGCACCGGCGCCTTCCTGCTCGAAGCCCTGCAAACCCTCAAACGCTGCTGGCACAACCTCGGCCGCGCTCCCCACACGCAAAACGCCTGCGAAACCACCTACGCCTGGACACGCCAGCTCATCCACGACCATCTCTTCGGCGTCGACATCACCTCCACCGCCGTGCGCCTTTGCGAACTCCGCCTCTGGCTCGCCATTTTACCCTCCATGCCCGGCAATGCGCCCGAAGACATGCCTCCCTTGCCCAACCTTTCCCACCGCATCGCCACCGGAAACGCCCTGCTCTCTCCCCACGACCTCGTCTCCCTCAAATCCGGCCCCGCCTCCCGGGCCGCCTTCCCACAAACTGCTCCCCTACGAAAACTGCGCCAAAAACTCGCCCACCTCCAACACCAGTACCTGACCGCCCACGGCCCCAAAAAATCCAGCCTCCAGCACAAAATCCGCACGACGCACCAACAACTGCACATCGAAATGCTCACCGCCCGCAGCCACGCTCTGGATGACCACCTGCGCCCTTTCCAAAAACTCCAACAATCCCACGATCTTTTCGGCGCTCCCCTCCAACTCACCGCCGACCAACGCGCCACCCGCGAACACCTCGAACAAGAAAAACAAGCCATCACCCGCGCCATCGACGATCTCCACCACAACCGCACCGATCCCATGGCCTTTTGCTTCGAATCCTCATTCGGCGCCGACTTCGACCACGAAGGCTTCGACATCATCATCACCAACCCACCCTGGGTCCGCGCACACCGCATCGACCGCAGCCTGCAAAAAACCCTCCGCGCCCGCTACACCTGCACCGATCCCACACTCTGGAGCGGCGCCGCCGAACTCGGCATCACCAACCAGTTCGGCACACAGGCCGATCTCTCCGCCCTCTTCCTCGAACGCTCCCTGGAACTCCTGCGCCCCGGCGGCAGACTCTGCGCCCTGATCCCGGTCAAACTATTTCGTTCCCTGCACGGAAGCCGCCTGCGAACCCTCCTCAACCAACACGAAATCATCGCCATCGAAGACTTTTCCGAAGCCGACCGCACCATGTTCGACGCCACAACCTATCCCGCCATCCTCCACGTCCGAAAATCGCTCTCCACTACGCCGCAACCTCCCCCATCCACACCGATCTCCGTCCACATCTGGCGCCAAAACCAGCGCTCCACCTGGCAATCAACCCCGCAAAGCCTCTGGACACTCGGCCACGACCCCGGCGAACCCTGGATGCTCGTCGAGCCCGAAATCCGGCGCATCTTCGACCACATGCGCCAGCACGCCTGCGCCCTCGGCACCGTTGCTGAGCTCTTGCCACACCGTGGAATCCTCACCGGAGCCAACGATATCTTCATCAAATCCCCGGCCCAACTCCGCACCATTTTCGGCAATCACTTCGACGACCTTTTCCATGCCTACACACGCCCCGTGCTCTGCGGACGCGAAATCCGCGCCAACCAGATCACCCCCACCCGACACATTCTCTGGCCTTTCGACGAAAACATGCACCTGCACCAGACCCTGCCCGCCCCCCTCGAAGCCTACTTCGAATCACACCGCTCAAAACTTAAAAACCGCAGCGACTTCAAACCGGACGCCCCGCTCTGGCAAATCTTTCGCGCCACCAGCGCCCTCCAACACCCACGCGTCGTCTGGCGCGACATGTCCATCGAACTCGAAGCCGCCGTCTCACCCGCACACTACATCCCCCTCAACACCGTCTACTTCATTCCCTGCGCCGACGAACAACGCGCACACGCCCTGGCCACGCTCCTCAACAGCGAGCCCATCCGCGCCATCGCCTTCGCCATCGCCGAGCGAGCCCGTGGTGGCTGGCGCCGACACTTCGCCTGGGTCATGCGCATGATCCCCATCCCACAACCATTCATCGACTGGCTCCAGAACCCCAATCCCCCCGAAATCTCCCCCGCCACCATCACCAGCTTCTTCCACCTCGACGACCACGAACTCGCCAAATTACACGCCTGGCGCAACGCACACGGCCACTCCGCACTCCACGAATACCACTCCGCACGAGCCGCATCATGACCAGCACAAAACAATTTCACACCACCAACCTGACCTGGCTCGCGCACGCACTTTCCCTGGACCACGGCCTTACCCCACAAACCGCCAATCAGCCCTCCGAACTCGACCCCACCACGCTCGATCCCAGCCTTGCCGACTTCCAGGCCGCCGCCGTCACCCGCGCCCTCACCCTCATCCACCACTTCGGCGGCGCCATCCTCGCCGATGGCGTCGGCCTCGGCAAAACCCGCATGGGGCTCGCCATCGCCCGCTCCACGCTCCAAAACACCACGTCACCCGACCGCTGCATCTACCTCTGCATCCCCGCACGCCTGCGCTCACACTGGCAGCGCACCGCCCTGGCCGCCGGCTGGCAAATCCCCTCCCAACTCCAATGCATCACCCACACCGAATTAAGCCGCACAAATCCCGCGCTCAACGCCCTCATCCACTCCCACCGACCTGCCCTCATCCTCGTCGACGAAGCCCACCACTTCCGCAATCCCCAAAGCCAACGCAGCCAGAACCTGGCCCGGCTCGCCGCCCACGCCCCCATCCTCCTCCTCACCGCAACCCCTATCTGCAACTCCATCTGGGATCTCTACCACCTGCTCAGCCTCTTCCTCGCCGAACACGATCTACGCGCCCACATCGGCATGAACCTCCGCGACGCCTTCACCCACGCCCAACAAGGCACATTCGACCTGACCGAACTCGCCAAAATCCTCGTCATCCGCCGCCGAATCGCCCCCGAAACCACGCATTTCGGCCACTATCCATCCGTCCAACTCAAAATCCTCAACTACGACGCGCCACCCGACGAACGCTGGATCTGGCAAAATCTCGCAACCGAAATCAACCGCCTCTCCCTCACCCTCCTCCATGACGACTGGCCCCGCCAGCTTTTCCAGGAATTCATCCTGAAACGCTGGGAAAGCGGCTGCGACGCCCTGGCCGAAACCCTCCGCACACTCACCGAATACCACCGCCGCTGGCTCGAAGCCCACACCACCGGCTGCACCCTCTCCCGACCCCATTTTCACAAACTTTTCCCCGACGCCGCCAGCCATCACCAGAGCGTTTTTCCCTTCCTTTACGAAAAACCCCATTCCACCAGCTCCAGCCCTCCAAACAACCCAGAATCCATTCCAACGATCAAAAGCGATCTCCACATCCTCCAAAATCTCCTGCACCGTACCCAGAAACTCACCCATGCTCACGCAGGCGCCAATACCGCCATCACCAGCCTGCTCGACCAACCGTCCGCCCCAGATTCCAACCCCAAACTCCTCATATTCACCGGCTACCAGCACGCTGCCGAAGGCATTTATCGCACCATCTGCACACACCTCGGCACCCACGCCCGCGCCGGACTCGTCACCGGCCGCACCGCCCGCGCTACAGGTCTCGGCAAAACCAACGCCCACGACATCATCCGCCGTTTTGCCCCGCGCGCCGCCGGCGAACCAGACATGCCACGCCACCACCAGCTCGATATTCTCGTCTGCACCGATTGCCTCAGCGAAGGCATCGATCTCCAGGACTGCAACCGCCTCGTACTCGCCGACTTGCCCTACACACCCCTGCGCGTCGAACAACGCATCGGCCGCCTCATGCGCCCCAGCTCCACAAACCGCGAAGTCACCGTCTACCTGCCACGCCCCAACGACTGGAACGACAGCCTCGGCCTACGACGCCGCCTCCACACAAAACTTGGCCACGCACAAAACGCCGGCACCAACTTCGAATACGCCGCCGTTCTCCAATCCACCAACACACCCGAAATCCCCAAAAACGCCACCCCCCACATCGAGCCCCTGGCCGCTCTCACCACCCTCGACCAACTCGCTGCACGACTAATCTCCCGCACATCCGCTCCGTCCCCCTCCGATTTTCCACCCAACCCCGTCTTCTATCGCAACGCCACAGCCATCCCCGGCTTCCGCCAGCCCCTTCCCCAACTCTGGCTACGCGCCGTCCTCGAAAACGGCCCCCACCCCATCTGGCTCTGGTGCAAAGTCGACGCCGCAGCACACATCGAAATGCGCACCACCGCCCTCGTCAAAGACCTCATCACACTCGCCGATTTCCAATGCGAAATCATACCCGGCCCGCCCGACCCGGACATGCTCCAGGCCGCAACCCGCGCACTCCACACACGCCTGCACCACATCCAGGCAGCGCGCCTTGCACCCATGCCTCTTGGCCCGGAAACTCCCCAACAAAAAATCTGGCAACAACTCGGCGCCTGGATTCACCAGACGCCCACACTCCCAGAATCCTGCAATCCCGACCAGCTCCGACAACGCCTCCTGCAGCCATTTCCGCGCGGAACCGAACGAAATCTCGCAGAACTCCTCGACCAAAACCTGGCCCCCGAACACTTATTTCATCGCATCAATCAGCTACAGCTCACGCCGCTGCCACAGAAGATGAACCTGCGTATCGTGCTCGGATTACAACTCAACCCATCTGCTTGAGCTGCTGCAAAATCTGATAATTCTGCATCCCGAACATCACCAGAATGATGATCAAAACGAACATGCTATAGCCCATCGCCAACGCTCCGACGCCCACAATCGCCAGCACAATCAACGAACTAAGCGCCGAATAATACAACGCTTTTCGCATTGGCATGAACTTGCGCAGCGCATGCAAAACCACATGCCCACCGTCCATCGGATTGATCGGAAGCATATTAAAAACAGCCCAGAACACGTTGATCATCGTATTAAGCTGCAAAAAATGCATCACCAACGCCGGCCCACCGCCCGCGGCCTGCAAGCCCACAAACGCCAGAAACGACGTCAAAGCCCACAACAAACTCGCGCCCGGTCCCGCCAGACTGATCGCTATCGACTGCCCCGGCGTACGCGGCAAACGCGATTCATTGATCGCCACACCGCCAAATCCCTGCAAGACAATCGTCGACGAACCAAACCCGTAATACTTCGTCACCGCCGCATGTCCGAACTCATGAAGCAACACGCTCAAAAACAAGATCGGCGCCCACAACAACTGCGTCGCAAACTGCGATGCCTCATTCAAGTTAATGAACACAAACAACGCGACCAATAACAAAAAAGCAGGCTCCAGATAAACCCGATGCCCGCCCAACGTAAATAAATGCCAGCGCTTTCCACTTCCACCAAACATGATGCTTTCCTCAAGTAGACGCGAGCACCAAATTGTACCCGCCGGATATTTTCCTACTGCTAAAACTACATACTGCAAACCATTAATCCACCAGCGCCAAACCCTTTACAAAATTAGCAGGCAACTTTTCCCGCCGTTCTCTCGATAACTAATTACCCTCTTAACACAAGGGTACAACCAGCTACTTCTCAATCTACGGAGATTCCATAATGAACGGCATGAACGCATACCTGGCACTGACCAACCAGACCTACTCCCTTGAAAACACACCCAAAACACCCGACCCGCACACGCCTCTGCTCCATCTGCTTAAATTCGCCCATGAATCCAGCATCCTCCCCTTCGAAGGCGCCTGGAGACTCCACAAAACATCCTGCCAGGAACTCGAATCCCGAACCCATATGCGCCCGGTTGGGGGCTGGCGAGTACTTTGTAGCCTGGCTGCAGGGGCTCGGATGTTGCGGGCCGGTGCCAGTGGATTTCTCCCGGACATGTCCGTAGAAGAACTCATGAACGAAACCCCGGACACAACACGTCGCAAACTTCTGGAATCCTTCACCGTCCACCTGGCCCCGCCCGGCGCCGCCGCTGGCCTGTTCCTGCTCATGAGCATTCATCCCGTCTGGGGACTGCGAATTGCCCACGCAAGCAACCAGATTGACCCGCACCCCGAAACATCGATGCGCTTCGGCGAGCGTGACGAAACGATTTTTCCCCAATCTGTCATCGAAATTCTGCAAGACGCTGTGTACGCAACCATCGCCTGCGTCGTCGCCACCTTGCGCCAGCTCGATCCCGGCCAGGCCTACAGCCTCGACACGCTCGCCACACTTCTCCACGCCATCAGCCAGTACTCCCAGCGCATCGCAACCTCCAGATTACAGCACACCGAAAGCAGCCTGCCCGCCTTTCTGCCTTCCGAATCCGCATGCAACGGTCTGCAAAACAGGTCCCATCTCCGCGTTGTCGACTTCTCTGCGCGCAGCTTTCTGGAAAGCGTCTTCATTCCCGCCGGCGCCCTTCGCCGCTTCGATGACGGCACCTTCTGCATTTTTGAAAACGCATTCGACGCAATCCAAGTCGGCACGCTGGATACCGCTGCCCAGAACAACCTCCTGCAGCGTTTCCTCTCCGACCTCTCCGATCAACATCAGGTCGCATAAAATCGCATAAATACAACGCAAAAACACTTCTATAGAGCGAGAAAGCAAGCAGGCAAGCGAACGACTTGCCGGATAAGCACCGGCCACTCTAAGCTTGCACAAAGGCAGACAACTCATTCCTGCCCTCACCACCCTTCCCAACGACTTCAAAGCCCCAAAACATCATGATTCCACACAAATCCCCTCACATCCCGACGCTCCTTCTGGCGATTTATCTTCTGGTCGGAATGCTCGGCTGTTCTCCCTCGCAGACAGTGCCCCCCGCCACCGACGCCCACAGCGCACAATCCGCAGAACATCCCACCACCACACCGCCTCCCATGAACCTGTCCGAAGACGAATGGCGCAAACGCCTGACGCCCGAACAATTCCACATCCTGCGCGAAGAAGGCACCGAGCGCGCATTCTCCGGCCAATACAACGCCCACTACGAAGACGGCACCTACCACTGCGCCGCCTGCGGCCACCCGTTGTTTTCCTCCGAAACCAAATATGACTCCCGCACCGGATGGCCCAGTTTCTACCAGCCCCTGACGCCCCAGAGCGTCGGCCAAAAACCAGACCATACCCTGGCCCAGCCCCGCACCGAAGTACACTGCGCCAACTGCGGCGGACACCTCGGACACGTTTTTCCCGACGGCCCCAAACCCACCGGACTGCGCTACTGCCTCAACTCCATCGCCCTCTCCTTTCAACCAGCCGCGCACACCGACTAACCTTATCCCGCAGCCGCATTCACTATTGTTCATTGTTCCATGTGCCGATAGGCTTATTTTTCAGTGGACCGCTGAACTTCATTGGCGAAAAATCTAACGCGTAGTCTCAAGGATAAGGAGTAAAAATGATGCTCGTAGAAGAAATTATGACCCCAAATCCCGAGCGTGCAGACGTCGGCGACAGCATCCGCGACGTTCTGTTCAGACTCATCGAACAAGACGTGCGTCACCTACCCATCGTCGATGAAGGCGAACTGATCGGCATGATCAGCGACCGAGACCTCCGCGGATTCACCATGCCCCTGGCCAACGAATTCGATCCGGTCAACACCACCGACCGCCGCTTCGAAGCCGCCGTCAGCACGCTCATGAACGGCGACGTAATCTCCGTCCACCCCGAAACCGAAATCGACGAAGTCATCGACATCATGCTCGACCAAAAAATCGGCGCCGTCCCCGTCACCGACAGCATGACCGGCGTTCTCGTCGGAATCGTAAGCTACATCGACATTCTCCGTGCATCCCGTGACCTCTTCTAATCCCTCGCAAACCCTGAAAAACCTCGCCAACAACAACTCGGGCACCTTCTCAGAGAAGGTGCCCGAGTCCCATTCCACCTTGGCCGTTCTCGCAAACCTCGATTTCGAATACGAACACGCGCACCTGCTCGCCAATCCCGACCAACCCTACAAAACACCGCCGCCAGCACTGCGCATCATCGAACGCTGGCGCCACATCCTCCGCCTCCTCCCCGGCTTCGAAGACGCACAAACTCTATTGCCCGGCCAGACGCCCGATCCCTCCGCACCACCCATCACCCACCTTTTACCCTGGGGCGTCACACCCACCGCCGTCGCCCCACATCTCCGCGCGCGCACCGCCCCGACCGCACAATTTCCCGATTCCGCCGCCGTCGCACACGTCAACGACAAACGCTTTTCCCACGCTCTCGAACAGCAAACCCAGACAAGCCTGCCCCACAGCCGCATCATCGCCTCACTCGACGAACTCGAGCACGCCGCACAGTCCACCCCCTTCGACTGGGTCGCCAAACATCCCCTCGGCGTCAGCGGCCGCGAACGCATCCTCGGCAAAGCCCACAAACTCGACCCACAACTCGCCACATGGGCCACCCGCCAGTTCCAGGCCGGCTGGCAACTCGTTTTTGAACCCTGGCTCACCATCGAACACGAATACTCCCTCCAGTTCGAAATCACTCCCGACGGCGCCGTCCACTTCCTCGGCGCCTGCGAACTCCTTACCGATTCCGTCGGCACATTCCGCGGCCACCGCAGCCTCACCCCGCACACAAACCCGGCACAAGCCAACCTCCCAACAGCCCACCAGCTCACCGAACTCGCCACACCCGCCCTCAATGCGCTCTTCGAAGCCGGCTACTTTGGCCCCGTCGGCCTCGACGCCCTCACCGGCCGCCTCGGCTCCCAGCCCATCCTTCGCCCCATTACCGAAATCAACGCCCGCATCACCTTCGGACGACTCGCCATTGAACTCGCCCGCTATGTCCCCGAAGGCTGGAAATACATCTGGTGGCACCCTTCCAAATCCGCCGCAGCCGCCGCCAACCTCGAAGTCCTCGGCCCCCTCACACCCGACGCCAGCCACCCCGGAACCTACCTCCTCCCTCATCACGCCGACCCGCACGGCCGCTCCCAGAGCCTCGTCCTCATCGCCCCGCCCGACGCACCCTTCCCCTACCAACTCTAGCCGCAAGCCGATGCCCCGGCCTCAAAAACAGTATTTTTCCCCACCCCGCACGATAGATCATCGCAAAAACAGTATTTTTCCCCACCCCGCACGATAGATCATCGCAAAAACAGCATTTTTCCCCATCCCACACGATGGATCATCGCAAACCATGGCATTTTTCCCCACCCCGCACGATAGATCATCGTAAGGGAGGGGGGGTACTCTTGTTTTCTTGTTCAGCACTCAGAGAACCCGACCAATCTCCTGGCACCAAATACCCGGCACCAAATACCCGGCAATAGCTGGCCAATTTTGGACGTTATGTGCTAGCGAATGCGCAGGTAAAACGTCTTTCAACAAGATAAATCCCTTCAAAATCGAGAATTCATCATGAGCTGGTACCCACACCCCACAGAAATCGACTACAAAGCGAGCGAAAACATACTTCGCATGACCTTCAGCGACGGACACGTCTCGGAATTTCCCACCCGCTACCTGCGCGGCTATTGCCCCTGCGCCTACTGCCAGGGCCACGGCAGCGGCCCGCCCAAATGGCAAGAAGTCACCCATCAGCGCCAGATCAACGTCGCCGACGTCAGCCAGGTCGGCAACTACGCGCTCTGCATCGTCTGGGAAGACGGCCACGACACCGGAATCTTCTCCTTCCAGAACCTGCGCGCCATGTGCCCCTGCCCCGAATGCATGCCCGAAGGACTCCCCGAAGATAAACGCCGCCTCTAAAATACGCCCCTGAAAACACCGCGTATTTCCCCCTACATTCTACTCGTTTTTCACAACTTCTACGGCGAAACCAGCGCCTGGCCACTTCTCACCGACGTGGCCAGCGCCTTTTGCTGCGCCATCACGATCGCCTCCGCCACCGTTTCCCGCGCAAACAACCCGGCATCCCACAGCTCGCTCAAATCCCGCCCCTGACGCACCAGCTTCTCCGCGCGACGCTGCGTTTGCGGATCATTCAAATACGCACGCAAACGCGTAAGCTGCATCGCCGTCTGCGCCGCCCAGCGCTGCGATTCCTCCGTGTCCGCCAGACGCTGCGAGAACGAAAGATTGCGCTCATAAACCTGAACCGCCCGCTGCATCAACGGCTTAATCTGACTGCGAAGCTCCTCAAAATACATCTCGGCTTCTTCATCACTCAGATCGTCCGGAATTTCTGCCGTAAACAAATCGACATAAAAATCCTCATACAACCGCCCGATCATATAACCCGCCGCCACCGACCACTGCGGATGATGATACCGCAGCGCCGTGATGTAGTTCGATTGCGCCCGCAAAAACAAATCCGCCTTGGTCTGCAAATCATCGCCCATCCGCTCCGGCGGCAACACCAGACGAATCGCACCCACCCGCAAATGATTCACGCGCCCCAGCCCAAAATGGCTCTGCACAATAAAATGCGAGTTCTCCAGCACCTGCTCATCTTCCGGCGCCTTTTCATTCAACCGCAATAGCGTCCGAAACCCCTGCTCCGCCTCATCCAACTGCCCGAGCTCCAGCAGCGCACTGGAACGACGCACATAAGCCTCAATCCGATCAAAATGACTCAGATCACGCTCCAGCACATCCGTCATCAACCGGATAACCTGCTCCAGCTCCCCCTGCTCCCCGTACACATTCGCCAGCCGATAATGCGCATCGACCGCTTCCTTACGCTCCGAAAACTCCTCGATCACACGATTGTAATTACGCGTGGCCTGCTCCCACAGCTTCAACTCCTCATACGCCAGACCACCATTATACAGCGCCGGCAAATAAAACCGACTCTCCGCAAAATACTTGATGATCAACTCGTACTGCTGCGCAGCTTCCTCATACCGACGACTCTGATACGCTCGGTACGCACGGTCAAAGACCTCTTCCACCTCGACCGTTTCCGTTTCCCCGCTGCCTGGATTAACCCGGATCAACATCGGATCGAGCTCCACCTCCTCCTGCGCACCTTTTTGCTCAGTCACCGCCCCATCAGCCTTTCCCGGATTGGTGGCGCATCCGCTGGCCATCAACAATAGAAATCCAACCAGAATGATTCTGGATGATACCGGATAAATGCTCATGCGTTTGGCTCCAAATCCAAAGTCTGCTGAGATGGGATTATTCAAAAAGTGAGCGCCGCGCCTGGTCCAGCCCTTCAAGACTGTGAATATCTACGCTGAAGAACGGAACCGTTACCAGCGGCGTACTTGCCGGCAGCTTTTCACGAAGCAACGCTATGCTGCTCGCGTCCTGCGTGGCCCGAAGCTGCAACTGAACCACGTTTTCATGAAGACGCTCGGCCAGACTCTCAAAATCAACCGCCGCGCCCCGCGCTTCTTCAGGCATCTGCTCATCAATGCTTTTAAGTTCGCTTTCCAGCCCGTCAAGCGCCCCCTCCAGTGCATCGCGCTCCACCCACATCGGATGCACACGATTCACCACAAACCCGCCCACATGCAGACGATCCGAGCCCAGACGCTCATGAAAATACAACGCCTCTTCCACCGTCAGCGTATCCGGCGCCGTCACCACCACAAACGTCGTCTTCTTGCCCAACAACAAGCCCTGCACCGCCCGCGCACGCTTCTCAAACCCTTCAAAAAGCGTCGAAAACGTCCGCAAAAACACGCCCAGATCTTGCAAAAGCTGCGCGCCCGTAAACCGCCCGATCGTCTTCACCACATACGACGTTCCGACCGAAAACAAACCCAGCCCCGAACGCCCCGTCACCGCACCAGGCTTATAAACCCACTGCAACGCACGACTGCTCACCGCATCCGTCATCCGCGTCGGAGCCTCCAAAAAATCCAGCGCATGACTCGTCGGCGGCGTGTCCAGCACGATCAGATCAAACTCCTTGCGATTGTAAATCTCATACAACCGCTCCGAAGCTGCATACTCCTGCGTGCCCGCAAGACTGCTCGAAAAATGCTCGTAAAAGCGATTCTTCAAAATCTCGTCGCGCGTCTTCTCATCCGGCGCATACGTGCTCACCAGATGATCAAACGACTCCTTCATATCCAGCATCATCGCCCACAACTCGCCCTTGGGCTCCAGCCCGAGCTTGCGAAACCGCTCCAGCGGAATCTGCTGAATATCATTGCCCAGCTCGCTCACCCCCAGACTGTTCGCTAGCCGCCGCGCCGGATCAATCGTCAACACCAACGCCTTACGACCCGCAATCGCCGCATGCAACGCAATCACAGCGCTGGTCGTCGTTTTCCCCACACCACCAGAACCCACACACACCACGATCTCGCGGTCTGCAATCAGATCGGCAAACGTTTGCGTCGCACCCGAAGCCTTCTTCGCCATGCTTTACCCTGCTGATTGAGCGGACGACGACGATTCACCATCAAGCTGGCGTTCGAGCGCGTCGGCCATTTCCCGAATGATCGCAAAACTCATCCGGTCCATGAAATAATAAGGAATACGAAGGATCGGAAGATCTGCCTCTTCCTCCAGCCGATCTAAATAATGCTGCTGCAGATGCACACGCCCCACCCGAAACCGGCCCGCATCCACAAACCCCTTCGTCGACGGTTCGCTCAGATCCCCAACCTGCGCACTGGCCTCCAGCCAGTCACGCTGAGCCGGATCAAAAAGCGGACGATACACCGCATTCGCAATCACATAACCAATCGGAATCTTTAACTTATCCCGCATAACATCGCGCAGCATCATCGTCTCGTTCACCGGCAATTCCTCGGCCAGCGTCACCAGATTGATCGCCGTGCGCTCCGGATCTTGCAACAACTCCTCGATCCGACGTGCCTCCTCGTACATCAAACCCGAACTGATCAGCGATGTGATCACCGACGGAATCCGCAACAAAAAGATCCCGTGTCCCGTCGCAGGCGCATCCACCACGATCTTATCCCAGACCGGTTTGCCCTGCTCATCGGTTTCCATCACGTGATAATAAGCCTTGCCCAGCATCACCAGCTCATTCAGCCCCGGAATCACCCGCAAAAACGAGCGCACCACCCGATTCTCAAAAACCGCCCGATAAATCAGACGAACCTTCAGAATCATCAGGGCATACTCTTCCATCGCGGCCGCAGGCGTCACATTCACCGCAAACAAATTCTCATCGATCCGCGTGATCTCCGTGCCGATCTGCTCCGTTCCAAACAAAGAACTAACTTTGTCCTTCACATTCAGTTCGATCAGCAACGTGCGCTCGCCACGCTGCGCACACGAAAGCGCAAAGGCAGCCGACATCGCCGTTTTCCCGACGCCGCCCTTCCCCGAAAAGAATACAAACCGTTTGTTATAAAGATCTGATGATGACAAATCGTAGCCAATGCGTGCGGTCACAAAAAGAAACGATGCTCTCTCTCTCTTCTTGCGAAATCGAATGCGGCAGCCGGTTCCAGATATCCTCTTGACCACTGTCGCCAGAAAAAAGCGGGCCCAATGTACGTCACCGGCGCGCGCCGGTGCAAGATCGTCTAAAACTTCTTGAACGACGCATCCAGGGCCACCACTTTGCCCAAAACTTCCTGAATCTCAACAGACGCGCCCGGGTCGTTATGACCGCGCTTGATGTAAGCCAGTGCAATGGGCTTGTCCAGCACCTTGGAATAAATCGCGCTCAAAACCTGCCCGACCTCCTTGCCCTCCACCTTCACCGATTCCCCGACCGCCGGAACCGCATCCGACTCCAGCACAACCTTGCGCAAAACCCGCGCCGGAGTCCCCAACGTATCGAGCCGCGCGATGATTTCCTGCCCCAGATAACATCCCTTCGTAAAACTAATCGTCTCGTACAAACCCGCCTCCAGCGGAATCACCTTATCATGCAATTCCACCCCGAAACGCGGCACACCCGCCTCAATCCGCAACCACTCCAACGCCTCATGCCCGATCGGCCGCACCGCGTCTCCCCCGGCCTTTTCCAGCGCACGCCAGACCGCCAGCACCTCATCGACCCCGCACGAAATCTCAAATCCCGCCAATTCCCCGAGCGAAATCCGCTGCACAATCACGTCCGCCCCCGCAACCTCGCCCCAGCTCCCGTGAAACTCCGAAAGCCCGCCCAGATCACGCACAAACCGCCCCGCCCTGTGCAACACATCCGCCGCACCCTGCCCGTACAAACCCAGCCGCGCCGTCTGCGCCGAGCGATTCATCAGCCGCACTTTTTCCGTAATAATATGCCGCCGCAAATGCCCCATCAGCGCCTCATCCAGCACGCCCACTTCCAGATCTGCGATCAACATCTCCGGCACATGCAACAAGCGCATATCGGCAATCAACCGCCCCGTCGTCCCCACCGCACAACTCCACTGCCCGCTCCCCTCCTCCTCCAGCGCCAGCAAATCGTTCGTCAACAAACTCTGCAACCACGGAATCGTATCCTCCCCCGTCAACACCAGCGTTTCCCGCTCGCTCCGGTCCACCAGCCCCACACCGCCGCCCCGCACCGCGTCATACTCCCCCTCCACATCTCCGAACGAACCCACAACCTCGGCCCCGCGCCATTCCAACCACTGCGCACCACGCGCCTCCAACTCAGCTTTGTATTCCGGATTTCTCAACACCATCGCCTCATACCTGGTTGTTCAACAAAGAAATTACCTCCCCCGACCATACGCCTTTCCACCCCCATATATTCCACACGCAACATTCAGAATCCAAAACCACTATTCCCGAGAATATTGCGACCTCCAAAACCCAACCTCCTCCAAACTCCAACCTGGAGCCTTCTTAAAAACGAAACTCCCTCCAATCTCCAACCTGGAGCCTTCTTAAAAACGAAACTCCCTCCAAACTCCAACCTGGAGCCTCGCGCCTGCCCGGACGCCCTCCCAGATCCCTTCAAACTCCAACCGGAAGCCTTCTTACAAATGAAACTCCCTCCAATCTCCAACCGGAAGCCTTCTTACAAATGAAACTCCCTCCAAACTCCAACCCGGAACCATCTTCGCCCTTGTTCTTTGTTCTTCGCTTTCCTTAGCCTTTCCTTAGCCCTTTTGCTTCATCCCTTCGCGACTCCGCGGCTTCGCGAGAGACACGCCTTTTGCCTTTTCTTTGCTTCATCCCTTCGCGGCTCCGCGGCTTCGCGAGAGACACGCCCTTTGCCTTTCCCTCCAAATCACACCAACAATCATCAAGGACTCTGCCCCCGAGACACATATCCCCCCAACATCTACGTCGATTCAGGACCGCCGCTCGCCCAGAATAAAAGCCAGGTGCAGCTTGAGCTCGTCATACGAAAGATGGATCGGAAGCTGCTCTTTCAAAGGCGCCAGGGGCTTGCCAACCTCCCAGTCTCCGGCAACTTCACGGATTTTGGGCAACCACTCCTCTTTGACATACCCGGACAAATCCAGCGCATGTCCATCGTCTGCCAGCACCATAAGATGGCGCAAAATACTGGCCGTGGTCAGACCGCGTTCAGTGGCAATCTCCTCAAAACTTTTGCCCTGCTTCAAAAGCTCCAGCGTACGCTCATAAGTATCGGCCGCGCCGCCCAGATCTTCCCGAGCCGCTACCGAGCGCCGACGAACCGGCGGCACTGCCCCGGCCTCTCCAAAGCGCACGCGCCGCGCAAAACTATCCTGCACATAATCCGGCAGCGCCGCCGCGCCGCGCATGACTTCCACACCCAGATCCGTCAACGCGATGGCCCCGTGCACATTCTGCGTAACCAGACCACCCTGCTGGCAATAATCGAGCAGCTCCACCAGATCTTGCTGACGCAGATAGCCCAGCAACCCGAAGGTCGAAAGCCGGTCGAGTCCGCCTTCCCGCAATTTCTTCGATGCCGAACCGCGCAACATTCCGGCCACCGCATGCGTGCCCCATTTGCCACGCACCCGCGCCACGCCGCTCAAGAGCTTTTTCACCAGCAAATCCAGCGAATCAGGGCTGTAAATCGGCGACTCCCGCCGCGCTGCCGCCTGGTTTTGCGCGTATTCTGGCCGCCCGCTGCACACATCACAATGCCCGCACTTTTGCTGGCTGCTTTTGCGACTGCTGAAATACCGCAACAAATACTGCTGGCGACACGTATGACCAGAAGCGTACGCGATCACATCCAGCAGGTGCCGCTCCTCGTTGTCGCGCCGTTTCTGCATATTGGACCAGTCGATCCGCAGATCGCGCGCCCGCGCCTGATCGAGAATCGCCACCCAGGGCTGCCCGTCCCGATAACCATAATCAATATGCCCGGCCGCGCGCAGTTGACGCAGCGCCGAATCCACAGCCATCGGATGCACTCGCTCAGCCCCCCGGCCACTCCGATTCAAATGCTGCGCGATCTGATCATTGCTCAGCGCATGCGTTCCCACCCCATATTTGCTCAGCATGGCCCACAAGCGACGGATCACATCCGGCGTCGGATTGGAGTTCTCGACAAAAAAATCATGAATCCGGCGATCCGCATAATTGTAGAGCAAAAGACAGTGCGCCGGCTGCCCATCGCGCCCGGCGCGGCCGGCCTCCTGATAGTACGCCTCGATGCTGCCCGGGAAATTATAATGGATAATCGCGCGCACATCCGGCTTATCGACGCCCATGCCAAACGCATTGGTCGCCACCAGCACCGGCCGCTCCGACGACATAAAAGCATCCTGAATATACTCGCGGTCAGCATCGCTTAAGCCGCCGTGATACATCCCGGCCTCGATACCTGCGCGCTTCAGCTCGAAGATCACCTCCTCGACCTGCTTGCGCGTCGCACAGTAAATCACGACCGATTCCCCGGCCCAGTGATTCACCAGCTCCTGAATCCGCTGATGCTTGTCCTTATGTTGCCGCGTCGGAAACACCTCGAAAAACAAATTCGGCCGCGCAAAACCCGAGATCACGACCTCGGCATTCTCCAGACTGAGCTGGCGCAAAATATCCTGCTGCACATCCGGCGTCGCCGTCGCCGTCAACGCCACCGTCGTCGGCCGCCCCAATAGCTCACGCACCTGCCCGAGCGCCAGATAATCCGGCCGAAAATCATGACCCCACTGACTGATACAGTGCGCCTCATCGATCGCCAAAAGCCCCACACGAATCTGCGAAATCGCATCGAGAAAAAACTGATTACGAAAACGCTCCGGCGCCACATACACAACCTTGTAGCGCCCCTGCACGATCTCACGCAGCCGACTGCGCTGCTCCTCAAAAGAAATCGATGAATTGATCAGCGTCGCCGGAATCCCAAACTCCTTGAGCGCGTCCATCTGATCTTTCATCAGCGCGATAAGCGGCGAAATCACCAGCGTAATGCCATCGATCACACACGCCGGCAGTTGAAAACACAGACTTTTGCCCGACCCGGTCGGCATCACCACCAGCGTATCGCGCCCGGCAACAACGCCTTCCACGACCTCGCGCTGTCCCTCACGAAATTCCTCAAAACCGAAGATGTCGTGCAGCGCATCATCCAGCGATTCCACCAACGGCGGGCAAGTACTCAGCGTAGTATTCATAAGATTGCTTCGTGGCTATGGGTTCGTTTTCAGCACACAATTTCGTGCCAAATCCTCATGTTGCATACAGCCCAGATGCAACGTCTCTTCATGACTGCACATACGCAGACAACCTGCCCGATGCATCCGCCTGCCCGGCAATGCATCGGAATCCATGCAAATTCAGTTCAAAAATCCAGTCAAACCAATCGTCGGCGCTATCGCCCATCCGCCATAATCACGTGTTTGCCCGAGGATTTCCGGCTCGAATTGAATCCGAAACACACTCAAATCAACGTTGAAAAACACGTATTTATACCCGACCAGAAATCCCGTATTTCCTCCCAGATACAAAATCGTCGAGGACGGAAAATACGCATGCGGATCAAGATCTTTCAGATTCTCCGGCAAACGCTCCTTCACAGAATCCGACAGCTTAGGCTCCGAAGAAATCGACGAGAGCAACACCCGCGGCGCTACATAGGCTTTGAAAATGTCGGGATATTCCCAACCCACCGACACCGCAAAATCAAAATCCTTGCGGCTCCACTCCGTCAACGTCACCCACTCAATCGCACCGGGTGCAACCGAGCTGTGACTGCCATAACCGACCTGCGCCGTAACCGCCAGCGCTCGATCCGCACTCTCAAACAACCCCAGCCGCAGATCTCCCTTGAGCACCGTTCCATTATACCGAATGCCCAGATCCATCCCCTCCAGTACACCATCCCAGACACCCACCCGCCCGATCACTTCCGGGCTGCCGCTGATCGGAAAAAACGTCAGCAGCAACGCCGCATCCAGGCCACGACGCAGCGTTTCTTCCGAAATCTCACCGCTCCCGTTTTTGATCTGCTCGGCTGCCACCTCACCGGCCTCCAGCACCCCTTCCACCGCCTGCGTGTGCACATCGATCTGATACCCAAAACTCGCCTGCACCTCCCCCGGTTTCAACACACGCGCCTGACTCATATTGGTCAACGACGTCGCACAACCCGTCAGCAGCACCGCACAAAACACCAACGCCACGCCCCGCAATAAAATTCGCGCATCTCTTGTCTGCATTTCCCACTCTCCACTTCACCCATCAAGGCCAGTCTGCACGTGCCATGACATACCATCAGATTTGTTATCGAAAATTCGCGTCGTTTGTTGCTGATTATTTGCCAATCCACTTCCCAATTCTTTGCAACAGACGACGCGCAACCCGATAAATTCGCCCCGCTTAAGAGTCGCGCACTTATCGCACACCTGAGCAGACTGCACCACAGCCCACAACCTTGCCCCGGAATATCCCGCGATTGTCCCCCTCAAGCGTTGCGTTTGGCGCGACGCACACGTATAACGCCTGCCCGCAGCGTATTTGCTCTGGCGAAAAATCAGGAATTCAGCCAGAAACAATACGTCTTGTGCACGAAACCGGATCGCTTGCCCCCCGGCAATCCGCCCCGTCCAACGTGGACAAAATCGCTCTCAACGAACGAATTCATACAAATTTCTAAATTTTGCAGAACAGAAATCTAAGGAGTGCTTCATGAAAGGTGGAATGAACAATCTTGTCCGTCAGGCTCAAAAAATGCAGTCACGCATTGCCAAGGTCCAAGAAGAGATTGGCCATAAGACGATCGAGGCTTCCACAGGCGGCGGCATGGTCACGGCCGTGGTCAACGGCAACCAGGAACTCTTGAAAATCAAGATCAACCCCGAAGTCGTCGATCCCCAGGACGTTGAAGTCCTCGAAGAAATGGTCGTCGGCGCCATCAATCAGGCCATGGAACTGGCCTCGGAAATGATGAACTCCGAAATCGAGAAAATCACCGGCGGCCTGAACATCCCCGGCCTGTTCTAAACCACCCGTTTCTCCGCTCCAGAACACGCAAAAACGGCGTACTTACAAGGCCGGCTCCCATCTCTGAGACAGGAGCCGGCCGCCGTTTTTACACCGGCCGCCACACCTCCTGGCCACCGGGCATAAAACCCGCCGCCGCTTTGCTCCATGAAACGGTCCGACAGCCCCGGCTGTACGCGTACATCCTGTTTTTTAGCTCCCCAACGTTTCCCCGAGCCTGCCTTGAAGTCACGCGATCCCATCACCAACTTGATCAACGCGTTGTCGAAATTTCCCGGAATCGGAGAGCGCACCGCAACGCGCCTGGCCTTTTTTATCCTCAAAGAACCGCCCGCATTCGCCACCGAACTGGCCCAGGCCCTGCTCGAAGTCAAAGAAAAAATCGGTCTCTGCCAGCAGTGCTGCAACCTCACCGAAGGCGAGTTGTGCGCGATCTGTCGTGATGAGAAACGCGACAAAAGCACGATCTGCGTGGTCGAATCCACGCCCGATCTGCGCGCCATCGACGCCACCGGCGATTTCCGCGGCACCTACCACGTTCTGCACGGCATGATCAGCCCGCTCGAAGGCGTAGGCCCCGACGATCTCCGCATCCGCGAGCTGCTCAACCGCCTCCACATCACTTCCGACGGCACGCAAACCGTCCAGGAGATCATCATCGCCACCAGCCCTTCGGTAGACGGCGAAGCAACCGCACTGTATTTACAACGCTTGCTGAGCCCGCTGGGCTTAAGAATCACCAGAATCGCCTCCGGAGTACCCATCGGCAGCGATCTTGAGTATACCGATCGTGTCACACTCGCACGCGCGATTGCGCAACGACGTGACATGTAGCAAGATGCCAGTCCGGCTGCGCAATCGATACAGCCCCGTAAACGACATTGTCCTCATGCGGCGTCGTAACGATTGCGTCCAATCTTGGTTCTATGTTACGCTCGCTGGCGGATGGTCAGCAGGTTTTTGATTCGTCTTCAGGTCGAAAAAAACGAGGAGTTCCTCTATGTTTAGCGGACAGATGGTAATTTACGAGGAAGAACACCAGAAACTCACAGATATCTGTGAGCGCCTGGTACGTGACGCCCTCGCCAAAGCCATCTTTATCGTCGACAAGGACGGTCAGCTTGTGA
>JBEBUW010000061.1:0-26292 GCA_040393065.1 Lujinxingia vulgaris | reverse complement strand
CAATTCCTATGGTGTGACGTGGCGTTCCGCCCAATTCCTATGGTGTGACGTGGCGTTCCGCCCAATTCCTATGGTGTGACGTGGCGAGCGGCGCTGTGCCCTGGAGATGTTGGGTGGTGTGCGGGTGGTTATTCCCAGGGGATCCAGTCCGGGGTCCAGCCGAATTCGGTGAAGGAAACGGTGCCGGAGGGGGAGAAGTGGATGCCTTCTTTTTCGAGGAGGTAGCGCTGGAGTTCGGCGCGGGCGACGTCGCCTCGGGAGGGGATTTTGCCCTGGGCGTTGATGACGCGTTGCCAGGGGATGGGGGTGGGGGAATTGATGTGGGAGGTGCGCATGAGGTTTCCGACCGCGCGGGCGGCGCCGGGGCTACCGGCATAGGTGGCGATTTGCCCGTAACTGGCGACGTAGCCGGGGGGGATCTGGGCTACGAGCCAGTAGACGCGGTCGGAAAAGGTGCCGAACATGGGGTCAGGCCTGGGCTTTCATGGTGGCCAGGCCGTTTTGCAGGCGGCTGAGGGTGTTCTCGCGGCCGATGAATTGCAGGGTTTCAAACAGGCCGGGGCTGGTGGTGTTGCCGGTGACGCTGACGCGGGTGGGCTGGGCGAGTTTGCCGAGTTTGACTTCGTGTTTGGTGCAGAGCTCGGTGTAGATGGCCTTGATGGCGTCTTCGGTCCAGGCGTCGTCGTCCAGCGCGGTGAGTTCGGTGAGGATGTCTTCAAAGACGGGGACGAGTTCGGGTTTGAGCCATTTCTGGGCCGCGGCTTCGTCGAGTGTGATGTCGGTGAAGAAATAGTGCGATGCCTCGGCCATTTCGACCAGCGTGCGGGCGCGCTCTTTCATGACGGAGACGATGCCGACCACGCGTTCGTCGGCGGCCGGCACATTGTAGCCGGCGGCGGCCAGGTAGGGCAGCCAGCGCTCGGCCAGGTCGGTGTTGTCCAGGCGTTTCATCCACTCGCCGTTGACCCATTCGAATTTGTCGTCGTCGAAGCTGCCGGAGCTGCGGCCGACGTGGTCGAAGCCGAAGTATTCGATGAGCTCGTCCATGGTGAAGATTTCTTGGTCGCCGTGCGACCAACCAAGGCGGCTGATGTAGTTGATGATGGCTTCGTGCAGGTAGCCTTTGTCGCGGTAGGCCTGCACGCTCATGCTGCCTTTGCGTTTGCTCAGGCCGTCGATCAGCGGCAGGTGGCCGAACGTGGGGATGTCAAATCCGAGTGCTTTGTAGACCGGAATCTGGCGGAAGGTGTTGTTTAAGTGGTCTTTGCCGCGGATGACGTGGGTAATTTTCATTGTGGCGTCATCGACGACGACGACAAAGTTGTAGGTCGGGTTGCCGTCGCTGCGCAGGATGACGAAGTCGTCGAGTTCTTCGGCGGCGACGCGCACGGTGCCCTGGACCATGTCTTCAATGACGAGCGAGCCTTCAAGCGGTGCTTTGATGCGCACGACATAGGGCTTGTCTGCGGGGTGGTCGGTGCGGTCGCGCCAGACGCGGGAGTACATCTGTTTGCGGCCTTCGCGCAGGGCCTGCTCGCGGTCGGCTTCGAGTTCTTCGGGCGTGCAGAAACATTTGTAGGCCAGACCTTTTTCGAGCAGTTCGTTGGCCTTCTCGACGTAGATTTCGGTGCGTTGCGACTGGAAGTAGGGGCCTTCGTCGGCGGGCATGCCGAGCCATTCCATCGCGTCGATGATGGCGTCGGTGTATTCGGGTTTGCTGCGCTCCAGGTCGGTGTCTTCGATGCGAAGTACGAAAGTGCCGCCCTGGTTGCGCGCGAACAGGTAGTTGAAGAGTGCTGTTCGGGCACCGCCCAGGTGAAGGAAACCAGTTGGCGAGGGGGCAAAGCGGACGCGGACGGACATGGGAGAAGGCTCCTGAAGAGGCTGGGGAATGTGATGGTTGGGTTGCCGTAGAATGGACAAAAAGGCAATGACTGGCGGGCTTGTAGCATGCGTGTTTTTGAGGGGTCAAGAGGGGGGCTGCGTGGGAAAAGCACGGCAACTACAAAATGCGCACGCGAATGCGCGAATGCGCGAATTGCCGCGAAGAAAAGCAAAGGAAAAGCAGGGCGAAGGCCAAAAGGGCTGATGGGGTTGGGTGGAATAAGATGCGTCTCAGGTTGATTTATGGGGTGTCTTAATCGTATATCGACGATTGGCGTTTGTTTGGTTGATTTAGACAGGAGTGACGTATGAGTGAGTCAAAGACGTTGTGTTGTGAAGCGACGAATCTGACGCCGGCGGTGCCGGTGGGGGAGGACGAGTTTTGCGAACTGTTGGCGCGCTATGCAAAGGCGCTGGGGCATCCGGCGCGGGTGGCGATTTTGCGGATCTTGATCCGGCGCGAATCGTGTGTGTGTGGGGAGATTGTGGATGAGTTGCCGCTGGCGCAATCAACGGTGTCGCAGCACTTGAAGCAGCTTAAGGAGGCGGGTTTGATTCGTGGTGAAATCGACGGGCCGCGCGTGTGTTATTGCGTCGAGCCGGACGCGATTGCGTTGTTGAAAGTACTGATCGGCGCGCTCTGAGTGCGTCTTGCCTGATGACGTAAGTAAGAAAACACGAGTAGGAATCATGGGTATATTTGAGCGGTATTTGTCCCTCTGGGTGGCGTTGGCGATTGCTGTCGGGGTGGGGCTGGGGCTGATTGTTCCTGACATTTTTCAGGTTATAGCGGGGTTGGAGTGGGCGAAGGTCAACCTGGTTGTTGCGGTTCTGATCTGGTTGATGATCTATCCGATGATGCTCAAGGTCGATCCGAAAAGCTTTGCTGACGTGGGCCGAAAACCTAAAGGCCTGATGCTAACACTGGTGGTGAACTGGCTGATTAAGCCGTTTGCGATGGCGGCGCTTGGTGTGCTGTTCTTTAAATATATCTTTGCTGGCATGGTGCCGGTGGAGGATGCGCAGCAGTATATCGCGGGCATGATTTTGCTGGGTGTAGCGCCGTGCACGGCGATGGTGTTTGTGTGGAGTCATCTGACCAAAGGCGACGCGAACTACACGTTGGTGCAAGTTTCGGTCAATAACCTGATCATGGTGTTTGCCTATGCACCGATTGCGGGCCTGCTTTTGGGCGTGACGGATTTGCATGTGCCCTGGGAAACGCTGCTGGCGTCGGTCGTGATATTTATAATCATTCCACTTGTCGCGGGCGTGCTCACGCAGCGGCTTTTCCAGAAAGCCGACAACTCGGCCAGCATTGATAAACTCGCCGCCAGACTCAAGCCGACTTCGATGCTGGGGTTGTTGCTGACGATTGTGCTGCTGTTTGGTTTTCAGGCGGAAACGATTGTCGCGCAGCCGATTCGTATCGTGTTGATCGCGATTCCGTTGCTTGCGCAGAGCTACGGGATTTTCGGTCTGACCTATGGTCTGGCGTATCTGCTCAAGTTGCCGCACAACATCAGTGCACCGGCCGCGATGATTGGGACATCCAACTTTTTTGAGCTGGCTGTTGCGGTGGCGATTAGCCTTTTCGGGCTTTCGTCGGGTGCTGCGCTGGCCACGGTCGTGGGCGTGCTGGTGGAAGTGCCGGTGATGTTGTCGCTCGTTGCAATTGCGAATCGAACGCGGGGCAGGTTTGCCGCGTTCGCACAAACCTAAAGGTACGGTGTTATGTCTGAGATTGAGTTCAACAGTATTTTGTTTTTGTGCGTCGCCAACTCCGCGCGCTCGCAGATGGCGGAAGGTCTGGCGCGTCAGATGTTTGGAGGTGAAGTCACCGTGCAGTCGGCCGGTTCGGAGCCTTCGCGGGTGAATCCCTGGGCGATTCGGGTGATGGCGGAGATTGGAATCGATCTGGGTGCGCAGCATTCCAAGTCGGTCGAAACGATCGATGCCAGGAGCGTCGATCTGGTGATTACGCTGTGCGCGGAAGAAGTCTGTCCGGTTTTTTTGAAGGATGTGCAGCGCTTGCACTGGCCGCTGGTCGATCCGGATCGAAAGGAAGAGGCGCTCAGTGATGAGGAGCGCCTGCAATATTTCCGGGTAGCGCGCGATGAAATCCGCGAGCGATTGGCCCAATTGAAGGCTCTGAAGGCACGGTGAGGAATTTATGAGTCGTCATGAACGCGATCCCTTTTATTAATCCGCTCGACTGGATACCGCTTACCAGCGGGGCGATGCGTCGCGCGTAAGGTCGAACGCTGGCGGTTATGTAGGTCAGTGGCAGCTCGCAGACTTTCAATGAGGATTCGGCGTATTGCGACGAAGGTTGCGCTGGACCCGGAGAATCCGAAGTATTTCGTGGGGAGTTAATCGTCTGGTGTGTGGCGCGGTCGAGGGCATGGTGTGTTTTTTATTATGACGTGTTATCGGCGGCCGTTTTGGCGTTGTAGATTTCTACAACGTGTTAACGGCGGTCGTTTTGGCGTTGTAGATTTCTACAACGTGTTAACGGCGGTCGTTTTGGCGTTGTAGGATTCTACAACGCGTGATCGGGCGTGGTGGAAAGGGGGGATTATTTGAGGACGAGGACTTTGATGTCGCCGGTGCGGGAGATGACTTCGACGCCGGTGTCGTTGGCGTGGCGTTTGATGAGGATGGTGGCGTGTGCGTCGCCGATGGTGATGTTGCGTAGTTCGAGTTCGTGGAGGGAGGGGGGCAGGCGTGGTTGGTAAAAGGAGATGGCGTTGGCTTCGGCGTCGATGGTCAGGCCGGTGGCGGCCTGGAGGAAGAGGAAAATGGAGCCGGCTGCCCAGGCCTGGGGGCTGCAGGCAACGGGGTACAGGGTGGGGCCTTCACCGGGGCGGCGTGTGAGGCCGCAGAAGAGTTCGGGGAGGCGGTGGAGATCGAGGTAGCGGGAGCAGAGGAAGAAGTCTTCGAGAATGCAGAGGACGGGTTCGCGCAGGGCATAGTGGCCGAAGCCGGCGGCGATCAGGGAGTTATCGTGGGGCCAGATGGAGCCGTTGTGGTAGGAGAGGGGGTTGTAGCGTGCTTCGCCTCGGGCGAGTGTGCGGATGCCCCAGCCGGAGTAGAAGTCGGGGTGCATGAGGGAGTCGGCGATGCGGCGGGCGCGCTCGGGGCTGGCGATCCCGGTGAGCAGGCAGTGTCCGGGGTTGGAGCTTCGGACCTGGGACTTGCGGCCGTTGCCGTCAATGGCCAGGGCGTAAAGGCCGAGTTCTTCGCACCAGAAGTCGCGCTCGAACTGGATACGCAGGGTTTCGGCTTTGGAGCGTTGGATGGTGGCGAACTCTTCGTGGCCGAGGACGTCGGCGATGCGGGCGGCGGCCAGGCGCGCGCCGTAGGCATAGGCCTGGACTTCGCAGAGGGCGATGGGAGGCGGTGCGATGGTGCCGTCGGTGTGGAAGATGGAGTCTTCGGAGTCTTTCCAGCCTTGTTGGAGGAGTCCGACTTCGGCGCGTTTGTTGTAGACGAGGTAACCGTTGCCGTTTTGTTGGCCCCAGATGTCCATCCAGGTGACGGCGCGTTCGATGGCGGGCCAGAGGGATTCGATGAAGGTGAGATCGGCGGTGCGTTCGTAGTAGGCGCCGGCCAGCCAGATGAAGAGCGGGGTGGAGTCGATGCTGCCGTAGTAGTGGCGGAAGGGGACTTCGGTGGTGAGGGCCATTTCGCTGCGACGCATTTCGTGGATGATTTTGCCGGGTTCGGAGTCGAGGTCGTCGTTGAATTCGGTGGCCTGGTGTGCGGCTAAGAAGGCGAGTACGCCGCGGGCCATGTTGGGCATGTTCCAGAGGGTCTGGTAGGCGGTGATGAGGCCATCGCGTCCGAAGACGGTGCTGTACCAGGGGGTTCCGGCATAGGGGTAGGGGCCGTAGGTGGTGCGGGTGGTGAGCATGTAGAGGTCGGCTTCGGAGCGTGCGATCCAGCGGTTGAAGAGGTCATTGGAGGAGATGATTTCGCTGGCTTGCTGGCGAGCGTGCTGGGCGTCGGCGATGAGTTGGTGCAGGGCTTCGCGGTGGGTGCGGGGCGGTGCTTCTTGCAGGGGGATAGCGGAGGAGATGTCTTCGGGCGGGGGGATTTCTTGTGAAACTTGTTCGTTTGCCTGTTCGTGTGTCTGGTCGATTGATGGGTCGGTTTCGTAGACTTCGCGGGTTTCGTATGCCAGGGCGGAGGCCTGATCATCGGCGATTTCGCGGGTGATGGCTTCAGCGAGGTCGTCGGAGAGTTCGTCGAGGAAGGTTTCGTCGTGGACGCGGCAGTGGATGGTCATGTGGAGGACGATTTCGTCGCCGGGCTCAAGGTGGGCGGTGAAATGTGCGATTTGTTCGTCGAGGTGGTTGTTGATCTGGCTTTCGCTGCGGGTGTTGGGGTGGACGGTGATGTTGTCGGGGGAGGGGGAGAAGCGGATGGTGGTCTGGCGGCGCAGGTCGTCGAGTCCGAGATAGGTGTAGGTGATGGAGTTCTGGTCGCATTCGGGGGTGCCGTAGGTGCCCTGGAATTCGCGGTGGTTGCCACGTAGCTCGAAGATATCGGCGAAGTCACCGGCGCAGTGCAGGGTGATGGGCAGGGTGATGGTTTGTTTGCCGAAGTTGTGCAGGCGGATGCGTTCGTAGCAGGTGTTATCGAGTAGGAATTTGGTGCGCATGATGTGGACGGTATCGGCGGGCAGGCGTACGTCGTTGATGTCCATATCGGGGTTGGTGAGATCGACGGTCATCAGGGCGTTGTTTTCTTTGACGGTCGAGCTCAAAAAGAGGGGGTGGCAGCCGGCCAGTCGTAGCTTGAGCAGACTGACGTAGCGCATGTCGGCCAGGTACAGGCCGTGGACGCTGTCGAGTCCGTGGGGTTGGATGTCGCCGAAGCGGTTGAAGACCGCGAAGAGGTCGTTGCTTTTGAGGACGCGGATACGGTCGTCGGTCAGGGTGCTGGTAGAGAGGATGTGGTAGTCGATGCTGTCCGGGCTGTGACGTTGAGGCATGGGGACGACCAGTGGCAGTGGTTGGGGCGGCGCCGTTTGGGGACGCCGCCTGGAAGTGCGAGACGGCAAAATCCGGGGCTAGATCGGGTGCATGGGCACGTCGGAGGAAAAGTCGGGGAGCGGGTAGTCGATGATTTGCTGGTAGGCGTAGAGATAGTCCTGGGTCATGCGTGCAATGGAGAAGCGTTCTTCGAAGACGCGGTGGCAGCGTTTTCGGTCCAGGGTGTGGATGTTGTGGAGGGCGTGGATGGCCTGTTCTTCGTTATCGACGATGAATCCGGTGATGCCGTGATCGACGACTTCGGGGACGGAGCCGCAGCGTCTGGCAATGACGGGCGTGCCGCAGGCCATGGCTTCGATCATGGCCAGGCCGAAGGGTTCGGGCCAGTCGACCATAAAGAGCAGGGCCAGGGCGTTGCCGAGGAAGTCGGGTTTTTGGGCTTCACTGATTTCGCCGACGAATTCGATGAGCGGGTGGTCGAGCATGGGCTGGATGACGTTGTGGAAGTAGGCGCGGTCTTCGTCGCCGACTTTGGCGGCGATTTTTAGAGGGATACCGGCTTGTTTGGCGATCTGGATGGCGGAATCGACGCGTTTTTCGGGGGAGATGCGGCCGAGAAAGGCCAGGTAGTTCTGGGGTGTGGGGTTGAAGTGTTCGGGGTGAAGGGGCAGGCCGTGGTAGATGGTGGCGATCCAGTTGGCCCGGGGCAGGGGGCTGGCCTGGGAGTCGGAAATTGCGACCAGGGGGCAGTCGTAGAATGCGTCGACGATGGTGGCGAGTCCGGGCGTGTCGAGTCGTCCGTGCATGGTGGTGATGGAGGGCGTGCGGCAGCGCCGGTAAAGGGGCATGGGTAGAAAATCGATATGGGAGTGGATGATGTCGAACTGGTCGGCATGCTGCATGACGCGCTCTAGCTGGAGAGCGGTATGGGCAAGTGGGTCGAGGTGATTCTGGGTGTTGTGATGGTTGGAGAGGCGCAGGGCGCGGGGGGCACAGGCGATGAGGCGGGCGCTGGTCTGGGAGTCGGCGCTGGCAAAGAGGGTGACGTCGTGACCGAGGGCGCAGAGGGCTTCGGTCAGGTAGGAGACGACGCGTTCGGTGCCTCCGTAGAGTTGGGGAGGAACGCTTTCCTGGAGTGGGGCGACCTGTGCGATCCGAAGCGCTTTGTGCATGAGGTCTCTGGGACAAGGGTTGGGAGTTCGTCTGGGCGTGTATGTGGTCCGGTGATTGGGGCATGCATGTATGCGATGCGAGCATGCGCAACACATTGAAATTCCTTAGTAAAGGTGCGGCGAATCGTATTTCTGGCAAGTCGGGGGAAGGTGCGCTGCGCGCGCGGAGCGGGAGGAAGGCGGGGAGCTACCATGTTTGTTTATTGCCAGGCTCCATAAAAATCCCCGCCGTGGTGCGCACGGCGGGGATGAGGGCTGGTGATCAGGGATTGTTAATCGTTCATCGCGAGAGGGAAGCGTGCGATCAAAGATTGCTCTGAACGACGTTGGTGTACCGGGTGGTGGCTCCGACAGAGCTGATCGCGGCGCGGAAGTAGGTGCCGTTTGGAGCGGAGTCGGTGTAGGTGGCGCTGGTGGCTCCTAAGACCGCGGTGAAAGGGCCGTCTGGTGTGCTGGCGCTTTCCCACTGGATGTTCAGGGGGCCGGCGATGCGTCCGCCTCCCTTGACGTTGGAGGCAGGGCCAGGTTGGTCCGTTACGGCGCGAACCCGGTAGGTGAGCTGTTCACCATGAGCGACGGAGTGGCCACTCAGAGTGAGGGTGTTACCTACGAGGGTGCCGGGCGTTACTGTAGCGGTGCCGGGGGTGATCACCGGGGCCGGAGCGTCGGTGTGAAGGTATTCATTGGTCAACCCGATGTATTGCCAGGCTCCACTGTTTATCTGGAACTCATAATGGGAGATTGCGGGTGCTGCGCGGCGTCCGGTTACAGGAGTGCTCGGAGCGCTTTTCTGGCTGGCGTTTACGACGGCTACGACGGTGTAAGCATGTTCGGTGCCGGGCGTGAGCGTGGGGGTTGACCAGTTCAATCTAACGTGGGTCGGGCTAAGGGAGGTTGACAGGCTTGGAGCAGACGCCGGTGGTGCTGCGTCGGCCTGGGAGTCGTTGTAGGAAGTTGTGGTGAGGCCGGAGGCAATGGAAGTGCCGTCGCGGAAGATCTGGTAGGAGTTTGCACCAGTCACCGCGTCCCAGGAAAGAGTGACCTGGCCGGGTTGGTCAGAGCTTGCGGTGACATTGGTGGGTGCCAGGGGCGTGGTCTGGAATGTTTCGCTGGCGCTGTAGTAGCGGGTGGCATCGACGGTCAGGAAGGCGCGAACGAAGTAGGTTGTGCCGGCGGTGAGGCC
Organism: Lujinxingia vulgaris; assembly: GCA_040393065.1. GTDB lineage: Bacteria > Myxococcota_A > Bradymonadia > Bradymonadales > Bradymonadaceae > JACCWM01. The sequence continues at coordinate 17,053 of JBEBUW010000061.1, read as the reverse complement.
TTCAAGCTCGTGGTCAAAGGACGCAGGCGCGGGGTCAGGTAGCGCACCGAGCTCGATGCAATCGGTCGCGGGATCGGTGGTGGTGCCCCAGCAGAAACCGTGATCGGTGGCCGGTGGCGCGCCGATCGTATCGATGCTGGCGACTAGAACGGCGGAGGACGTGGTGATGCTGGAGACGCTCAGGTCCTGGATCGCGGGAAGGATGGTTGCGGCACGGAAACCGGAGACGGATAAGGAGGTCTGCGATTCGGTTCCTTCGGCGCTGGCAACGACGCGGTAGAAGCGGACGTCGCCGTTGGCGGGGGCGGTCGTGTCGCTTGTGTTCAGATCGGTGGCGCCGGCCAGGGGGCTGAAGTCCTGATCGGAATCAGAAGCAGAGCGCTCCCACTGGTAGCTGATGGCGCCGGCGCCGCGGTAGCCTGTGGCTTCTTCGGAATGAGCGCTTTGCGCATTGGGATAGACGGCACGCACGGCGTAGGAAGCGCTTGAGGTGGTGACGGCTGCCGGGTTTGCGCTCAGGAGAACGGCTTCGTACGAGTCGCCCTGGCTTGCGGTGGGCATCTGGGGCGCGGTCAGCGCGGCGGGCTCGGCCGTGGTGTCCTGGAAGGTTGTAGTGTCGGCATCGACCAGGTCGAGCAGGACGTCATCGCGGTAGACAATGTACTCGGTAGCACCGGGCATCTCATCCCATTCAAGCTGGACATAGGCGGTTTCTGTGCCCTGGCTGGCAGTGAAATTGGTGGGAATCGGCGCAAGCGTCGTAAATTCGACGGTATTTGCGTAGACGGTGCCGGTCGAGTCGGTGTGGTAGGCACGGACGGAGTAGGTCGTGCCGGGATTGAGTTCGTCGATGGTGTGCTCGAAGAGGGAACCTTCCTGGTCGGCGGTCACAGCGCCCAGGCTGAAGCAGTTGCCGTTGGCATCGGTGGGCAGAGCCTCCAGGGACCAGCAAAAGCCGTGGTCGGTCGGTACATCGTCGCTCAGGCTCTGGATCTGGCCGTGAAGCGTAGCGCCGGTTGCGGTGATTTCGGTTGGCAGCGTGGTGACGAGCGCGATTTCCGGGCAGGCAGTTTCGCCGCTGCAGACGGTGTTTTCGGTGCCGTCGCAGATGTATTCATCGAGGTTGCAGGGGCCGCAGGGCTCTCCCGGCTCGTTGTCCAGCGGGTCAAGTCCTTCGCAGGCATTGCGGGTGGGTTCTTGGGTGTCGCTATCATCGGTGTCGTTGTCGTCGATGATGTCCCGGTCATCCTCAACGTCGCTGAAGTCGTCCGTGTCGTTTCCTACATCCTGTTCGCCGGTGGAAACTACGCAGGTATTGGCCAGGCAAACTTCGTTGGGAAAGCAATCATTGTTGGTGGAGCAGACATCGTCGGTGAATTCTGGTGCACAGCCTGTCCACAGGGCTGTGGCGGTTATGGTTGCTAAAAGCCAGCCGAACTTGCGCTGATAGGATGTCATGAAATTACCTCGGAAAAATTAAAAATACATGAATTCAAGAAGGAGTCATCGCAATACAAGTAGTCCCGATAAATCGGGGAGGAAGCTTATTACAATCAGAAAATCTTGTCGATGTAAGTAAGGAGCTTTTGGCAGCTTTACAGCGGTGGTTGAATCCGCTAATTGCCTTGGGCCAGAGCTGTCAGGGCCACAGGGAGCTGGTCGATGGTTCGAGTTTTCTGGACGTCCAGAGCAAGAGAAGTAGGTCGCAGCTGAATTTGATTTGGGATGGTGCGGTAGGCCGCGCAACACTCCCGATTTTACGCAAGGATCGAGGATGAAGAAGAGAGGAATTCTCACAATCGCGCTGATATTTGGTGGGTTGTTTCTGGCGCTGCTGGTTTTTATTGCGGTGCTGATCAGTGCTTTTCGTCCGGATGGTCTTGGTTTTGGTAAGCCGAGTGTTGGCGTCGTCGAAATTACCGGGACGATTATGGATAGTAAGAAGACGCTGCGCGAGATCAAGGCGTTTTCGGACGATGAAATGATTGTGGGCGTTGTGATTCGGATCGATAGTCCGGGTGGTGCGGTGGCGCCGAGCCAGGAGATTTTTGAGGCGGTCAAGAAATTGAGCGCGAAAAAGCCGGTTGCGGTTTCGATGGGCACGACGGCGGCCAGCGGCGGTTATTATATAGCGGTGGGCTCGGATATGATTTTTGCCAATCCGGGCACGGTGACCGGTTCGATCGGCGTGATCAGTCAGTTCTTTAATTTTGAAGATGTGATGGACACGGTGAATGTGAAGGTTCACACCGTAAAGACAGGAGAGTTCAAGGATTCTGGTTCACCGTTCAAAGAGTTTAGTGAGTCGGATGAGCGGTTTTTCAATGCGCTGATCGACGATATTTATCTGCAATTTATCGAGGATATTGCCGAGAGTCGGAAGATGGAGCTGGCAGAGGTTCGTAAGCTGGCGGATGGGCGGGTGTTTACCGGACGTCAGGCCAAGGAACTGAAGATGATCGATGCAATCGGCACGATTGATGATGCGGTGGCGTATGTGGCCAGCCAGAGCGGCGTGAGCGGCGAGCCGACGGTGGTGTATCCGGCTCCGGAACGTAAGAGTCTGATGAGTGAGCTGCTGTTTTCCGGCATGAGTACGGCGCTTGAGCAGGTGCAGGCGCAGACGGCACCGAAGGTGCAGTTTCTCTATGTCGGGCCCTAGAACTTGCCGGTTGTAAAAACCTGAATCTTGCCGGGTTATTCATGAATTCATTGAAATTTCGCACTCTGTTGTTGGCTATTGTTGGAAGTTCCCTGTTTTTTGCGGCGCCGGATATCAGCGCGCAGCCGGAGGAGGCGCCGACGCAGGAGGGCCAGGAAACCAGTGGGCAGTCGGAGGAAATGGCTCCGGCTGAGAGCGCCGAGGAAGCTGCGGAAGCTGAGGAAGCTGCGCCGGCAGCCGATGAAGTGCAGCCCGAAGAGGAGGCGTCGGCTGCTCCGGTGTATTCGCTGGAAGATTTGTTGAATCTGGCGAGTAAAAATGCGGCGGTGATCGAGGAACACCGAGCGAAGGTCGAGCGCGCGGAGTGGCAGGAGTATCGTGCTCACCGTGCGTGGACGCCGAAAATTGAGGCCACGACGTTGCTTGCTCCGGTGCCGGCCGATGCCGATCCTTCGCGATTTGATAACAACCTGGATGAGATTCTCAATTTTAATATCGGGCCGTTCATCCGTCAGTCGGTTCGGGTTGTGATGCCGGTTTATACCTTCGGGCGAATTGCTACGGCCAAGGAACTGGCCGCGCTGGGCCTGGATGTTGCGAAAGTCCAGGTCGAGCAGGCGCGTCAGGATCATTTTTTCCAGCTGAAACAGGCGTATTACGGCTATCAGCTCTCGCAGGCATTCGCAAAAATGCTTAAGGAGGGCGATAAGCTCGTGAAAGAAAACCTGGAGCGGATGGAAGATGAATTTGATTTTGGCGAAGCGACGTTTGATACCGCGGATTTGCGTCGTTTGCAGATCTTCAATGCCGAGCTGGATGTTCGCATTTTGGACAATGCGCGTCTGGGGGATTTGACGGAGGCGGCGATTCAGTATCTGGCCGGTGTGAAGGGCGATTTGCGGGTGCCGGAGATTGAGGAAGATGCGGAATTGCCGGGGCTGGCGACGCTGGAGCGGTACTGGGAGCTGGCGATGGAGCATCGCCCGGAAATTGTGCAGTTGAATCGTGCGGTGAAGGCGCGTGAGCTGGCTGTGAAGTTGGAGAAGCGCAATTATCTGCCCAATATCTTTCTGGCTGCTGATTTCGGGGTGGGCTGGTCGACGGAAGATGTGGCGATGCAGCGTGTTTGCCGGATGATCGATGATACCTGCGTGAATGATGAAACGCTGTTTACGCGTCCGTATTCGAATCCGTTTCACTCGCTGACCTTTGGTGTGGCGCTGGGAGCGAGCTGGCAGCTCGATATTTTTGGCACGTATGGCAGGGTGCAGGAAACGCACGCGCAGTATGACGAGACGCTGGCGCAGCGTGAGCGTGCGCTGGGTGCGTTGCGTCTGGAGATTACGAAGAAGCATCGCGAGGCGATGGATAATCTTCGCAAAATCGAGATACAGAGCCGTGCGCTGAGTGCTGCGCGTAGCTGGCGGAATCAGTTTGGCGCCAGACTCCATGTGGGGCGCGGCACGAATATGAAAGACGCCATCGATCCGCTGCGGGCTTATTATGAGGCGCGAGTTTCGTATCTGGAGGCACGCCACAATTATTTGGTATCTCGCGCGGCGCTGGCGCGGGCGATTGGCCTGCATTCCATCGATGAGCTGGAGCTTTCCGGTGGCGAGAATACGTCGGCGCGCGCCGAGTAAAAGCAGTGTTTATCCGGGGATTTTTGAATGAATTGGCTCTGGGCTTCGTTCAATAGCTGCACGAATTTTCGGCACAGTGCTTATCTTTTCAGAACAGATTATTGAGAGTCGGAGTGAACATTATGAAAGAGCAACGTCGTTTTTTTCGCCCTATGTTTCGCAGCCTGGTTGCTGGTGTGCTGGTTTTGCTCTTCAGTGCATCAGCATTTGCACAGGGAAAAGCTCCGCTGGACGTCGTCAAGCAGCGTTCCTCTGAGGTGACATCGATTCTCGAGCAGCCAGATTCGCCGGCGCGTAAGGAGCGTTTGAACAAGGCGTTGCATGCAACGGTTGATTTTGGCGAACTGGCAACACGTGCGCTGGGCAAGCATTGGACGGATCGCACGGAGGCGGAGCGCCAGGAGTTTCTCGATCTTTTGCAGCGCCTGTTGCAGGCAAATTACGCAAAGCAGTTGGACGGACGTAAGCTGGGCAAGGATTACACGCTGGATTTTGGCGACGAGCGGATCCGTGACGGCCGTGCGGTTGTGCGCATGACGGTGAGCTATAAGAACAAAAAACATCCCGTGATGTATCGTCTTACCAAAAAGGGCGATAGTTGGGTTGTGTACGACCTGGTGATCGATGACGTGAGTCTGGAGGAAACGTATCGGGAAGGTTATGTGCCCATCATCGAAGAAGATGGCTGGAGCGGGTTGATCGATTTGATGCGCGAGCGACTGGCAGAGCTTGAGGCGCCGGCTGGCGGCGCCAAAACGCAGAAGGCTGAAAACAAGAAGTGATTTTCGGGCTGTAGATAATTTGTTCTAAAAGAAAGCGCATCGAAAGACAAAAAAGAAAGAGCCGGATAATTTCTGAAGAGAAGTTGTCCGGCTCTTTTTTGTGCGTTTATACGGCTCGTAGCGTTGCTAACGATAACTATTTGGAGGCGTAAGGCTCAAATTTGATGTTTCTTTTTGTGAGCTGCGCTTCGATTTTGGAGAGAAGCGTGAGGGCTTCGGCGTCGTCGCTTACCAGATCCAGGGATTCGATGACCTTTTTGTGTGCTTCCAGCGGATTGGCTTTTTTGCTGCGGTCATTGAAAATGCGGTTGGCCTCGGTTTTGAGGTTATAGGCCAGGGTTTTGTTGACGTGCTTCAGCGTGGACTGGGCGGCATCGTAGGCGACGGTGCCGGTTGGAATTTGCAGAAGGATTGTCTGCGCTTCGGCGTGGCGACCTTGTTCGCTGAGCTCTTCGCCACGTTCCAGTAGGTCGGCGGCGTCTTTTTCCAGTCGGATGCGGCTTTTCAGTTCGATAAATTCAGGGTTGGCCGGAGCCAGGGCGAGCAAATCATCGCTGGTAGCGGTGGCGCCGGCCCAATTGCGGCTCAAAATGTGTTTATCGGTCGCTTCGCGAAGCTCGGCGATGGTGGCTTGCAGAATATCGTTCGCAGCGGTGTGTTGTGCATCTGGTTGGGCGCCGTCGTTTGCGCCCATGGAAAAGATTCCGAACGCCGTCATGCCGCCGACTGCGATTCCGGCCAGTAGGAGAACCGCCAGGCTGACGTAGAGGGTAAGGCTGGAGGAACGCTTTTTGACAGGCTGGCTGTATTCGCGTGGATCGATACGGGCATCGCCGGGCAAAAAGACAAAGCGCAGGTTTCCGAACTGGACGATGTCTCCTGCCTGAAGTGGCTGGCGAGAGCGGACTGGTTTGCCGTTGAGCAGGGTGCCGTTGGAGCTGCCGGAGTCAACGACGCTGTAATGATCGCCGATGCGGTCGATTTGCGCATGCTGGCGGCTGATCGAAACGTCGGAGAGCAGAATAAAGTTTTCGTCGGTTCGACCAATGGTATTGGAGGATTCCGAGAGGCTGAATTCTTCGCCGGCAAACGCGTCGTTGATGCGGACGAGTTTGAAGTGGTCGGCACCGGACGCAATGAACAGCGTGCTGAGGACGTTCTGGTTGGCGAGTTGCTGCGGCGAGCGTTTGAACTCCAGATACAGATAGAAGTCACCTACGCGGATCTGGCTTGCCGTCCCAAGATCTCGCCGGCCGAGAACGCGCTGGCCATCGACGATAACGCCATTGGAGCTGCCCATATCTTCGATAAAGCAGCGTCCATCCTCTACGAAGACGCGCGCATGTTGGCGGCTTACACTGGTAGAGGGCAAAACAATGTCACAGTCATCCAGACGGCCAATGACATAGGAGCCATGGTCAAAAGAGAACTGGTTGGCCACCTGGCCATTGTTATCTTCGATAGTGAGGGTAAACATAGATTAGCGCGATTTTATCAGAGGGCACCGTTAACGAAGAGTTACTCGCGGAAAATGCCAAAATCTACCTGGAAGCCAAGGTGACGAAGGTCTTCAAAAAACAGGGGGATATAACCCGTCGGGTGAAAGCTGCCTTCGGTGCCTTCGACGCGGTAATAATAGACGTCGCTGAGACGGAAGGCATCGAGGTCGATTCCCAGGAGTTCGGTAATTTTGTGGACGAGGAATCCACCGCCCGGCGTACGGTTGAGCACAACGATTAGATCGATGGAGCGGGCAATTTGTTCGCGCAAACCACGCGGGTTGCTGTCGGTGCTGCCGAGCATGGCAAGGGTTTCCAGGCGGGCGAGTGCATCGTGCGTGGTGCTGCCGTGCACGGTCATCAGGCTGCCTTCGGTGCCGCTGGCGGCGGCCGTGACCCAGTCGTAGGCTTCCGGTCCACGGCATTCGTCAAGGAGAATGCGTTGCGGGTGCATGGCGATTGCCTGACGCACCAGATAGCGCATGTCATAGGCGACGCTGGCTTCGAGCTGGACGGCGGATTCTTGCGAAAGTGCAAGGCTGGTTGCTTCTTCGACGGCGATGACGCGAGACGCCGGGGCAATGGCGTGGGCCAGAGCGCCGAGCATGGTTGTTTTGCCGGAGCTGGTTGGTCCGGCAATGAGGATGGAGCGGCCAGCTTCGATGGCGCCGAGGAGAAATTGTGCCATGCCGGCGGAGAGCACGCCCTGGCTGACGAGATCGTCGAGCGAGGCATGATGCGTGGCCGGTTTGCGGACCGTGAGAACCGGGCCTTTGGCAGCAACGGGCGGCATGACGATGTGTACGCGCGTGCCATCGCTGAAGCGAACTTCATCGGCGCCGATTTGTGCGTCGCGCGTTCCCAGCAAGCGTTGTGCCGCGAGCAACAAAAAGTCCGGGTGGCTGAAGGCACGCGGCGCAACGACGAGTTTGCCGTTTCGGCGGATCAGAATGCGGTCGAAGCGATTGACGTAGATTTCACTGATGTTTGTATCGTCGAGGTATTTTTCAAGGACGCCCAGGCCGACGAGTTCAGAAGTGATAATTTCCTGCAGATCATCGCGGTGTGCGTGCGGATTGACCGTCGCGACCGCTTTGCGCACGGAGACTTCGGCCGAGGCTCGATCTTCGGCAAGCGGCGGATAATCGAGCGACAGGGAATCGATCGAAGCGGTTTCAAACAAAACGCGCGCAATATCGTGCTGGTTGGCATGAAAGTCCTGATCAAATTCGCTGACCAAGGGTTCGGGCAAGCGTAATTGATGAGCCGGGTGCGGGGCTGCCTGGTTTTGTGAAGACAGCGGCTGAAAAGGCTCGAGCACGGCGGGTTGAAGAGGCGCAGGCTCGGTATCGACGGGTTGACGCGCAGCGACAGCTTCCGGAGTAGGTTGATACGGGCCGGAGTGCGGCAGCGGTCCTGTGGAGCGTCGTACGGCCGGGCCGGCATCGGGCGCCGGCGTCGGGTTCAAATACTGGTTATGGTTCGACGGGCTGGACAAGTCTGCGCCCGGATAGGCGCGTCGTGGCTCCGGTGTGGGCGTACGGCTGTTGTCGGAGCTGCTGTCGAGGAGTTCCAGGCCGATATCATCGAAGTCGAGTCGGGGAAGTTGGTCCTCAGCCGGCGCGCTGCCAAAGGGGCCGGGGGCGCCGAAGGGCGCAGGCGTGGGGTTGGCTGCCTGCGGAAATCCGCCGGATGTGCGCAACGGCTCGACCGGAATGTTGGAAAGTCCGGCCGGTTGAAAGCCGCGATCGGGTAGATTCGACGGGGCAATCGGAGGAAGTGCTGATTGTTGGATGGTATCGCGAACTTCGCCGCGTGAAAGTGCCGGTCCGGTCGGGGGACGGGGCGGTTGCGGCGGCAATTTGGAAGGTGCCGCTGCCTCGACTCTGGTTTCGAGCTGCAGAATAAAGTCGCCGATATAAATCTTGTCGATTTCGGCGAGTGCCTGTTCTGTGGATACTTTGCGGCCGTTGACGTAGGTGCCGTTGGTACTGCCCATATCGGCGATGAAATACCCGTTATCGCGTTTGAAGATGCGGGTATGTTGCTTGGAGACGTTGCCTTTGGGGAGCACGATGTCGTTGCCCTTCATCCGACCGATGGTGATTTCGGTCTTGTTGACGAAGTCGTACTTCGTTTGCTGCCCTCCCTTTTCACTGATGATTACGGTGAACATGAGTGGCAAAAACCTCCTTGCTGGGGTCGGATCGGTTTCAAAGGACTTGATCGCGACGAGTACTCAAACAGAACTGAAAAATACGACCAGACGGTACGCGCATTCGCGCCGATGGTCGCACCAGCATGAAAAACTGTCAACTATACAGGTTGTACCGGGGCGCCTGCGGCGCTTTTTCAATTTTCAACGGGATCGGTGTCGCGTGCTTCGTTTCGAGTAGTTTTCGAAAGGCTGGCTTCGAATTCTTGCGGATCTTTGATTTCCTCGATTTCGGTTTTGGCGGCAGACGTGTGCGCTGCGTCGGAGTCGGTGCTCGGACGTTGTGAGGAAGTATCGTCTGCGGGCTCTTCGAGGATCTCTGAGATGGCCTGTGCAATGGCGGCGGCTTCTTCCTTCTCGGGAACATGCACCGGTTTGTCGGTGGCCGGTGGACGAGGAAGTTTGGCGAAGATCGTCGGATCGGTCGGCGCGAATTTGGGATCGTAGAGATGGCAGCGCACGATATGGCCGGGTTCGACTTCCAAAACTTCTGGCTCGTGCTTGGCGCAGGGGCCGTAGGCGGCAGGGCAGCGCGTGTGGAAACGGCATCCCGACGGTGGATTGAGCGGGGAGGGCACATCGCCGGTCAGGATCACGCGTTTGGCGCGTTTGCGGGGATTGGGTTGAGGAATCGCCGAAAGCAGCGCCTGGGTATAGGGGTGCAGCGAATTGGAAAAAAGATCGTCGCGGCTGGCCATTTCGACGATCTGGCCGAGATACATCACGGCCACGCGGTCGGAAATGTGATGAACGACGCTCAGGTCGTGCGCGATGAACAGGTAGCTCAGGTTGAAATCCTGCTGCAGGTCCAACAAGAGGTTGATGACCTGCGCTTGAACGGAAACGTCGAGGGCGCTGACAGCTTCGTCGCAGACAATAAAATCAGGGTTCAGTGCGATGGCGCGTGCAATGCCCAGGCGCTGGCGCTGGCCGCCGGAGAATTCATGCGGATAGCGCGTGATGTAGGCCGGCTGCAAACCGACGCGTTCAAGCAGGCTTTCGACCATCTCGCGGCGTGTGCTTCCAGAGGCAATGCCGTGAAACTCGATGGCTTCACCGATCAGAGATTCGACCGTCATGCGTGGATTCAGGCTGGAGAACGGGTCTTGAAAGATAATTTGCATCTTTCGGCGCAGGTTGCGCATCTCGGATTGCGGCAATCCAACGATATTTTGGTCGTGAAACCATACTTCCCCGGCAGTAGGTTCGATCAGCCGCAGCAAGGTGCGACCAGCGGTCGTTTTGCCACAGCCTGACTCGCCGACCAGCCCCAGCGTTTCGTTCGGGTACAGCTCAAAGCTGACGTCATCGACGGCTTTGACCGCGCCTACCTGACGGTTGAGGATGCCTTTGTGGACCGGAAAATGCTTCTTGAGGTGCTTGACCTGCAAGATTGGTTTTACGCCGTCTTTGGATTTTTCAAGAGCGACCTGGGTCGTCGTCGGTGCTGCATTCATACGGATAATCCTGGGATAGACTGCTTACTCGGCCGGATCAGCTTTGGTAGCCGGGGCTTGCGCTTCATCGAGGTTAGGGTCCTGGGTAGCAGGTCTGGCACCTGGTCCGGTTCTGGCTTTGGTGCCTGCTCGGACTTCTTCGGAGTACCAGCAGGCTGACAAATGCCCGGGTTCAAGCTCAACGGTGGGGGGAAGCTGGCTGCATTTCTCGGTCGCAAATTCGCAGCGCGTGCGGAAACGGCAGCCCGTGGGAAAGTCCTGGGGGCGGGGAACCATTCCCGGAATGACATACAGGCGGTTGTTTTCGGTGGGCTGCGCATCCATCGTCGGCAGGCTGTTGAACAGACCAATCGTGTACGGGTGCGCGGGACGCTCAAACAGCGTGAACACATCGCCGTATTCAACGATGCGACCGGCATACATGACGGCGACGTGATCGCAGGTTTCGGCAACGACGCTCAGGTCGTGCGTGATGAAGAGGATCGACATGCCGACTTCATCCTGCAGCTTTTTCAAAAGCTCGAGAATCTGCGCCTGAATGGTCACGTCGAGTGCTGTGGTGGGCTCGTCCGCGATCAGGAGCTTGGGGCGGCAGGCCAGGGCCATGGCGATCATGACGCGTTGTTTCATGCCGCCGGACATCTGGTGCGGGTACTCGTCGATGCGCTGTCTGGGCGCCGGGATACCGACTTTTTCGAGCATGTCGATCGCGATTTCGCGAGCTTCTTTGTAATCGACCGGCTGGTGCAACATAATTGCTTCGATGATCTGATTGCCGACCGTGTAGACCGGATTCAGGCTGGTCATCGGTTCCTGGAAAATCATCGAAATATCGTTGCCGCGAATGTGGCGCAGATCTTTTTCTTCGAGTTTTGTCAGGTCCTGGCCATCGAAATTGATCGAGCCGCCGACGATTTTTCCGGGAGGCGACGGGATCAGGCGCAGAATGCTGAGCGAAGTAACGGATTTTCCTGACCCGGATTCGCCGACCAGGCCAAGCGTCTGGCCGCGGCGAATCTTGAAGCTCACGCCATCGACCGAGGGCAAAACGCCATCGTCGGTGAAAAAGTGAGTCTGGAGATTATCGACATCGAGCACGATATCGTGTTCGTTCTGGGATTGTTTGTGCGAGTTTTCCATCGACTTTTACTTCCTGAGTTTCGGGTCTGTTGCGTCGCGCAACCCTTCGCCGACGAGATTAAGAAGGCTGACGGTAAGAAAGATCGCGAAACCAGGCGCCAGAATCAGAGTCATGTGGCCGGTTTCACGACCGGTCGTAAGGATCTGGCCCCAGCTGGGTGCAGTGGGCGAGCCAAGGCCCAGAAAGCTGAGCGAAGCCTCGATCAGAATCGCGCCGGCGACTCCGAAAGCCGCTGTAACAAAAACCGGGCCCAGAGCGTTGGGCATTACGTGACGGAAAATAATCCGTGCACGCGGCAGGCCGAGTGCAATGGCGGCCTGCACAAAGTCCTGATTCTTGAGCCGCAAGAACTCAGCGCGAACAAGGCGCGCAACGCTCGTCCATCCGGTCACGCCAATGATGATCATGATGTGGAAGATGCTCGGATCTTGGATGAATCCGCGCAGCGTCAGGATCAAAAAGAACGTCGGAAAGCAGAGCATGATTTCGATCAGGCGCAGAATAATCATGTCTGTGCGGCCGCCGAAATATCCGGCAAGGCTACCCAGCACCAGACCAATTGCGGTGTAAATGCCGACAGCAACGACGCCGATCGTCAGTGAAATGCGGGTTCCGTACAAAAGACGAACGAAAACGTCGCGGCCTTCGCGGTCCGTTCCCAGCCAGTGTTCCCAGCTGATTCCCTGGCCAACCGCCATCAGGTCCGGATCGCGGTAGCTGTATTTGATGAAAGGAAAGATCGAGTCCACGCCGTCCATCGCTGCCAGAGTCATATAATCGACGTAGGGTTGACGGAATTTCATGAAGTAAATGATGCAGTATCCAGCCAGCAGGATAAGCGTGCTTGCGTAGATGAATTTGCTGCGTGCAGCCTGATAATCTTGTTTCGTCTCGAACCTTGCGAATCGTTTGAACGAAATCCAGGCAATGGCCACAACCGGCAGGCCAATCAACAAGAAGTTAAAAAGCTGGTCGACGCCGCTGTCGAAGAAGTTGATATCAAACAGTGCTTTGAAGAACGGAAAATGCGTTCCCTGGGCAATTTCCGGCCCGACGCCTTCGGGGACATGGATGTAAAAGGGAACGTTCATCGCGATCAGCGGTGCAATCAGCGCGATGATGAACAAGGCAGCCAATCCCCAGACGCTATAATAGCTCAGCGGATATTTTTTAAACTGACCCCATACAATCTCGCCGTACGTTTTGTACTCGGGCCGGGGAGGTTGCGGGGATGTGGTAGACGTCTGTGTCATCGTGAAGGTTTCCAACTACGTATAGAGATGTTCAATCGAAGCTGATGCGCGGATCGACAATAGCGTAGCTAATGTCGGAGATGAGCATCCCGATTAACGTCATGATGGTCGAAATGAGCAAACATCCCATGATCGCGTTGTAGTCGCGGGCGGTGATGCTCTCAAACAAATACAGGCCGATTCCGGGGATGTTGAAGATAACTTCAATGATAACCGAGCCGCTGATCAGAGCCGGCAAAAGGGCGCCGAGCAGGGTGAGGATGGGAATCATACCGTTGCGAACGGCGTGCTTGATCACAACCATGGATTCCGACAGGCCTTTGGCGCGTGCGGTACGGATGTAGTCGGCGCGAATGACATCGAGCAGACCCGTACGCGCGTAGCGGCTCAGGCTGGCAAGTGTGCCATAGGTCAGGCAGATGACAGGCAAGAACAAGTGCCAGGAAACGCTTTTTACGTACTCAAGCGTCGTCATCATTTCGGCGTTGTTGCCGACAAAACCACCGGCCGGGAACCATTTGAAGGGATCGCCGACGGCGAAGAAGCGCAGCATCAAAACCGCGGCAAAGAAGCTCGGCAAGCTGTAGAGCAAAAAGAGAATCAATGTCATCGCTTCATCGGATTTGCTGCCGCGATAATACGCACTCCAGACACCAAGCGGGATGCTGATGACGTAAGCAAAGAACAGCGAGAAGAAGCTCAGCGCTACGGTGTAGCCGGTTTTTTGGATGATCGTATCGATAACCGGTTTTTTATCGATCAGGCTGACGCCAAAATCGGCACGGATCAGGTTGCCCCAGTAGCGTGCAAAACGGGTATCCAAAAAGAGAATGCGAAGTTTTTCGGAACCGCTGTATTCGAAGCGATCTTTGTTGGCTTCAAACCAGGGCGTCCAGTTCTCGGCCAGGGAAGCGTCGATTTCGGCGGCGTCGGCGGTCTGAGAAACGCCCCAGGTACGCATCCGGTTGTTTTCGGTGGAGGCTTCGCGGTTGAACGCGCGTTCTTCGGCAGTTTGAGTGCGACCATATTCGGCGATCAGACGCGTTTGCGCGTTCTGGGGCAAGTAATTGATGGCCAGCCGGCGAATGTCGGTGCGCTCATGCGTGCGTGCGATTTCGTAGAGGTGGGGCACAATGTAATTGCCCCAGTCTTCGAGGATTTCCTGAGCGTGAATGATGCGCCCGGAGCTGGGACGATCCGCGAGTTTGATGCAGTCGGGAATCGCTTCGCCTTGCTCAGCGCAGACCGGGCGGTGGTAATCGCCCAGGGCGAGTAGCTCGTCGGCGACTTCGTCGGTGGTCAGAGCAAAGCGCGTATTGAAGATAACGGGCTTATCCAGTCCGAATTGTTCTTTGAAGATCCGGTGTGCTTCGCGTGCGTCGGCCGAAACCGTTTCCATGCCATCGCCGCCCACTGAGCCGCTGACCGGCGAACCGGGAGCCAGATTGAGCACGAGGAAGATGATCAGGGAGATCGCAACGAACGTGGGGATCATCAAAATGAGACGCTTGATGATATAGGTAGTCATAACATGGAGCCTTCTTCAAAGTCCGAAACGTCGGCTCAAAGGTCAACCGCTGCGCTGTCTGTGCCGGTTCGATGCTGTTGGACAGACAGGCGCGGTGACGTTTTGAGGTCGGGAGCTTTCGCAATTCAGGGTGCGGGAGACTCGTCGATGAACCACGGCAGCGAGTAGGTCTGGGGACGAATCTTTTGGAAGACCATGTTTTTCATGCGTGGCTGCCAGGCAACGACGGCTTTCGGCGCGTAGAAGAACGTGTAGGGCTGCTCGGCGTTGATGATCTGGTGCAACTTCCGCAGTTTGACGATGCGCTCATCGGAATCAAATGTGGTGCGCAACTCTTCGATGATCTTATCAGCTTCGGCGTTGCGGAAACCAACACGATTGGAACCCTTGGGAACGTCGGCCTGGCTGGAGTGCCAGAGCTGGTAGGGGTCGATCGACCAGGAAAGTCCCCAGCCACCGGTGAAGGAGTCGAATTCTTTCTCGTCCATTTTGCGCTGCATCAGCGGCCATTCCACCGGGTCGGGTGTCATCATGACGCCAATTTTGCGCAGGTCTTCACGGTAAATCGAGAGCTGGCTACGAACTTCCGGGCGGTTGTAGGCGGTGATGGTGAATTTGAAGTCGACGCGCTTGCCGTCGATCATCTTGTCGCGGATACCGTCGTTGTTGCTGTCCACCCAGCCGGCTTCATCGAGAAGTTCGGCAGCACGTTTCAGGTCGAATTCAATCGGCTTAATCGTCGGATCAATCGCCGGGTGATTGTAGTAGTAGGGGCCGGTCTGGATTTCGCCCAGGCCGTGGTACACGTTGTCGATAATGCCCTGGCGGTTGAGCGCGTGGGTCATCGCCCAGCGAACGCGCTTGTCCTGGAAGAGGGGCTTATCCATGTTCCAGCCGATGTAGTAATAGGCGAAAACGTCGGTGATTTCGTACTCAAGCGAACCGTTTTTGAAGGGGCTGTTCGGGCCAGCATCCAGAATGTCGCTCTTGTAGCGCGGGGCCGGGATGTTGCCGATGAAGTCCACTTCGTTGGCGCGCAGGCGCAAAAACTGTGTCTCGGGGTCGCGCACGATCTGGTATTCGATGCGCTCAATCGGCGGCTTCTGGCCGAAGTAGGCGTTGTTGCGCTCGAGAACCAGGCGAACGCCGGCTTCAAAACGCTCGAATTTGTAGGGACCGGTGCCGATCGGCGTGGCGGATGCCCAGTGGTTGTTGAACGCCAGACCCAGCGTTTCCTCGGGCAGATCTTCGCCGTGCTCGTCTTTGGTGTAGAGCCATTTCGGCATCGGATACAGACCCATGGTGAAGTCTTTGGACTGCACAACGGAGCGCTTCCATTTGACCTTGAAGGTGTAGTCGTCGATGACTTCGGCACCTTCCAGATCGTCGTAGTAGCTCTTGATGGCGCCGGCTTCGACCTGCGGGTTTTTCATCAGCTCAAAGAAGAACACGCCGTCTTCGGCCTTGAGTTCACGCGGCTGGCGCAGCCACTCGAAGTGTCCTTTGGAGAAGTCCACGTTGGGCACATGCCAGTAGACACCTTTACGCAGGTAAATGGTGTACTCGGTAAAGTCTTCGTTGGCCGTGATTTTGTAGGCCAGGTCGGGAACCATCGCGTCGGGATTGTTGAAATCCGAGCGCGCAAAGCTGCTGTGCACATAGCTCTGCAGTTCGCTTACGTCGACGGAGTTCTCGGTGACCCAGTTAAATCCCTTCGGATCGCTACCCATGATGCGCCGAAGCGTACCGCCTTGTTTGGCGTTGGGAGCGATCAGCTGGTCGGTGGCAGCAACGAGCAGGTTGTCCGGATCGTTGAGGGCTGCGGCATAGACATCGGCGTCGCCGGATCCGCCGGCGCTGCCGCCAGCCTGGCCACTGACCGCCACGCCTTGTTCAAGGCGCGAGAGGATCTGCGAGTTTGTCAGTTGAATCTGGTCCACACGTCCACGAAGTTCCTGGACGTTCTTCTCGGCGCTGTTGGTCTGCCAGACGTTGAAGATGATTAAAATGGCAAGCACGTTCAACGTGACGATCAGCGCAATGGTAGCTTGAAAGGTTCTGGGCATTGAGGTGTCGCTCTGAATTGGAGGGTCAACCCGCTCTCGTTGTACCTGTGTGATTCAACAGGCGTCGAGGGGCCACATCATTGTAGGGAAGTTAAAAGATACGCGTCCTATTTCCTGAAAGTCGAACAATTCTGTCCGAAAGTCGCGCTAAGCTAATGGAATTGTCCGCGTTGTGTCAACCGGTGGTTGTGGGCGGTGGCGGTAAATGGACCGCCCGGAGGATTTTCCCCGGGCGGTCGTGGCGGTGCATGATTCGACCGGGAAAAATCCCTCAGCGCTCAACACATCTCCGACGTTGCAGAGCACGCGGGTCCGACCGGGGGCAAGCCGCCCGGTCTCGTGCCGAAGCATTGCTGCGCTGGGGCCAAGAGCCCCGCTACGCGTGAGTGAAATTGCGGTTATGTGGGTGTCCGCCAGGGCCTTGCCCTGCAGCGGACCGAAGGTTCTGGCACGAGCCCGGGATTTTCCCCGGGCGGTCGTGGCGGTCATGATTCGACCGGGAAAAATCCCTCAGCGCTCAACACATCTCCGATGTTGCAGAGCGCGCGGGTCCGACCGGGGGCAAGCCGCCCGGTCTCGTGCCGAAGCATTGCTGCGCTGGGGCCAAGAGCCCCGCTACGCGTGAGTGAAATTGCGGTTATGTGGGTGTCCGCCAGGGCCTTGCCCTGCAGCGGACCGAAGGTTCTGGCACGAGCCCGGGATTTTCCCCGGGCGGTCGTGGCGGTCATGATTCGACCGGGAAAAATCCCTCAGCGCTCAACACATCTCCGATGTTGCAGAGCGCGCGGGTCCGACCGGGGGCAAGCC
>JBEBUW010000060.1:0-26325 GCA_040393065.1 Lujinxingia vulgaris | reverse complement strand
GGGCTTTGCCCGCTGGAGTTGTAACCGAGGTTCGGGTTTTGGTGGGCTTTGCCCGGAAAAATGTAGGCTCGCCTCCAAAATCGTGATGAAATGTGGGGTGGGCGTTGCGGCGAGCGACCGGGGGATTTTCCCCGGGTGAACGTGGCTGGTGGAGACGGGTATTGGGTTGGGTGGTTCGCGGTGTGGTGGTTGAGAGGGTATTGGGTGGTTCGCGGTGTGGTGGTTGAGAGGGTATTGGGTGGTGCGAAACGTCGTGACCCCACGATTCTCGTGGGGCTAGAACAGAAGCGCGCTCCGCACGGGTTTCACCCGGCTCCGCGGTGCGTGCGTTTGTGGGGTGGGTGGTTCGCGGTGGATTTGTGCACGTCGCGGCGAGCGACCGGGGGCGAGCCGCCCGGTCTCGTGCCAGAGCCTTGCTCCGCTGGGGCCGAGAGCCCCGCTGCGCATAGATGAAATTGTGGTTGAGAGGGTATTGGGTGGTGCGAAACGTCGTGACCCCACGATTCTCGTGGGGCTAGAACAGAAGCGCGCTCCGCACGGGTTTCACCCGGCTCCGCGGTGCGTGCGTTTGTGGGGTGGGTGGTTCGCGGTGGATTTGTGCACGTCGCGGCGAGCGACCGGGGGCGAGCCGCCCGGTCTCGTGCCAGAGCCTTGCTCCGCTGGGGCCGAGAGCCCCGCTGCGCATAGATGAAATTGTGGTTGAGAGGGTATTGGGTGGTGCGAAACGTCGTGACCCCACGATTCTCGTGGGGCTAGAACAGAAGCGCGCTCCGCACGGGTTTCACCCGGCTCCGCGGTGCCTGAGAGGGGGGTTTCAGGTGGTTAGAAAATCCTGGACGGCGTGCTCGATTTGCTGGCAGAGAAAGGCGCGGAGTTCGTCGGGGTGGATGATGTGGGAGAGGGAGCCGACGGTTTTGGCGCGTTCGATGGAGTGGACGGCGTCGAATTCGCGGGCGACCTGGGCCTGGATTTCGCTGCGGATCTGGTGGTGGAGGGTCTGGCGCTGGTGGTCGGGGCAGTCTTTGAGACGCGGATCGCCGGCGGTGCGGCGGTCGACCAGTCCGGGGAAGACGACGGCTGCGGCGGGTGCGCCGCCGATGACGCTGGCGAAGGTGCCTTGCAGGGCGCTGGATTGCAGGCGCGGGTTGAGGGCCTGGGAGAAAACCACAAACGCGCCGCCGTGGTAGCGGGCGATGACGGAGAAGATGATCGGGCCCTGGAAGTTGACGACGGCGCGGGCGATTTCGGCACCGAATTCGAGCTGGCGTTCGCGCAGGGATTCGGGGGAGCCGTCGAAGCCGGAGAGATTGGCGAGTACGACCACGGGTTGTTGGCCGCTGGCGGCCTGGATGGCGCGGGCGACTTTGCGGGAGGAGTGGGGAAACAGGGTGCCGCTCATCCAGTTTTCGGGGCCGTCGACGGGGCGGAAGCCTTTGCGGCGGACGGGGCGCGATTCGATGCCGATCAGTGTGATGGGCTGGCCGCCGAGCTGGCCGTGCCAGGTGACGGCTGATTCGGCGCCTTCGAGGCCGGCCCAGCGTTCGAGGTAGCGGGCGTCCTGGTCGAGGATGGCGGACATGATGGCGCGGATCTGGAAGGGGCGTTTGCGGCCGGGGTTGCTGGTGTCGTCGAAGATGTCGGTGAGCGTGTCGAAGCCGGAGGTGTGGTCGTGGCCGGTCTGGCAGGCGTTTCGGTCGCGCGGATCTGTGGTGGGGACGGGGCGTGTGTAGGTCTGGCCGGGTGGGATGTAGGTGAGTTCGTAGTGGGCCATCAGGATGCGGTAGGCGTCGAATAGATCGGTGGCGGCGTACTGGGCCTGGCCGTTGGGGAACATGATTTCGAGGCCGCCGATGGCTTCGTTGGTTTCGGCGGCGACGGAGCCGGAGTATTCCAGGGCGCGGCGACCGGTCAGGATCATGTAGCCGCGCGGGGTCATAATCAGCGCGCCTTTGCAGTGCATGAGCATGGTGGCTTCGGCGTTCCAATAACTCTGGGCTCCGACGCAGGGGCCGTCGACGATGACGTGGATTGTGCGGCCGGCCTGGGTGAATTCGACGACGCGGCGCAGCACGTGTGCGGTCCAGTCGAGGTTTTCGGTGCCGGATTCAAAGCTGATGCGAGCTCCCGACGACAGGGCGACCCATTCGATGGGGAGTTGGTGTTGCTCGGCCCAGTCGATGGCGCCGATGATGCGGCGGCATTCTTCTTCGCCGAGCGAGCCCATGGTGCGGGTGGCATCGCCGATGATCACGACGCGTCGGATGCCTTCGGGGAATCTGTCTTTGGGAAATCGGGGGGACGGTGTGGTTGCGACGCCAACAACCAGGTTGGCGGTGTTCTGGCCCCATTTGCGGCCGCGCACGGATCGCAGGTGGTTGGTGTCGGGCGATTCGAGGTCGAGTTCTTCGAAGTCGCCGTGCTGGCTGAGCCAGGCGACGATTTCGTAGGGGTAGAACAGGCCGCGTTTGCGGGCCTGGATGATGCCGCGCTCGTGGGCTGTGATGGCGGGTTCAGGGTTGTTTTCGTGGGGTAGAATATGGACGTCGGGGCCCATGCCGCCGGGATTTGTGAAGTCGATCTGGACGGTGCCGGCGGGGTCAGGGGCGATGACGGAGACTTTTTCCAGACCGAGATCGAGGGTCTGGGGGGCGATGCGTCTGGCGAGCTTGTGGAGATCTGGTTTTTGGAGATCTGGTTTTTGGAGAGCCGGGGTGTCGAGGCCGGTGCCTGGATTGGGGTGGATTTGCAGGATGATGCGGTTCCACTCGAGTTTCAGGTCGGTGAAGTGCGCGCGCGCGAGGCGGATGGCGGTCGCGGCGTGGAGGAAGATTTTTTCGAAGCCGGGGACGCGGAGTTTTTCGCCTTCGGTGATGGGATCGAAGGTGTGAACGTGGCCGAGGGCTAGCAGGCGGATGTCGTTTTCGGCGGTGCGGTGCCTGGCGAGCAGCAGGGTGATGTTGGCGGGCAGGGTAGGGATTTTGGTGATTTCCTGGAGGGAGAAATCGGACCAGCTTGCGAGCAGGGCGTCGGTGAGTTCGGGGTTGCGGGTGGCGCTGGTATTTTCGATGTTTTCGATGTTTTCGATGTTTTCAAGAAGCGGGTGGCACCAGCGGGCGATGAAATTCCAGATCTGAGCGGCGAGCTGCCACTGGCGGTTGTGGGCGGCGCGGATGGCGAAGTGTTCGAGGGCGTCGCGGCAGGCGTTCTGGGTCCAGGCGAAGTTTTGCTCGATGAGTTCGTGGCGTTGCGCGGGGGTGAGGGTGGCGCTGGCTTCTTTGCGTTCGAGTTCGTTGAGAACGGCGTGTGCGATGAGGTCGAGGGTGCGTCGTTCGGTGCGCGCTTGAAAGAGACGCATGAGGGTGTTGTCGACGCGTGTTTCGCTGCGCGGGGTGGTGCGCAGGTTGGAGAGGCCGTGGAGTGTGAAGAAGAATTCGAGTCTGGCGAGGAATTTGGGGCTGAGGACGTCGTCATCGAGGCGGCGCTGGCGCAGGAACCAGGCGAGTTGTTCGCGGCTGGATTCGCGTGCTTCGTTGGGGGCGTTGTCTTCGTCGCGGTGCAAAAACAGGCAGTCCTGGACGATGTGGGCGCTGAGGAGTGCGAGTAGTTCGGCGATGGAGATTTCGCTTTTGTGCGCGTTCATGAAGTCGATTGCGCGTTTGAAGAGGTCGTTTTCGACGTCGTAGCCGAGAATTTTGGCCATGAGGACGTCGGCGACCTGGAGGGGTGCGCGTTCGCGGTGGGGAAGTTGCACGGGCGGTTGTTTCTGGAGGGCGCTGCTGGTTTCGGAGCTGGTGGCGTCTTCGAGGTCGGGTTCGATTTCGAGGAGGAGATCTCCGACGGCGACGGAGTCGGAGGCGGCGACGTGGAGTGTTTTGACGATGCCTCGCACGGGTGCGGCGACGGGGAATTCCATTTTCATCGCTTCGAGGGTGATGAGGCGGTCGCCGGCTTCGACGAATTCTCCGACGTGGACGTGTACGAAGCTGACGGCGGAGGGGATGGGTGCGAGGACGCCGCCATCGGAGACGCGCTCGAAGGTGTGGACGATGCCTTCGACTTCGATTTTGATGTCGGTGGAGGTTGCGATGCGAAGGACGGAGAAGCGTCGGCCTTCGACTTCGAGGGACATGGAGCTTGCGCCGGTGGAGCGTGCCTGGACGACGGCTTCCCAGGGGCCGCTGCAGAGGTGGTAGGTCATCGGCGAGAGGGTGGCGACCTGGATATCGATGAGTTCGGAGCCGACGAGGTATTTGAGGGCGCGGGGGCCGGCGGCGGGGATGCGGCGGGGCAGGCCAGAGAGTGCTTCGGCAAAGAAGAGCAGGAGATCCTGGCGGCGTGCGCTCAAGTGGTCGCCGATGGCGGCGGCGGCCAGAGCGAGCGCGAGGTTGGGGCGCTGGTAGGAGCGGGCGCGGTTGGGCAGGTGTTCGTCGTCGAGCCAACGGGTCCAGACCGGGCCGGTGCGGAATGCGGGTGTGGCGATGATTTCGAGCAGGAGCGCGCGGTTGGTCAGGCCGGTTTCGACGGCGCAGAGGGTGTCGTGGAGTGCGGCTTCGACGCGTGCCAGGGCGTCTTCGCGGTCGATGCCCCAGGTGATGATTTTGGCGATATTGGAGTCGAAGGCGGACGAAATGGTGTTGCCTTCGGCGTAGGCTGCGTCGACGCGGATCCAGGGGCCTTGTGGTGGAACGAAGCGCACGATGTTGCCGGTACGGGGTGCGAAGTGGTCGTCGGGATCTTCGGCGTTCAAGCGTGCTTCGATGGCGGCGCCGCGTGGCTGGGGGCGTTTCATTTCGCTTAAGCGCGCGCCCTGGGCGACGTCGATTTGTGCGCCGACCAGATCGAATCCGTAGAGGGCTTCGGTGACGGTGTGTTCGACCTGCAGGCGGGTGTTCATTTCGAGGAAATAGAAGGTGGTGTTGTCGGGCAGGAGCAAAAATTCGACCGTGCCGACGCCGACGTAATTGCAGGCCCTGGCGAGTTTTTCGGCGGCGTGGCAGAGGGCCTGCTCGGTGGTGGGGGAGAGGTTGGGCGCG
This sequence comes from Lujinxingia vulgaris, assembly GCA_040393065.1. Lineage (GTDB taxonomy): Bacteria > Myxococcota_A > Bradymonadia > Bradymonadales > Bradymonadaceae > JACCWM01. The sequence continues at coordinate 21,292 of JBEBUW010000060.1, read as the reverse complement.
GGTGCTTCCTCGAATAGTTTTTGGTTGCGGCGTTGTACGGAGCAGTCGCGGGTGCCGAGTGTCCAGATGGTGCCGTGTTGGTCGGCCAGGACCTGGACTTCGATGTGGCGTGCGCGCTCGACGAAGGCTTCGATGAACAGGCTGCCGTCGCCGCTGGACGCGAGTGCTTCGGCGGAGGCGCTGGCGAATTGGTGGGCGACGTCTTCGGGTCGCTCAACACGGCGGATGCCCCGGCCGCCGCCGCCGGCGGAGGATTTGAGCAGGGCCGGGTAGCCGATGCGCTCCAGGTGTTCGAGCGCGGATTGTGGGTCGGCAACGGGCTGGCGCGACCAGGGGGAAACAGGCACGTCGACGGATTCGGCCAGGGTTTTGGCCTGGACTTTGTCGGCCATGATGCGCATCGCGGCCGAGGGCGGGCCGATGAAGGTGATGCCGGCGCGTTCGCAGGCTTCGGGCAAGAGCGGGTTTTCGGCTAAAAATCCCCAGCCGGGCCAGACGGCGTCGGCGCCGCTTGCCAGGACGTGTTGCATCATGCGTTCGAGATCGACGTAGATGAGGCTGCGTGTTTTTTTGGTGTTGTTGATGTTGGCAGGGTCGGCGCTGGACTGCACGAAGGGTTCGCCGAGGGCGACGGCGCGGGAAGCGATTTTTACGAAGGGAGCGTCGGCGTCGACGGATGTATAGAAGGCGACGCTTTCTAGTTCACGTCCTCTTTTATGACTCCATGCCTGTGCACCACGCATAAAACGCAGGGCAGCATCACCCCGGTTCAAAACCGCTACTCGTCGAAATTTGGTCATCACAATGCTCAAACTAAACAGCTTTATTCATCATAAATATGTGCCACCTGATCGTGCTCCGACGACATACCGCACACCGCGTCGGTCGTAAATGCCCGGCAATTATTCGGGTGTTGGTCTGGTGTGGTTTTGGGGTTGAGGATTGGGCGGAGTTCGAGGCGTGGGAAAACAAATTTGTTTTCTGTCGTCATTTTGACGCACAATGGAGGGGAAGTATTGGACAGCTACGTTGTATGTGGATTGGGTTTGATAAAGTTTTCGGAGATGGATCATGGTGCACAACTATAGTGTTTGGCTGATTGCTCTGGTGTTTTGTCTGGTTTCGGCCTGCAGCGGAAATGACGTCGTGTCGTCGAACCATACCAAGGAAAATAACGGCAGCACGCAGGAGGACGCTTCTTCGAGTACGCAGGAGGATGCTTCGACGCAGGAGGATGTTTCGACGCAGGAGGATGCGGAAGAGACGCCGGATTTGTGCGCGCTGGTCGATTGCTTTGAGAATTCGAGCTGCGACGCGGCGGTGGGGCAGTGCGTGTGCGACGAGGGGTATGATCTGGGCACTGATGAAGCCGGCAACACGAGCTGTATCGATCGGTGTGTCGTGATGCGCTGTGGTCCGAATACGAACGGTTGTAAGGCAGGGGTGTGTTTGTGTGCGGATGGTTTTGAGGCGAACGCCGAAACCGGTGCATGCGAGCCCGTGCCGACGGGGCTTTGTAAAGACCGGGAAGAGCCGTGTCAGAAAGATGCGACGTGTCATCCGGAAACGGGTGAGTGCGTGTGTGATTTTGGGGAGCAGGAATTAGAGAGCGAGGAATCCGGCGCTCCGGTTTGTAAGGGAATTTGTGATGCGATGCGTTGTGCGCTCAATTCCACGTGTGATCCGGATCTGGGAACGTGCGTGTGTAATGAGGGCTTTGAAATGGTCGAGGATGAGGGGTGCATGCCGGTTGAGGAAGAGTCGTGCGTAGATCGGGAAGAGCCTTGCCAGGAGAATGCGTCGTGTCGTCCGGAGACCGGTAAGTGCGTGTGTGATTTTGGTGAGAATGTAATAGAGAGCGCAGAATCCGGCGTTGTGGTTTGCAACGGAATTTGCGCTGCGATGCTTTGCGCGCCCAATTCCACGTGTGATCCGGATCTGGAAGCTTGTGTGTGTAATGAAGGCTTTGAAATGGACGAGGAAGAGGGGTGTGTGCCGGTATAAGGCGAAGTTGTATTGAATTGTTAACAAACTGAATTTGGAAATTAAGAAACGCGTCTGTAGCGAACTACAGGCGCGTTTATGTTTGGATGCCAGATTTTATTTATGGTCCCGTTATTGTGGATACAACAGCGGGCAGCATTGGGGTTGGGAATGTGTAAAAAGTACGGCACTGCGTTCAGAGTTCTCGTGGTTTTCTTGTTTGCGATGGTGGTTGGTGGATGTAGTTCTGAGCCAGGAGGTGAGTATTCAGAAGATCGGGATGGCTCGGAAATTGACGCAAGTTGGCAGGATTCTGGCGGCAGCGACGTAGAGAAGGATACCGGGCAGACGGCGGATCTGTGCGCCGAGGTTGAGTGCGGGGTAAACGCACAATGTGTGCAAGCGTCCGGGCAGTGCGTGTGCAAGGACGGGTTTGCGGGAAATCCTCAAGTCGGAGAGCAGGAGACGCCCAAGCTCGATATCTTGTGGATGATCGATAACTCGGGCTCAATGTGTCAGGAGCAAAAGGCGTTGCGTGAAAATTTCGGTGTATTCATCGAAAATCTGGCAAAAAATGACTTAGATTTTCATATCGGCATTACTACGACGCATTATACTAAAACAAATACTTTTTTTGAGCCTGTTGCCGTTTCGGGGCATCTTCAGGTGACGCCGCAACCGCTTCCTGGATTTGATGCATCGTGTTTTTATCCGGCTGATGCCAACGGTAATCCTGTGCATTCCGCGGCAATGGAACCGATATTGGATGCGATCAAAACTGCGGTGTCCTGTACGAAAGATCCAAACGCTTATATTGCGTTGTTGACGCCTGATATGGATCGGATGCGCTGCGCATTTGATTCCACGCGTTGGCGAACAACGCTGGATTGTACGGATACGCCAGCTAAGGAGTCTTTTTTCCCAGATCCGGCAGATTATCGGGATGTTGCTCAGGGGCGTAAATATTTGCGGTCGGAAGACTATCGCAAAGTGGATAACACGCTTGATGTCGAGCGATTGCAGGCGGATTTTGCCTGCGCCAGCCTGGTTGGAACGCGCGGAAATGGGGTTGAGAAAGGTTTGTTGGCTGTGGTTCAAGCCGTTAGCCCTGAATTGACCGGCGGGCCGGATGGAGATCCTGCAGAGTTTCCGAATGCAGGTTTTTTGCGGCCGGATGCGCGTACTAGCATCATCATTGTCAGCGACGAGAACGACTGTTCGCATGACGGTACGTTAAGCGAGACACATTCTTGCGGGTCTTCTCTGTGTGAGATGGCTGAAAACTGGGATCCGAGTCCGCTGATTCCAGTTGAGCAGCTTAAAAATGAGCTGGTCGAAAATTTGGCGAGTTCGAAGGGAGTGGCGTTGGTGTCGACGGAGGATGTGCTTGTGGCTTCGATTCACGGTACTTACCAACCATATCTGGAGTCCGGGCTGACGCCGGATGGTGATTTAAACGAATGTGCCCCTGGTGAGCAAAACGTCCCCCCGAGCTGCTCAAGTCACAAGGGCGTTGCCTACTCAGGGCATCGTTATGATGCCTTCATGCGCCAGTTTGAGTCGATGTATCCGCCAATTCCCGGCAGTGATCCTGAAGCAGCGGTTGCGGGCTTGATTTGTGAGGATTTTAGTCCGGCGTTTGTCGATATCGCCAATATGTTTCGCGTGAAAAGCGAGGGTTGCGCGGCCCAATAGCCTGAAAAGATTGTCGTCCATGGATAGATCTTTTAAGAGGACAAAGCGTTTCAATACAGTTAGATGGAAGTTGTATCGAAACGATTTTGTCTCCTGCTGTACTTATAGAGGATCTGTTCATGAGCATGCGACCTTTTGGACTTCGGTTTTCGTGGTTTTCCAGTGATAGTTCAATTGCGGTCAGCCGTGCGATTTTTTTCGCCCGGCTGGCCGCGATTTTTTTTGTATTGCTGACCGTTCAACCGGGCGGCGAGCTGTTCAAAAGTGCGCAGGCCGCCGAGCCGTCGGTGCCGGATGTGCTCAAGCCGTGGGTGGGCTGGGTCAGTGAGGAAATTCCAAGTTTTGGTTGTGCCTATCTGGGTTCCTCGAAAGCCTGCGACTGGCCGGGCAAACTCGATTTGAGCGTGAGCGGTTCAGGGGTGACATTTACGCTGGAAGTCTGGCGCGACACGGCGGGTTCCGTTGTGCTGCCAGGGCGGCGCGGGGTGTGGCCGCAGGAAGTTCGGGCCGGCAATGCGCGCCTGGCTGTTTTCGGTGAGGAGCAGCCGATGGTGAAGCTGGCCGCTGGACATCATGTCGTGAGCGGGCGATTTTTCTGGTCGGAAATTCCGGAATTCATCCATGTTTCACGTGAAACAGGCATGGTTTCGCTGCAGATCGGCGGACAGGTGGTCGAGCATCCGCGTGTGGATGGCGAGGGGCGGCTGTGGCTGAAGGAAGGGCAGGAAGGTGTGGTGACCGAGGCGGATAGCCTGCGGGTTGCGACGTATCGGCGGATCGATGACGGCGTGCCGCTTCGGATTACGACGAATCTTGAGTTGACGGTGGCCGGGCGCGCGCGTGAGGTACAGCTCGGCAAGGTGCTGATTGATGGGGCGCGGGCGACGCAAGTTTCCGGGGCGCTGCCGGTGCAAATCGATGCGGAGGGCGCAGCCAGCGCGTTTGTGCGGCCGGGAACGCATGTGGTGCGCATCGATGCGGTCGTTGCCGAGCAGGCACAGACGACGTTGACGGTGCCAGAACATGCGTCGGGATTTTTTGAGCCGCAGGAAACCTGGGCCTGGTATCCGAACGAAAAACTGCGCTCGGTTACGGTCGATGGGCTGGTTGCGGTCGATCCGGCGCGCACGACGTTGCCGCCCGAATGGCGCAGCGGCTCGACTTTTCTTGCCGAGCCGGGAAAATCTCTCACCTTGCAGGAAACCCGGCGGGGCATGGCGGATATGCCGCCGAATGTGCTCGAGTTGCGGCGGGAAATCTGGTTCGATCTGGATGGCAAAGGCGCGACGAGCCGTGATGTTTTGAGCGGGGTGATGCATCGCGACTGGCGGTTGAATTACGGGGAAAGTGCGCGGCTCGGGCGTGTTGCGCAGGATGGCACCGATTTGTTGATTACTGAGGTCGATGACGGTGTGCAGGGCGTGGAATTGCGTGATGCGCAGGTCAATCTTGTGGCGGATGTGCGTATTGAGCAAGATCCGACGAAGCTGCAGGTTGTCGGGTGGAAACACGATATTTCTAAGCTTTCTGCGACGGTGCATCTGCCGCCGGGTTGGTCGCTGCTGGGTGGCAGAGGCGTGGATTCCATGCATGGAACGTGGATGAACTCGTGGACCTTGCTGGATTTTTTCTTTGTTCTGATCGTCGCGATGGGGTTTGCAAAGTTGTTTGGCTGGCGCTGGGGACTGGTCGCGGCGCTGGCGTTGTGTCTGAGCCATAATACCGTCGATGCGCCCCGCTGGATCTGGGTGAATCTACTGATTACACTCGCCCTTTTACGCGTAATTTCGCGTGGCAATACGCGGCGGATTATCGTTGCGTTTCGAGGGCTGACGCTGATTTTCCTGGGGATTTCGCTGACGATGTTTGTGCGCATGCAAATTCGAGAAGCGACGCATCCGCAGGCTGCCGATGCGCATAGTTATGCGTATAGTTCGATGCCGCATGTTGTAAGACAGGAAATGGCTCCCTCGGCGGCAGATATGAGTTACGAAGCCGAAATAGAAGAGGCTGACGGCGCTCCACTCAAGCGTGGCGAAGTAAAGTATCGTACCGCCAGTGTTAAGGAAGAGGGCAAACCGCTCGCTGCCAAACTTTCACCGCTGCAGCAAATCGATCCGCGCGCTGTGGTACAAACCGGGCCGGGTGTGCCGACCTGGCAATGGCGTTCCTGGAATCTGAGCTGGAGCGGACCGGTGAGCGCGAATCATGAAATCAAACTCTGGGTGATTTCGCCGATGCAAAACGCGCTCCTCATCGCGGTGCGCATCACGCTTTTGTTGTTGCTGGCACTGCTTGTGATCAGTCGGCGCGATATGTTCTGGCGAGATCCGGAGCCGGCGGAATCGAAGCATTCTGAGAAGTCTCCCAAGTCTCCGAAGTCTCCCAAGTCTCCAGAATTGGGTCACGCCCTTGTTTTGGTTGCCGCGAGTTTATTGGCCGGGTTGGCGTTTTTCTCGGCGCCAAAAGTTGCCAGCGCCCAGGAAATTCCTCCGACAGAAGTGCTCAATGCGTTGAAAAACCGCATCGCGACCGGTGAGCAGTGCAACGGACCGTGTGTGACGGCCAGTCGCGTGGAGATCGACGTCGAAGATCTGGATTTTAGACTTCGCGCAGATGTTCATGCGCAGCAAACTGCTGGCTGGGCGCTGCCGGGGCCGGAAGATCCGCTGCGGATTCTGGAGGTGCGCGTGGATGGCCGCCTGACGACGGAGCTGCGACGCACGCCGCAGGGATTGCTGGCGGTGCGTCTGGCGCCCGGTGCGCATACGGTCGAAGTGCGCGGAAAACTCATGAATCGAACGATTGCTACGATTCAGTTCGATCCGCAGACGCGTCCGCATCTGGCGTTGTTTCGAAGCGAAGACTGGACGGTGGATGGCATCGATCCGCGTGGCGTTCCGAACAGTTCGCTGCAGCTCACGCGTCAGATTCAGGAACAACCCGCCGCCGGGCAGGTGGTGGAAACGCAGGCCAGTCGTGATTTGCCGGCCTGGTATTCGGTGGAACGCAACATTGCGCTGGGTTTGCCCTGGCAGATCCGCACGACGATTACACGCGTGAACGCAGATCGGCCGCAGTCGCTGCGCTATCCGTTGCTGAAGGGCGAGGCGGTGATTTCGGAAGGTTTGCGCGTGGAGGGAGGGCAGGTGCTGCTTGATTTCGCGCGCGAGCAGAGGTCGGTTACGTTTATCAGCGAGATTCCGATTTCATCGGCTGTGGAGTTGCGTGCGCCGAAGGAAAAACCCTGGACGGAAGTCTGGCAGGTAGAGTGCAGCCGGATCTGGCAGTGTGCGTTTGAAGGGCTTGCACCGGTCGAAACCGTGGAGAATGGCAAATATTTTCCGCGCTGGTATCCCTGGCCGGGCGAAAGTCTGCAGATCGCGGTGAATCGCCCGGAGGGCAGCGAGGGCCAGGCGATGACAGTCGAAAATGTGCTGTACAGCATTACGCCCGGGAAGCGTTTGCTTCAGGGCTCGGTCGAGTTGCGGATTCGTTCTTCGCGCGGCGACTGGCTGCCGGTGACACTGCCCGAAGGCGCGGAATTGCAGGAAGTACAACTCAATGGCGTGGGAACTTCGATTCGTCCGCGCGAAAACATCGTGAATCTGGCGATTCAGCCCGGTTCGCAGACCTATTTGCTGAAGTGGCAGCAGCCCTGGGAGCATCGTTTTTATGAAACCATGCCCACGCTCGATATCGGTTCTGCGGCCGTGAACACGACACTCGAAATCCATCTGAGCAACGACCGCTGGTTGTTGTGGGTGCGTGGCCCGGGTTGGGGACCGGCGGTGTTGTTCTGGACGCATCTTGTGTTCCTGCTCATCGTGGCCGGTTTGCTGGGCCAGTGGCAGCTTTCTCCGCTGCGCACCTACGAGTGGCTTTTGTTGGCGATTGGCCTTGCACAGTTGCCTACAGCGGCTCTGGTGCCGGTCGTTGCATTCTTCATTCTGTTTCAAGTGCGCAAAAAGACGGTCCTTGAATCGGCCTGGAAGTTTGATCTGTTCCAGCTGACGCTGGTCGGCCTGACGTTGATCACGGTGGGCTGCCTGTATGCCGCGATTCACACCAACCTGCTTTTTGATGTCGATATGCAGGTGGCCGGTGCCGGTTCGTACAACGGAATGCTGCGCTGGTACGTGGATCGCACGGTCGCCACCTTGCCCGCGGCCGGCGTGATTGCTCTGCCGATCTGGGTCTGGCGCGGCCTGATGTTGCTCTGGGCTCTGTGGCTGTCCTGGCGCCTGATCCACTGGCTGCCCTGGGCGTGGCGCTGCTTCAGCGAGCAGGCTGTCTGGAAATCGCTACAGATCTGGAAACCAAATTCGAAGCATCCCCGCGACGATTCTCATTTGAGGCGCACCGTCGTGGTTCGGCCACCGGCACAACAGCCACCGGCACAACAGCCGCCGGCGCAACAGCCGCCGATGCAACAAGCGCCCACACAGCCGTCTGAGCCCAAGTCCGAACCGCCTTCCGATACCGACGAGACGGATAAGAAAGAATAGCCATAACTAGAATTTCACCCTGAATCCCGCGTCCTGACTGGCCCGGCTCCTGTCTCTGAGACGGGGGCCGGGCTTTTATTTTGACCTGGCCACGCAGAACAGCCCCTGAAAATCGCTCAAAAATCGTTTTCGTTTCGCGCAAATCGCATTCCGACGAAAACGTGGCGCCGGCACATGAAATCCAAGAGCGGAAAACCGAAAAAACTGCCAAATGAGAAACGCAAAGTCTTGATTTTACACAGAAATATCAGAATAAAATACGCGTTCTGAGCAACCGACAGTTGAACTCTCAGCAGGCTTCCTGTATTTACTCAGGCTCTTGAGGGCACGTTGACGGGTATTTTTTCTAGGTTGGCGTGCTGCTGTGATTTGGTGAGGCGGAAGTTCGAGCCCCATAACGTAGTTGAAATGCGTATGTCTGATAGGTCTGAAAGCTCGTCATTCTGGCTAGACAACGTCCCGCGCCTGCCCCAGCCCGTACGCTTCGTTGCAGTTGCCACCGTACATCTGATTTTCTTTACGGTCGCCTACCTGGGAGCCTACCTAGTTCGATTCGATTTCAGTGTGCCGCCGGCCTACCACCCCTCGATGTGGAACGGGCTGTTTGTGATTCTGGCGGTAAAAATGACGGTTTTTGCCAGCCTGAAAATGTTCCAGGGCTGGTGGAAGTACGTCAGCCTGACCGATGTCATCGATCTGGCGCGTGCGCTGGCCATCGCAAGTCTGGCGTTTCTGGTCGTCAATGTTTTCATGGTCGCGCCCAAACATTTTCCCCGCTCAATTTATGTGCTGGACCTGGTTTTTGCCCTGACCCTGATTGGCGGCGCGCGCGGAAGCCTGCGCATCATGCGCGAAGCAACCGTCAACCGCGCTTCCCGCTCCTCGCGATGCGCCAACGTCCTGATCGTGGGCGCCGGCGATACCGGCGAAACACTCGTGCGTGAAATCGCCAAAAACCGCAATCTTTTGTACCGCCCCGTCGCATTTCTCGACGACGATCCCTACAAACACGGCCTGCGCATCCACGGCGTTCCCGTCCTGGGCGCCATCGACCAGCTCGAAGAACTCGCCAAAAAACACCACGTCGAGCAGATCATCATCGCGATGCCGTCCGCCACGCACGAACAGATCCGCGCCGTCATCGACGCTGCCCGCAAGGCACAGATCGAAACGCGGATTTTGCCGGCCGTCGAAGCGATCCTGGACGGCAATATCTCCGTCAATCAGCTGCGCGAAGTTTCTATCCATGACCTGCTCGGCCGCGATCCGGTCAAGCTCGACACCGCCACCATCGGCGAGTTTCTGGCAGGCCGCACGGTTCTGATCACAGGGGCGGGCGGTTCCATCGGTTCGGAATTGTGCCGCCAGGTCATGAAATTCCACCCGAAACGCATCCTGATGGTGGACAGCGCCGAAACTCCGCTGTTTTTCATCAACGGCGAACTGGCCGCGATTGCACCCGATCGCGCCATTCCCTTTGTGGCCAACGTTACCGACCAGGACCGTATGCGCGCGATCTTCGCTGAGCATCGTCCCGATGTCGTCATCCATGCCGCCGCTTACAAACACGTTCCGATGATGGAGCGAAATCCCGGCGAGGCCGTCAAAAACAACATCGGCGGCACCCAGACCGTGGCCGACCTGGCCGCCGAATTCAAAGCCAATACCTTTGTCCTCATTTCTACAGATAAAGCTGTCAACCCGACCAGCATCATGGGCGCCACCAAACGCGTCACCGAACTGTACGTGCGCCATCTGAACGAAAAACACCCCGATACCAAATTCTGCGCCGTGCGTTTTGGCAACGTGCTCGGCTCCAACGGAAGCGTCATCCCGATTTTCCGCGAGCAAATCAAACGCGGCGGTCCCGTCACCGTCACGCACCCCGAGATGACGCGCTATTTCATGACGATTCCCGAGGCCACCCAGCTCGTCCTCCAGGCTGCCAGCTTCCAGAGCCACGGCAATCTGTTCATCCTCGACATGGGCGAACCCGTCAAAATCGCCGACCTGGCCCGCGACATGATCCGCCTGTCCGGCATGACCGAAGAAGAAATTCCCATCGTGTACTCCGGCATCCGCCCCGGCGAAAAACTCTTCGAAGAACTCACCCTGGATGGCGAAGACGTCGATCACACCACCCACAAAAAGATCTTCACCGGCCGCACCGCCGACGGAGACTTCGCCGCCATTCGCCCCCGCTACGAAGCTCTCATCGCCGCTGCCCACACCGGCCAGGAACTCGAAGTTCGTCGCGAACTCAAGGCCCTCATCCCGACCTACACCCACCCGGAAATCCCCGAAAACGTCGTCAGCCTCTCCAGCAGCGGCAAATTCCGGGCCGTGAAGATTTCCTGAGCTTTTTACAGAGCCAAAAATATGCCTGAAGTACTGGTTATCGGCCAGAATGATAACTCGGCCACGAACTGTCCCCGCAGTTTTGTGTGCCGAGCGTTGCCGTGCGCACCCTTACCCGACGAAGCGCCACCGCCCGGCTTTTCGGCAACTAGCTAGATGTCCGCGCGGTCTTTGACGAATTGGTCAGGCAACAACTGTCGACGGTATTTTTCAAAAATGTATGGAGAACTTCATGGCAACTTCACCCGATAAAAACGGACAATGGCCAGAGTGGTTGAACAAAACAAAAGGGCATCTGGGCGCGCAATATCCTTTTTATCGCCCGCAGGAACAGGAAAGATTCTTCTCGTTAAAGATGAAAGACGTCGTAGGGCGCATTCCTGCGGAGGAACGTATCGTCGATCCGGTCGGCGTCATCGAGATGTTGATGCGCGGCTATATGCTGGCAAATCGAACGTTGCTTGAAGGCGTGCAGCGCGCGCCCTGGCTGGGTACACCTGCCCAAGACGGCGGCTGGAAATACGAGCCGCTTCAACCTCATGGCACCCGAATCGCCTCGCCAGATGCCATCATGCTGGAATTTCGGGCCGCGCTGCGCCAGGAAATCTTGCATTACGTGGAAGGCAAGAAATGTGTGGGAATTTTACTTTCTGGCGGACTCGATAGCCGAATCCTGGCCGGATTGTTGCGAGAGTTGCAGCTAGAGAAAGATTTTACCGGGGACGTCATCGTTCTGACCTGGGGCATGGAATCGGCCCGCGACGTTGTGTACGCACGAGAAATTGCCCACCGCTTTGGCTGGGAATTCGTACACTTTCCGCTGACCATCGAAAACCTGGCTGAAAACATCGAAGTTTCCGCAGAAATGGGCGCGGAAATCGCTGCGTTTCATCTGCACGCCATGCCCCGCGTCCGAAAACTCCCGGGCATCGAACTTATTTTGGCCGGTAGCTATGGCGACAGCGTCGGAAGAGCAGAATTCAGCGGTTGCCATGTGAGCAACCTGGGCCCCATTTTGCCTTCGAAACTCAATCTCTCCGGTCTTGTTCAAGAACGCGTGCTGGAGCGTTGCCAGTGGCATCTGCAATACGACGCTTATGGCTATCGGAAATACATCGATCGAGACGATCAACAACACTATTTCGAGATCGAACAACAACTTCATTATATGCGGCGCGGAATGTCTGGCGCCATGGCATGCATCGCAGAAGACATCCCGTTGTATCAATTGTTCACCGCACCGCAGTCCTACAAAGTGATGTACAACGTGGATTATCGCTTTCGAAGGGATTCTGTTTACAAGGCGCTGTTGCCCACCTTACCCGATCAGATAGGCTCAATGCCCTGGGCGCGGACCGGTAAATCCATGCAGGGCAATTCCTCCACAAACGCGGAACAAATCGACGAACTTTTGCCCGGATATCATGAATACGGGCGCTGGCTTCGCCAAGATCTGCGCTCGGAAGTCGAACGCCTGGTCAGAAGTCCGGCCTTGCAAGAGTTACATATCTTTAATGAATACGCGCTGGATGGATTGTTGAAGGTCTGGGTGCAGGCAAAAACAAAGACAACCAACAGCATCGATAGCAAAATCGCCTGGCTCGCCTCCTTTGCACGCTTCGTCGAGATGAATCATGTAAAAACCAATCTTCCCAGACCGGAAAGTTTCTACGTAAAAGACGTGGTTTCGGCAGCTCAGGGCGTTTCCTACGCCTGGGCATATCAAACTGCCCGGGAGTTTTTCCGTAGATAAAACCCCGCACGATTACACTTTGTCCATCATCCTTATGCATCCAAGAAGTAGTCATGCTACGAGATAGTCTGTTTTATGCCCTGGCCCGAGGGATTCCAGCAGTCATCAACTTCGGGGCGCTGGCGCTTTATACACGGCTACTGACTTCCGGGGAGTACGGCGATTATGTCTATGTTCTTGCGCTGACCGGCCTGCTCAGCGCAAGTCTTTTCTGGTGGTTGCGCCTGAGCGTGACACGGATTTTACCCAGTTATAACGACCCGGCCGAACATACCATCTTCATGGGAGTTCTGGTTCGCTACTACGCCCTCCTGCTCGGCTGGCTCGGGCTTGCCATGCTCGGCGGCCTGTTCTTTGTAGATGCCGGGCTGCGATATTTGATGCTGACAGGCTACCTGCTGCTGGTGGCTATCGTTATCTATGAACTCTTGCTGGAAATTTTACGCAGCAATTTGAAACCCAAGATGTTTGGCGTGGTTTCGATTGTGAAGGCCGCCACCATGACTTCGGCCGGCGGCCTGCTCGCGTATTATGGCTGGGGCACGCAAGGCTTGATCGTCGGCGGAATCATCGGGCACATGGTCGCAAATTGCGTGGCGCTGCGAGCGATTCCACGTCAGTATTTCAACTACACAAAAAACAAAGAAATCCAGGAAAAGCTGTTCTCCTACGGGATTCCGCTGGCGATATCGTTTGGATTTACCATCGTTCTCGGGCAAAGCGACCGGGTGATCATCAAGTGGCTGCTCGGCGCAGAAGCCGTCGGCGTTTATTCGGCCCCCTACGATCTCACCTGGCAGAGCCTGGGCATCCTCGGCAACATCATCGGACTGGCCACCTTTCCCAAAATCATCGCTGCCTACGAAAAACAGGGCATGCAAGCCGCGCAGGAAAAACTCAGCCAGTGCATCGTTTTGTTATGCGCCGTGCTGTTGTCCGCCTCCACCGGGTTTTACCTCGTGCTCCCCTCCTTCGTACCCCTCATGCTGGGCGAAGAGTTCCGGCTTCAGGCGATGACGCTGATGCCCTGGATTATCGGCGGCGCCTTTTTAGCCTCTTTGAAAGCGTATTATTTCGACTACGCTTTTCATCTGGCCGAAAAAACGCTTTATCAGACATTCATCGTGGTTGTGGCAGCCGTCAGCAACGTGGCCTTGAATTTCCTGTTGATCCCGCGTTACGGAGTTCTGGGCGCCGCCATCGCCACGGTCATCGCGTACATCGTGGCACTGGCCATCAGTATCCAGATAGGTAAAGGCGTTTTTCGTTTGCCGGTTCCTGGAAAGCCGCTTTTGCAGATCGTTTTTGCCACGCTGGTGATGACCGTAGGCGTTCACATTGTGGGTATGTGGCTCGAAGCCGGGCTGATGCTTCTTATGCTCCAGGCGATGATCGGCGCGCTATTATTTGGTGTTTCTCTGTATTTCTTGGATACCATGAACCTGAAAACCAAGGTGAATCAGAAGCTTCGTGCTGTGGCAGCCAGACGCCGGGCGTGATTCGAATTATTTTCTGAAAGTATGTGGACAGCATGAAACTACAAAAAATCGTCTTCTTGACCACGCAAATGGGCCCGGGCGGCGCGGAAACACAGATTTTTCGATTGGCAATGACGCTGCAAAACCGTGGGTATGACGTCACCGTGATCTCCATGTTGCCTGCGATTGGATTTGTCGATGCGCTGAAGGATGCCGGCGTTCGTTTTTATTCGCTGGACATGAATCGCGGTGCGAAAGACCTTCGTGCCCTCTACACACTCGTCACGATTCTTCGTCAGATCCGCCCCGAAGTGCTGGCCAATTTTTGTTTTCACGCCAACGTGCTGGGCAGTGTGGCCGGACGGCTTGCACGCGTCCCCGTCGTCATCACTTCGATTCGCAACGAGTTCTTTGGTCCTCGCCCACGCGACTACGTGGAGCGCATGATCAGCAGTATGAAGCTCAGTGATCTCACGATTACGAACTCCCGGGTGGTGGCGAATGCGCTCAAAAAGCGCGGCGTGATCGGTAAAGGCAGAATCGACGTGATCTACAACGGGATCTACTGTGATGAATACCTGAAAACGGATTCGGAACCTTCCGTGGTGCGCGAGCAACTGGGCATCCAGCGCGACGATTTTTTCTGGATTGCGGTCGGAAATATGCGGGCCGAGAAAGACTATCCGAATATGCTGGACGCTTTCTCCCGGGTCGCCAAAACTCATCCCCATGCGCAGCTCCGGATTGCGGGAGGTTTCTGGGATTCTGCATTGAAAGCCCGCATGGAGGACCTGCGCAGAAGTTATGGCCTGCAAGATCGCGTGCAGTTTCTCGGGCAGCGCCAGGACGTGCCAGAGCTTTTGCATGCCGCCGATGCGATTGTGCTCTCTTCGCGGACGGAAGGATTGCCGAACGCCCTCATGGAAGCCATGGCCACAGGTCTCCCCGTGGCGGCCACCGATGTGGGCGGCGTCCGCGAGCTGGTCACCGAGGATCAAACCGGCTTTCTGGCCGCCAGCGGTGACGCCCGCGGACTTGCGCAGGCAATGTCAAAGCTGATGCGGCTGTCCGAGCAAGAACGCGCCGAGATGGGCAGGCAGGCGCAGCGACATATCCGGGAGAATTTTGAGCTGGAAATTGTCGCCGGGCACTGGGAGGCGTTGTTTCAACAAGAGTTACTGGCCCGACAGGCCGTTCGCAGCCGATGGGCGCGCGTTGGGAGCAAGGGGTGATTCCGGCGCGGGTTGGGAAGGCACAACAGGCATGGAATGATTGCGCTTCACCGGAAGTAAGGCAGAGAGCAAAATCATATAAAAAGGCATCATGGGCATCCGGTATCGAGAAAGCGTACCCAGGTTAACCGTGGTCAAACCAACGCCCACCGCGCACACAACCGTGAAAACAAAACAATAAACCAGCATGGGGGAGTTGAATAAGTTATGCCAGCATTCTCGAAATGTTCTTCGCCTGATGATGATGAAAAATATGATTGCGATCAGGGTCGTTTCGAGGGCGTTGACGAACGCCAGAATGTTGTGGGCTTCAAAGATAAAGGGTCTGAAAAGTACGGAGAATGTCGCCACCGGCAGGTTGCGAAGTTGTGTTACGGTACTGGCATCAGTGCTGTCGAAAAGTGAACTACTGGAGCCAGCATCTTGACTTTGCCCGATGGTTTGCTGACGGCTGATCTGTTCCGCCAGGTTATCCAGCGCATAGCGAGGAAACAACTTTCCGATGGCCACCAGGGCTATCAGACTGAAGCCCAGGGCAATGAGCAGGTGCACGGTTTTGGTAGACTGTTTGGACTTCTGGTTCCGGGTAAAATAGAACCAGGCCCCGCCGGCCAGCACAAGCGGCCCCAGGAGATATGCCTTGGTCAGGGCGATGGAGGTGACGCCCACGGTGAATACCAGGGCGGAAAGCACCATGTTCTTTTTGTTGAAAAACTTGAAAATACCGTAGGTTGCAAGCCCCACACCAGTCAGAGCAATGGATTCCTTGATGATGCCGCTGGACCAGAAAACCACCGAGGGGATCATGAGACAGCTCACCAGCAATCGCCTC
The DNA here is from genome assembly GCA_040393065.1 of Lujinxingia vulgaris. GTDB lineage: Bacteria > Myxococcota_A > Bradymonadia > Bradymonadales > Bradymonadaceae > JACCWM01. Next base: position 5,453 of record JBEBUW010000060.1, on the reverse strand, counting down.
TGGTACGTGAGAGATACCGCCGGTGGGAATGCCGAATACAGCGCAATCAGCCCCCAGTAGGCCCCCATACTCACGATCAGGCAGGACGCATACAGAGAGCCGCCGGTGATGAACGCAAGAATGCTGGCGATCGCTCCCAGCGTGCCGGTGGACCACCCGACACCGCTCATGTTGAAAACAACATCGGGCTCCTGGTGAAACAATACTTTGATGATTTCCGGGGCATAATGAAAGAAGTCATGCCGCATTAACTCGGCATTACTAACCCCGTAGTTGAAATAAGAGAGCATGTCGCCATAGCCATAGATATAAAGATGAATCCATATCTGTGCTAAGGTTGCGACAATTTTGAAGAAAAATCCTGCCAGAATAAACTTTTGTTCGTGGATGGTGAATCTTTTCAGCGTAATTGCAAGAAGTGACATGAATAATATCAGTACAACGACGCTTGAGATGAAATCATACATATTGAGTCAAACAAAAGGGATGGTGATTGGGAGAATGGCAGGTGGGATGCTGGAGGAAAGATGTCTGTGCCATCACAAAATCTAGCATGGAATGCATCAAAGAACGGAAAGATTCCATCGCGCGAACGGTGAGACGGGCCTGAAAACTGTTCAGGTCCGGGGGGAAATTTAGCACTATTTATCAGGTGTATGTAGATGAAATCTGCGCGAACGGCGCGATAGCACCCGCCAAGGAGAGCAACGCTGTTCGGAGCCGTCTGGAACGGAGTGCGCGGGGAGCGGGGCAGAACGCGTAAAAAAAGGCCGCCGCCCGTTGATTCTCAGAAGAATCGTTCGGGGCGGCGGCCTCGGGTCCACGCGCTACGGTGACCGATGCGGGTTAGATTTCAGCGTCGGCGGTTTCCAGGGAGAGATCCATTTCGTCGGTGCTGTTGTGGGCTTCTTCTTCGGCGGTTTCCTCATCCGCATTCACTTCGCCGGCGATGCGGCGCACGGTGGGGCGCACGCGTTTGGCGAGGGTCTGGCGGCCGGCAAGGCGGTAGAGGTCGGAGAGGATGGAGGCGGAGACGCTGTAGGCGAGGTTCCATTGCTCCAGGGCGTCGTTGCGCTTTTCGAGGGCGAGCTGGTTTTCGCGGCTGTCGAGTTTGAGGTCCTCGAGTGCGACCTGGAGCGCGGCGCGCGGGCCATCGATGGCATCGGCAAGCACCTGGGTATCGACGGTGATGCCATGGCGGGTGAGGATGCGGTGGTCGGCGCGCAGGCGTTCGACGGCATAGTTGGCGTACACGAGCAGGGTGTCGGGAGTGGTGGGAACGGGTTTGTCCAGGCCCCAGTTGCGCAGGGTCGCGGCGTTCACGGCGGCCGAAAGGAGGGTGCGGGCGTACTGGGTGTTTTCGCGCAGGGCGCTGACGGCCTCGTCGCGCAGATCGCGTTTGTCGCCGTCATTGGACATTTCGGCGGCGTAGGCGGTTTCGGCGCGCTCCAGGGTTTCGGTGGAGTTTTTGAGCAGGGAGGAGAGCGTTCCCAGAAGATTTCGGGCGGCCGCAGCATCGAAGTTGCCGACGCCGGCTTTGGAAAAGACGTTGGCCAGATCGTCGATGGTGTCCGGTCCATGGACATCAAAGGAAGCGGTGACAACCTGGGCATTGCGGATACGGTTTGCGACGGTTTTTGAGATACCAGACATGATGAAACCTCCTGAAACGAAACGGGCCGGTAGTATTCAATCGGAAGTACTACGCGCCATGTTGCTTGTTAAAAGAGGTCCCAGGACTACGGAAACTGCCCCTCTGGGACGCTGTGGATGATGCGTTGACGCTAAAGAGGAGCGCAGAATAAAGCAAGCCCAAAAATGCGAAAACCGTTTGTCGGGTGGGAGAACGCGAAAAAAAAACGCGAAACGCGTTCTGAGGGGAAATTTTCGGGTTTCCACAATGCGAAACGCGTGCTGAGGGCCTCGGAACAGGATTTTTCAGGAAAAAACCTGTGCTGCAGGCCTTCGGGGTGCGAAACAAGAATGCGAAACGCGTTCTGAGGGCTTCAAGGGTGCGTTTCGCAAATTGGTTTTGCGTACTTGAGGGGTTCAGAACGGGGCAGGCACGTTGCGAAACGCGTTCTGAGAGGGAAAGGAAGCGATCCGCATTGTTGGAACGCGTGCTGAGGGCTTGCAGCACAGGATTTTTCGGAAAAAATCGCGTTCTGAGGGCTTGAGAAGGCGTTTCGCATGGCGGGCGTGCGCAAGAATCAAGCTGGATGGGTTTTCCACAAGGTTTCTAAGCCCAATCCGGTGAGGATGGGGCCCTGGGTGGCTTCGGAGAATTTGATGTCGTTGTGCTGGCCGTTCCATTCCATGACTTTTACATCGCCGTGACGGTCGACGATGACATCCCAGCCGATGATTCGGGTGAAGGGGACTTTCTTATGGAGTTCGAGTACGGCCTGCACGCATTTCTGGAATTCCGGGATGATCTGGCCTTTGAAAACAAAGCCGGTGTCGGGATGCCGGTCGAGTTTGTGCCAGTCCGGTGTGTAGCAATGTTCGCGCAGCGCTCCGGTCTGTAGATCGACGCCGATGCGGAGGTTGGAGGAGGCTTTCAGGTGGGAATCGCCCTTGCGGCCGACGCGCAAGACGGAGCCTCGCAAAGAAACCTGGCCCTGCGCATCCACAGCGGTGGTCAGGCGGAAGGTGGGAACGGAATCCGCCACGATCGCGTCAAAGAATGGATGTTTTTCGATGTAGTGTTGAATCACACCATTGGTTGTAATCTTGTGAAAGTTTTTATTCTTGTTGTCCAGGATAACAATAGACTTTCCGCGTTCGGAAAAGTCCCCTTTAAAAACAAATCTTTGATCGCCCCGGTAGATTTTTTCTTCGATTTCTTCGGGCGAAGTCAGGGTGTAATCGCTGGAGAACCAGAGCGAGTTTGCATGGTAGTAGGCGTCCGGAAACAGGTCGGAAGCAAAGAGTCTATGGGTCAGGGCTTTGCAGTCGGCGATCTGTCCGTAGTGGCCTTTTAACCAGGGCACGACGTACTGGCCATAGTAGTTGTCGGGTATCCATCCCTCTTTGAATTCCTTACACATTGCGCTGTAGACATAGAGCCAGGGCGCGTAGCCTTTCCAGCCTAAAACATCGGCGGCATACTCGTCGGCGCGCTTGAGCAGGTGCTTTGCGGTTGGTCCTTCGGCGGCTTCCACACCTTTGAGGGCTGCCAGGGCGGTTTGTCTGTGTTTGTAGTGGTACCGCTGAAATAAGAGGTTATCTACGACTTTTCTTTTCATAGAGAAATCAACATATCGGGATATAGTAGGGTTTTAAAATATATATAATCGGCGAAAGGTCTGTCGAAAGATGCCAGAAAGTCCGCGTCAGGTAATGTGGGTTTGCAGGAGGAAATCAGGAAGAGTTGGAGCCGCCGCTGTAGATCGACAGCAGATCGGTCCAGATGCGGGATTGGATGAAGTCTCGGAGGACGCGGGTGCGGCCGGCGAGTCCGTGTTGGGAGCGGAGTTCTGGGTTGTCGAGGTATGTGCGGATGGCGGCTTCGAGGGCCGGGGCGTCCTGTGGGGCTACAAGCAGGCCGGTCTGGCCGTCGAGGACGGCGTCGGTGCAGCCGGGGATGCGGGTGGCGACGACGGGGAGTTCCATGGCGGCGGCTTCGAGCGGGACGTTGGGGAAACCTTCGCGGTAGGTGGGCAAGACGAGCATGTCCATGGCGGCGTAGAGCGGGGCCGGATCGCTGGTGCGGCCGGCCAGATGGATGCGCGGATCGGTGCGCAGGATGTGTTCGGTTTCGGGTGGGATGGGGTCCTGGGGCTCGAAGGGGCCGACGACCAGCAGATGCGCGGTGGGGTGGGTCTGGCGGATGTTTTTCCAGGCTTCGACCAGCTCGAAGATGCCTTTGTCGTGAACGATGCGGCCGACAAATCCGATGACCGGGGCATCGGGGGGGATGTTGAATCGGGCGCGCGTCTGGGTGCGGATTTCGGGGCCGAGAAGAGTGGGGTTGAAGCGTCGGGAGGCATCGACGCCGTTGCCGCTTCCGGCGCCGAGAATGGTGATTTTGTCGGGCGGGCAGAGGCGTTCGGCAATGGCGACTTCGCGCAGCGAGGGCCCGACGGCAATGACCTGGTGGGAGATGCCGCAGGAGATTTGTTCGGTCAGGGTGAGCAGGAGTTTTTTGCGGTCTTTGGCGGTCATCAGCGGCAGGCCGCGCATGTGGTAGATGCGCTGCGGGGTGCCGGCCATGGTGGCGGCCAGCATGCCGAGCAGGCCGCCCTTGGGGGTGTGGGCGTGGACGATGTCGGGTTTGATCTTTTGCAACAGGTTCTGGATCTGGAAGAGCGCGCGCAGGTCCTTGAGCGGCGTGATGCTGCGCGGCATTTCGACCGGGTAGACGTGGACGCCTTCTTGTTCGGCGAACTGGTCGAGCAGCGGGCCGGGGGAGGAAATGGCGTGGATTTCGTAGCCTTGAGCTTTCATGAAGGCTATCTGGCCGCGTAAAAAAATGAAGGAATCGGGGACGGTCGTGATGTGGACGAGTTTTTTGGGTGCCATGACAACCTGTTACGACTGGGGAGATGTTGTGGCCGGGGCATGTATTGTGGCGCGGGCGGTGCGGTGGCGCAGGACCAGTGCGACGCACAGGGCGACAGCAATGATGCCGTACTCGGCCGGCGTTGTGCATTTTTTGCACTGTTCGAACAACGGGATGGCGCGTACCTGGTACATATCGGGATTGAAATAGGGCCAGGTGGCCCAGGCGCTGAAGAGATAGCTTGTGTAGAAAAAACCATCGATGATGTCGTTGAGAAAATCGGTGACGATGTGCAATCCGATTCCAAAAGTCCACCAACCGAGGATGGGGTGCGGTTTATTGCGGCGGCGCGCGAGAAGTTGCCAGATGAGGGTGAGCAGGGCCAGCGTGAGCAGGCTGTGGCCGACGGTGCGGCCGAAGGGTGACAGGCCGACGAGTTTGATGGATTTGTCGATGATGTCGGGCGTGAGGCTGCCGATGAGAACCGGGATGAGTTCGTCGCGCAGATAAAGCTGGCGTTTTTGGGCAAGGGCTTTGCCGGCGGCGGCGAGGAAGCCGACGGAGAGGTGACCGGGGATGTACATGGTGTGTGCTTCCGTTGCCGTGGGGTCGAGCAGGTACGGGGCGGTAGTATAGCATAGTGTGGGGATGGAGGGAAATATGTGGGGGTGGTGTGGGGAGTGTGGGTTGGGGATAGGGCGGTGTAGAGAGAGGGGAGGGGGATAGGGCGGTGTAGAGAGAGGGCGGTGTAGAGAGAGGGGAGGGGGATAGGGCGGTGTAGAGAGAGGGCGGTGGTGTGTGGTGTAGGGCCCCCGGTTTCACCGGGGGTTAGCACAGCAGCTGCGCTGCGCACGGACTTCGTCCGGCTCCGCGGGTGGATTGGAGGTGAGGGGTGTGGTGTGTGGTGTAGGGCCCCCGGTTTCACCGGGGGTTAGCACAGCAGCTGCGC
>JBEBUW010000059.1:0-26406 GCA_040393065.1 Lujinxingia vulgaris | reverse complement strand
GTCCTTATTCGCAGTCCTTTGGGCCTACTTCCAAAACAACTTACAACAGGCCCGCGGGTTTCACGCAACCAGGTCACCCTACCGTAGCTCCTCTTTCACCACTTCACTCTCCCGGGATTTGCACCGACCGTATGTGACGACAGCATCCCTGATGGCCACTCGGGATACAGCGCTGCCTTCGCACACGGAAGCTCGTCGCGTGCGCCTCCCGGGAACTACGAGAGAAGGGTTTCCGACTTGCTGGATCTGTTTTCGAAGATTTTTGGAAAATGTTGCCTGGAAATTAAAAAAAATTTGCAAAGTTGTGGTGAAGATTGAGAGGTTTGGTTTCGGGCGGTGATGCTGATCCCTGCATAAACATTGGTGATCGCGAATGTTTCAAAATAAAAAGTCCGTGATCATCGGGTGATCACGGTTCGTTGCAGATGCGGCAAGCGTGCTGGGCTGGTGATCGTGGGTCGTGCAAAATGGTGGGAAGATGATGGCGTGGTTTTTGGGGAGTTTCAGACTTTTTGAAGCGTGATCACCAGGACAGAAGGTGTTTTTGAGGTTTTGTCGGGGATGGGAGAAAAACAGGGTTCGGGGGAATGCCGGGCGTAAAGTTGACACCCAGCAGATCCGGTGAGAATTTGGGGGTGTACCTGATTGAGGTGTCGTCAAGTGAATTGTGGTGGAGTGCCGTGTGAGGTTGTTGGAACACATTTTGGCCTGTTTTGTTTGCGGTCGCAGCCTCCGGGTCGGGGCGAATTTCCTTGTGTTGAGTCTGGGGTTTCTGGTTTTTGTGATTGGCGTTCTGGGATTGCATGGCTCGGCCAGCGCGCAGGTGGAGCTTGCGTCGGCGCAGGCTCGGACGGCGCAGTTTGTGTTCATTGTTGACGACTCGGGCAGCATGAGGGTGCGGACGCGGGAGGGGCCAGCGGCAGATCCGGAGCGGCTGGCGGTGTTCGGGGCGCGCTCGATGTTGAGTATGTTGGACGACGCGGACGAGGCGTCGATTGTGCGGTTGAACGGGCCGGCCGATGGTGAGGCGCCGTTGCCGATTGCGCCGCTCTCGGAGAATCGAAAAACCTTGGAGGGCTTGCTGGCGTTGGACGGGGTGATTGCGCGGTATCCGGGCAAGCATACGCCGTGTGATTCGGCGCTGGCGGCGGTGAAGCAACAGCTCAATGCGGCGTACCGGCCGAATGTCATGCAGGTTGTGATTTTTATGACGGACGGCGAATGCACGGGCAGGCAGCCGGCGGCGTCGGAGTTTTTGAGCGGTCTGCGGTCGCATGCGGATGATTATTTTCAGTTTTATTTGTTGCGCTGGAGCGGACGCGAGTATTCGAAATCGTTGGTGACGCTGGCGCATGAAACGGGCGGAGTGGCGGCCGAGGTCGGGGCGGACGATCCGACGGAGATCCTGGCGCCGTTCGCGAGTGTGTTGTCGCGTTCGCAGGGTTATGAAGCGTATTTGCTGCATCCGGCGAAGCAGGTGTTGGAGGCGCATCGGGGGGCAAAGCGGATGCGGCTGTTGGCGGTTGCGCCGGATCGGGGGCGCGACCTGGAGTTTTCGATCCATGCGACAGTGAAGGGGAAAAAGCCGGAGATTCTGGGAGCGGCGCGGCGCGGCGTGCATCAGTATGAGGGTGGCAAGCGGTATCGGTATGCGGCGCTGGATTATGTGCCAGGCGAGACGCCGGTGACGGTTTCGGTGCAAGGGGCGGGCAATGACTGGAAGGTGGTTGCGGTGCCGGAGTATCGTCTGTTTGTGGCGATGCGGCTGAGTGAGGGACGTTGCGCACCGGACGGGAGCGGCGCGGCGGCGAAGGATGTCCATTATGTGGAGGTTGGCCGGGGCGTCTGTGCGACGGTTGAGCTTGTGAATGAGGCGGGGCAGCCGGTGACAGCGGATGTCGCCGGGCGTGGTACGGAGGCGAAGATCCAGTATATGGCGCCGGGTGCTGAGAAGGCGGTTTCGTTGCCGGCGAGTCGTCAGGGCGATGCTGCGCGGTTTGTGTTTGAGCGGGCGAATTTGAGCGAGGGCGATTATATCCTGACACCGGTTGTGACGTTGACGCCGGCGGGTTTGCAGGGCGGTGCGCAGCAGGGGGTGACGATTCGTGGGGCTGCGCGTGCGTTGCAGGTTTCGTCGCAGCGGGTGGTGGCAGATCCGGCGCGACTGGATTTCGGGGTGCTGGCGCCGGGTGCGGAGCAGCATCATGAGCTGACGTTGCGGGGCAATTTTGTGAGCGGGCGCGGGCGGCTGGTTGTGGCCGGACGCAAGGATGTGCCGGATTGTGTGACGTTTCGTTTGAGCGGTGTGCCGGAGGGCGAGGGGCAGATGATTCATCCGAATCAGCCGTATTCGGTGGGGGTGCATGTTGCGCCGTATTGTGGGCCGTCGGCGTTTCAGCGGGCGTTGGATTCGGCGTTGCATATTGAGTTTGATCGGGCGGCCAATGCGCAGGCGATGCCTTCGGTGGTGATTCCGTTTCAGGCGAAGCTGAACAATCAGATTGCGTTTCCGCCGGTGGTTTCGACGGCTCTGGAGGCGGGGCAGTCGAAAGACGTGGAAGTGGGGCTGCGTGGTAATCATCTGCGCAATGTGGAGTTTGAGGCGATGTTGCCGCCGGTTCGGGAGCGGGCGGGCTGGCCGGGCAAAGAGCTGGACGTGGCGTTTTTGGATGCGGATGGCAAGGTTTTGCGCACGGATTCGGGGGATTTGAGGCTATCGCAAAAGGTGGTGTTTGAGGCGGCCGGGATGGAGAAGACGGGGGCGCCGCTTCGGGTGCGGGTGCTGTCGGAGGTTTGCTGCGGCGGCGGGAAGTACACGACGGAGCTTGCGTTGATTCCGGCCAGTGGCAGCCGCGTTCCGGTGCGGATTCCGGTGGAAGTGACGGTGGAGCAAGCCGGGGTGTGGAGCTGCTGGGGGCCTACGATTTTGCGTGTGCTGGCGGGGCTTCTGGTGCTGCTGCTGGTTTTGTACGTGATTAATATGTGGCGCAATTCACGGTTTTTGCGGCGCGATGCGCTTGCGAACCGGATTGTGCCGCTGGTGTGGGATGATTTCGGGGAGGCGCGGCCCAACACACGCGCCGCCGTCGAAGTCCAGAAAATGGTTCGACGTGACCTCACTCGCCGCAAGCGGGCGGTGGCGTGGTTGAAGGCCAATCCGCTGAAGTTTGGTTTGCCGGGCGGCGCGTACAACGAGTGCTGTGAGCTGGTGCTGAATCAGTCGGCGAATGTGTTGCTTTCGAGTTTAAGGAACCGGGAGGACGCGGATTATCTGGAGACGGTTACGAAGAATCCGCGGCTGGGGCTTGCGAAGATTTATGTGAGCGCGCGTGGTGGGACGACGTTTTTTACGGTCAAGGCCGAGGGCAATCGTGTGGGGACGTTTTTCTTGCAGGATGATAGCTTTGGGTTTGATGGTGGATTTGGTGAGGACGAGGAGTTTAAGCCGCAGGTTACGACGTTGCGGCGGGCTACGGCGTTGCATGTGATGGATTCTCACCGGGAACCGGACACGATGGCGGGCTGGAGGGTTGGCTGAGTTTTTGGGCCAGGGTTTGCCAGAAAAAATATTAAATTGAAACGTATTGATAGCGATTTGAATCACGAAGCATAAGCTGAGGCAGAACTCATGAGCGAAAGTCAAAATCTGGTTGTTGACGAGTTATTAACCAAGCCGAGTACGATTTCGCCGACTCTGTTTGTGGGTGTGGGCGGTGCGGGTTGTCAGATGGTGGTGCGGATTGCGCGTCATCTGCAGCGGCGTTCGGATTATGCGGAGCGCTATAAAAATCTGGTGAAGATCGCGCTCATCGATACGAATATCAACGATCTGGAAGCGTATCGGGAGGATGCGGACGAGTCGTTTTTGATCAGTGATTTTGAGAAAGAGGCGTACGCGAATCTGGCGGGCGGGAAGTTATTTCTGGAGGCGGATTCGTATTTTACGCAGTGGGTTCCGCAGAATTATCGTTTTCGTGCGGGGGATACGGCGGGTGCCGGGCAGATTCGGATCGAGTCCAGGCTGGGGTCGTATTATCAGAAGAAGCACGGGACGATGGTGCCCCGGTTTCGGCGTTTGCTGGAGGAACTGAAGAATCACGAGCACGGGCATCGGCGGCTGGATAGCTCGGAGATCCGGATTGTGATGTGTTTTTCGGTGGCCGGTGGGACGGGCTCGGGCAGTGCGTTGCCGATGGCGTATATGCTGCGGGATCAGGCGCGTGCGCTGGGCAAGCCGAATATGATCGGCGTGTGCGTGTTGCCGGGTGTGTTTGAGGATAAGACCGGGGCGAATAAGGACGGGACGTTTGCGAACAGTTACGCGGCGCTCAAAGAGATTGAGCATTTGATGAAGCTGGGGGCGCCGGATTCGTCGTTTTATCCGGAGGGCGGGCTGGAGTTTCACTACGATCCGTCGGATGAGAGCAAGACGCGGGTTCGGGATAAGCCGTTTGAGTTCATGTATGTGATCGATAAGCCGGAGAGTTTCAGTGTGAGTCGGCCGGTGGATGCGGCGGCGGATGCGTTGTATTTGCAGTTGTTTTCGCCGTTGTTTTCGGTGCAGGCGGGTGATTACGACAATTATACGCAGCATCAGCGATTTCTGGTTCCGCATGATTTTGAGGCGAAGGGAATCGTGGGGTTTTCTTCGTTTTATGGCTCGTATGGTGCGGCGGTGTTGCTGGTGCCGGTGGCGGGGATTGTGGACTATTGCAGTCGCGCGGCGGCGCTGGGTTTGATGCGTGGGAGTTTTCTCGGCGAGATCCCGGGAGATCCGGTGTATCAGATGCTGCGGACGAATTCGGAGCCTTATTATGAGGTGACGGAGCGCGAAGAAGAGGGCGCGCGGCCGGTCAAGTTTGCGGATTTTGCCAAAAAAGAAGAGGGGATCCGTAATACGCTGCGGGATCGGCTGTTTCAAAAGCGTGTGCGCTTGCTGGCGAAGTGCGAGTTTGATGCGGGCCGGTTTGATCGGTTTACGGAGATGTTTCGGCACGGGCACAGGTTGGGGGAGTTTCCGCGTGAGAACGGGACGGTGGGTTTTGATCAGAACCGGGTGCGTGCGGATCGTGAGCAGCTTGCGAATCGGGGGATGAATTTTTCGATCGGAGCGCTGGTGCTGGAGGCGGTCTGTGGTCCGCAGCGCGGGCAGCAGCCGTCGTTGTTGGCGGCGGCGCGCAGTTCGATTCAGGCCGGGTTGGATCAGCTTCGGACGGATAATGTGATCGAGAAAAGTTCGCTTGTGCGTGAGTGGACGGGCAAGGCGACGTACTGGACGGAGGAGTTGAAGCGTCGCGGGATGCGTCAGGTGATGGGTGGGTTTACCAGTCATGGGATTGCGTATCCGGGGATGGAGGAGTTGCTGGAACTCAAGTTTATGGGGGATGCGACGGAAGAGGTGAATCTGGCGGCGAAGCGGTTTGCGGTGCTTGCGATCCGTGAGGAACTGGCCAGTGAGACGCGGCAGCCGGCGGCCTGGGCCGGATGGGATCTGGCGGGGATGAGCGAGGATGATCGCTTGAAAGATCGGGATGCGCCGGATTTGATCAATCGTTTGTTGGAGCAGGCCAGTGAGCGCGCGTTTAATGAGGTGTATCGAGAGTTTTTGGAAATGCGCGCGAATTTGCGCGACAAGCTGAGCGAATCGGTGCGCGTGATGCGGACGCTGGAGCTTGGGTTTGATGATTTCGAGCGAGATCAGACGCGTAGTCTGGAGCGTTTGCGTGAGCAGGGCGATGCATCGGCGAATCAGTATGTGCTGGATGCGGAGGCGTTGCAGATCGAGAATGGTCGGCGGATGTGGGATTTTTATTATCGCGACCAGGTTTCGAGTTTGCCGGAGCTGAGTATGAGCAATCCGGCGGTGCAGCAGCAGTTGAGCGGGACGGTGCGGGAACTGAGTTTGCGTGGGTCGGGCACGGCGACGGCGACTTTGAATTCGTTGTATAATTCGCTGCGCAGACATGCCGAGCGGGTTTTGACGCCTTATATCGGGGGCGATATCAAGGCGCGCGATCCGGTGCGGCGCGATGGTCTGACGTTGTCGAAGGCGCTGGAGCTGGAGGTTACGTATCGAGCGATTTATATGAGCAATCTGGAGGCGATTCAGCAGCGCGGCGATGAGGCGATTGGTGAGGTGATTGCGAAGTATCGTGCGATGCCGGCGGAGAAGCGGATCGATCTGGGGTTGCCGATTCATCAGGACTATTTGCGCGACAAGGTGCGGCGCGTGGTCAATGAGAAGGCTGCGTTGTTGTGCAGCTATGATGAATCGCGCGATCAGCATGGCGGTGTGCGGCCGAATCATGTTTTTCTGGCGGCAATCGACGCGAATTTTGAGAACTCGACGATCTCGAATGCGTTGCAGGGTGCGGATATTGCGCGCTTAAAGTGGGTGAAAGAGGGCTGGTATAATCCGCGTGAGATTATTTTTTATCGCGCTGTGCTCAATGTGCCGTTGTATGTATTCGGGCGCATGAATGAGATGAAGGATTATTATCATCGCTTCAAGTCGCTATCGCGGCGCTCGAAGGTTTTGCATATCGATAAAAACTGGGAGGAGACGTTGCCGGATCTGGATCCGGATAGTGCGCAGGAGCAGCATCGTCAGGCCAGGTTGCGGGAGCATATCATTAATTTTGCAGCGCTTTTGACGATTGTGGAGCCGCAGAGCGGGCAGGGTTATATCGTGTACCGCGATGGGATGTACTGGTTGCGCGATCCGAACCGGTTGATGTCGATGATTCCGGGAATGCCGCAGCCGAAGGATGAGGAGGCGAACGCGGCGCTGGGGGCGACGATGTCGAAGGCGATTGAGCGTTTGCCGGATGTTTTGAATGAAGAGCGGGTGAAATACCTGGCGTATCAGCAGGTTTTGCACGCGGTTCGGGAGGGGATTGCGCCGCAGGTGTTGCGTCGGATTGTGGAATTGCCGTTTCAGTGGCGTCGCAGTCGTGATGAGTTGCGCACGCAATATGGTAGTGCGCCGACGGCGTCGCAGCAGCTTCGTTTGAACGATTTTAGTGATGCGTTCAATCGTTTGAAGGAGGCGCTCGAAGGGCTTTTGAATGAGCTGCACAATCTGGAGAAAGAGCGCAATACGATGGGCGGCGATGCGGGCTTGAATTCGGCGGGCTTGAGTGCGCGGGATGCGTCGGAGAATTTGCGGCAGAGCGTGGAGATTTTGCGGGGCTTCCGTGAGAGCTGGAACGCGCTGGAGAATCCGGAGCAGAACATGGTGGTTCCGCAGGGGTTTCATGCGTTGTTCAGGCCGCTGGATGAGAACGAGTTGAATACGACGCTGCAGAGTCTGCGGATTGGCAATTTTGAGATCGCGAGTTCGCCGGCGGCCCCGGTAGGTAAGTCGAGCGCTGGAAAGGCTGATGAAAGCTAACGAGGTGTTGTCGGGTCAGAGCGGTCATGTGTATCCGGCGCCGACGATTGTGGTGGGCGTGGGGCGCTTCGGGCTTTCGGTGCTGGAGCGTCTGGGCGAGGACTGGATGTGGCTGAGCACCTCGGATGCGGGGGATGCGTCGCTGAGTAATTTGCGGCTGATGCATCTGCGTGCGGAGGATGGTGCGGCGGGTTCGCAGTGGCGCAAGCATGAGCGTCCGCTGGCGTTTCTGGCGAATTATGTCGGCGAGGATGATTTGCCCAGGCTTGCGCTGCGGCTGGCGATTTTGCGTTCGCTGGGACTGGTGCGTTATCAGGGGGGCACGTATCAGGTGGCGTTGCCGCAGGATGCGGGTGCGGTGGATAAGGCGGGCAAGGGTCATGCGCGGCGTGTGCGGCGTCGGCGGTATTTTAAGTGGAAGAATCTGAGTCCAGATCCGTTGCTGGCGATGGAGCGTTTGCGTGTGCAGGCGGAGCGCTCGAGCGAGCTGGATATGTTTTTGACGCCGATCATTGAGCGGGTTTGTCACGGGCATAGTCCGGCGATTTTGTTGCGGTTGATCGGGCGTTGTCGGGCGCTGTTGGAGGGGCGGGATCCGTCGCCATGGGGATGGATCTGGGATCAGTGGCCGGAGGAGTCTTCGGAAGCCGGGGCGCGGGAGGGAAACGGGCAGGGTGTGCGGCTGCGTTTTTCGCGCGCGTGGTTGTCGGAGGATGACGAGCTGGGGTTGTTGGAGGGCGCGGCGCCGGAACCGATGGCGGGCTGGAATGCGTGGTGGATGGCGTTTGAGGCGTTGAAGCCGGATAGGCAGCGGAATTTTGGGGTGCAGACGCCGGATGCGACGCTGGATTTGCAGGTGCCGGCGGTATTTGCGCCGATGGAGATGGATCTGCGGGCGCCGTTGAATCCGCTGAGCATGTTGAAGGTGGACTGGGAAACGAATGGGTGGCGTGCCGATCTGGTGTCGGGAAGTGATCGGGTGGAGTTTTTGCCGGTTGCAGCGAGCATGTTTCGGCTGGGTTTTTTTGATCATGATGGTTCGTCGAATATTCATGCGACGGATGCGGGGCAGTTCGGGGAGCGGTTGCAGTTGCTGGGGCAGCAGTTGCATCGGGGGCTTGTGCGTTTGTGGATCGATTTGCAGCGGAGTCGGGTGGAAGACATCGATGTGATCGAGGATGAGCGCAAGCGGTTGGGGACGCGTGATGCGCAGCGGCAGTCGTTGGAGCTGCTCGGGGAACTCTTGGTGCGTCCGCTGCTGGAGCATGGTTTGCCGGAGGAATCCGGGGAGTTTTTGGGGGGAAAAGTTCGGGAATCTGGCGAGTTTTCGAGGGATGAGGCGTCGCAGTTTTTGCGTGATCTGGTGGTGGAGCGTGAGGAGGGCGGGGCGTCGACGGAGCGTGCGCTGGCGGAGCGGTTGAAACGGCTGGGGATGCCCTATGATAGCGAGGCGTTGGGGAGTCGGAAGTTGCTGCGCACGGTGGAGATGTCGGCGGAGGATTATGAGGGGGCGGGAGCGGAGCGGTTTCGGACGGCGATCAATGAGGATGTGCGGTATTTGTTCGATTTTTCGTTTCTGTCGCAGTACCGCCAGAGTGCGATGCGGCGTGCGCCGCGATTGACGGTGTATGTGATCGCGGAGATGGGCGAGGTTTTTAGTCGGACGGTGTTGCGCTCGACGCTGGGTGCGTTGCATGCGGAGTTGATGCGTGCGTACGGGCCGATTTTTGGGACATCGCGTCAGGGGTTTGATCGGTCGTTGTCGATTGTGCCGATTTTGTGGATGCCGCATCCGGCGGATGCGTTGGGTGGGCAGGCGGCGGCAGTTGAGAGTCGTGTGGAAGAGGCGGCGATCATTGATGCGATTCAGGGGGCGCGGCGCTGGGTGGAGAGTTTGCCGCGTGAGGTGCGGTGTATTTCGCAGATTTTTATCAACAGCCGGGTGACGGAGACGTCGGTGTTGAATCTGGCGGATGCGGTGCGACAGACGCGGGATTTTTTGACGTTTGGGATTCGCAATGATGTGGGGATCGATCCGTGGTTGCGGCAGACGGCGGTGGGTGAGGCGGGCGACGATCTGTTTGCGACGTTTTCGTGTTTTGGGATTGATTTTCCGGCGGAGCGTGCGCGGGAGTATCTGGCGAATCGTTTTGTGCGCGATGCGATGGCGCGTTTGCGGCAGGTGCATCGCGCGGATTTGAGGGGGGTGCAGGAGCGCGGCGCGGGTGGGCGTACGGGGGGCCAGGAGCTTGTGGCGCTGAAAGATCATGTGGTTGCGCGTGATGAGTTTGCGCCGCCGCCGTTGCCGGAGCTTGTGGAAAAGGCGGAGCGCAGGCTGCGGCAGCATACGGAGCAGGCGGCGGCGCGGCTGACGAAGAATATTGAGGAGCGCACGTTTATTGGGGCGGCGCAGACTTCGCAGGCATTGCAGCAGGCGTTTGATGATGCGTTTGAAGAGGCGTTGTTTGGCGATGTGTATGGGAGCTGGCGTGGGCTGAGTCAGAAGCGCGGCAATATGGATGCGATGATCGATGATTTGCGGCGGGGCATTTCTGGTCATTTGATGAAGATTCTGGGGGATGTGCGTGCGTACAGCGACGGATTGATCGAGGAGCATGCGGTGAGCGGCGGGCTTGCCGGGGTGGAAGCGAGTTTTAATCAGTTGCAGAGTGTGACGCGCGAGCAGCTTTTGCAGGCGGAGCAGGAAAAGCGTCAGAGCGAGGAACTG
Source organism: Lujinxingia vulgaris (assembly GCA_040393065.1). Classification (GTDB taxonomy): domain Bacteria; phylum Myxococcota_A; class Bradymonadia; order Bradymonadales; family Bradymonadaceae; genus JACCWM01. The sequence goes on along the minus strand of JBEBUW010000059.1, from coordinate 16,285 downwards.
TGTGTGCGGCATCGGATTCCGAATACGGAACCGATTGCAGCGGCGCGCGGGGAGCTTGTGGAGGCGGCGGCGGAGAAGCCGGATTTGCTGCCGATGCGTGCCGGGTTTGTGATGTGGTTGTTGATGGCGCCGGCGCTGGGTGCGCCGATTGCGTTTACGTTGGCGCAGTTGTTGCGGTTGCATGAAAATCCGGGTGTGGCGGAGTTTTTGCTGGGGCCGCTCGGGCCGATTTTTGGAGGTGCATTGTTGGTTTTGCCGGCGGCGTGGTTGCTTCGTCAGCATATGCAGCGGGCGGTGGAGCGGGTGCGGGCGGGTGTTCGCGGGCTTGTGGAGGCGGTGCGTCAGGTGGTGGAGGGCGCAGATCGGGCGGTGTTTTCGAGTACGGCTTCGATTCAGTCGTTTTTTGCGGCGCGGCTGCGTCTGACGGCTGCGCTGGCGGCGCGGAATTTTTCGACGCATGTGTATGAACAGGCGGTGCAGGATCGCAAACTGGCGTATCGGCTGGGGCGCAGTGTGGAGGTTCAGCAGGAGCAGCTGACGCGGAGTGCGGAAGATCTGGGGGTCAGGCCGCGTGCGGCGGGTCGCGGGGGAGCGCGGGTGGCGGAGGAGCGGGTGGCGGATGATACGCGTCAGCTTTTTGGAACGCGTGATGGCGAGGTTGTGGACCGGTTGATCGGGCCGGAGTTTTTGGATGCGTATTACCGGTTGGAAATTGGCAATGAGCGGGATCTGGATGCGGAGCTTGAGCGGTTGTTGGAGGATGTGGGCGGGTTTTCGAGCTGGCGTACGGATGCGTGTCTTTCGGATACGGAGATGTTGCTGAATTACGGGCGGGCGAAGTTTCAGAGCGTGGTGGATCGTCCGGTGTGTGATCAGCCGGCATTTGAGGAGGAAGTGGGGCGGAGGTTGGCCGGGTTTGTGGCGCGTCATTATCCGAATGTGGGTTTTGGGGCGCGGTTTGCCGGGCTGGAGGGGTTTGATGCCAATGGCATTCGGATTCTGGCGGATGCGGCGCTGGTGGTGGAGCCGTCTTTGCATCGGGCGTTTAACAAGGTGCGGCATTTGCCGGGGATGCCGCCGACGACGGAAACGTTGCAGGTGATCGAGGCGCCGATTATGCCGAACACGGCGTATATTCTGTCGCTGGTGCAGGGGATTGGTTCGGATACGATTCGGAATCTGCGAAGTTTTGAGTCGTATTACGACAGGGATTTGTTGGCGAATCCGAATCTGGTTTCTGGTTATGGCTCGAAAAAGGCTTCGGGCAGCAGTGCGATCACGCATTTGACGGGGCATCGCGCGTTGGGTGCGAGTATTCAGGCGGCGCTTGAGAATCGCCAGGCTGCGCAAGGCAAACTCCATGAATAATTTTGATGTTTTTGAAGTGGCGCGGCTGGCGTATCTGACGCTGGTGGAATTGTTCTGGCTGGTGGTGGCGCGCACGCTGGATGCGATGTTGCAGGTCGGGATTTTTCGGGGTGCGATTGCGGTGGCGGGTTTGTGTGGTCTGGTATTTCTGGCCGCGCATTGGATGCAGCGCAGTCTGACGCAGTCGCTGCTGGCAGAGCCGGGGCAGGAGGTGCCGATCTGGCGGTTGGAGCTCCGGTATTCGGGGATCGGGCTTGTGTTTTTTGTGCTGACGTTGCCGGGGCGGTTGCTCGCGGCTTTGACAGGCGCGGTCGGTTCGTTTTTTAAGAGCAAGAAAAAGGATGAAACCGCGGCTTTAGCGGGGGCCGGGGAAGCCGGGGCGCAGGCGGCCAAACCGGTGTTGGTGGCGAGTCTGGGGCCGAGTTTTGTGCTGGCCGGGTTGATGACGGCGGGGATTTATCTGGTGAGTCTGGCGGCGGCGCCGATTGTGCGCTTGCAGCTGGATGTGCCGCGGCATTTTCCGGTGTGGCAGTATTTGATGTTCGGGCATCGGCCGGAGCTGGGGGCGTTTTTGCCGCTGGGGAATCATCCGTATGCGGCGGGTGTGCTGGCGCTGGTGTTGTGGATCGGGCTCTGGTGGTGGCTCGGGCGGTTTGTGCGGCTGTTTTTTGCGAGCGAGCTGGGGAGAAATCTTTTTCGGGAGATGGAGCGCGGGCATGTATTGCCGTTGTGGCGTTCGTGGTTCGGGGCGACGCGGTTGTTTGCGGTGGATGCATCGTATCAGGTCTGGGCAAAGTGGTTTCCGATGGCGGCGGCACCGTTTCTGGTGTGGTCGTGGTTGAGCGTGGGCGGAGATCCGTATCGTGTGGATGCGTCGCTTTTTGCGGTGACGGCGGTGCTGTGGGTTTCGTGGGGATTGCATCTGCATCTGAAGGGCGTTGTGCGCTACGGCGAAGAAGAAGTGGAGGAGGAGGTTGTCCGCGAGGCGGTGAAGGCGCGGGGCTGGCTGGATGTTCTGGAAGATCTGGAGGGGCGCTACAACCTGGTGGCGCCGATGACGACGCGGGCGGCGCGCAAGGTGGAGCCGTTGCCGTTTACGCGGTTGGATGCGCGCGGCGCGAGCGTGATTTCGCCGTTGTTGATGGATCTATTGCCGGAGGGTGAGGCGGAGCCAAAGCGGCTGACGTATATGCAGAATGCGGTTTTGACGAGTATTTCGCTGGCTGCGTATGTGCATACCGATCCGCCGGTGGTGGAGCGCGTGTTGAGTCTGGGGGCGGGCGGTGGTCGGGCGGCGGAGAGTCATGATGTGTTGCGGCATCGCAATCAGATTGTGCTGGCGCCGGAGAGTGCGGGGAAATCGACGCTGGGGATTCTGGCGGCGTGTAATCATGCGCTGGTGCATACGCGCACGAGTCTGGTGGTGGTGCGGGATCAGGCGGCGGCCGATGCGTTTTATGATGCGATTGTGGAGGCGGTGAATCCGTCGACGTTGCGCTGGAACATTCGGGTGCGGCGCGTGGGCAATGATCTGGTCAATGATCTGTCGCAGAGCATTGTGCCGGATGTGGTGGTTTGTAGTTTGCAGCAGTTGGTGACGCAGGTTCTGGAAAATAGCGCGGTGCATGCGGCGTTTCTGGAGAATCTGGGTCTGATCATTGTGGACGATGTGGAATCGTTTTGCGGGCCGGTGGAGATTCATACGCAGCTTGCGTTTCGGCGTTTGAATATGCGGGTTCGCGAGCTTTTGAATGTGCGAGATCTGGGGGAGGAGCATGCGCCGATGGTGCTCGTGCTGGGCTCGGATATGATGCACGACATGCCGAGCTGGGTGCGTGCGCTGTGCGGGATCGATGCGGTGGCGCGGACGTTTTCGCACCAGGTGGGGGAGGCGGAGGAGCGGGAATCGGCGCAGCACGCGCGGGAGATCATCGATCTGCAGGTGGCTGGCAAGGAGGTTTCGGCGGGCGCGGGGGCAGGGTTTGCGAGCGAAGAAGAGGAAGCGTCGGGGCCGGGGATTTTTCAGTTTTTTTATCGGCTGGCGGATTTCAGGACGGCGGGTGGCGAGCGAATTCGGGCGCGTGAGGTGATCGAGTCGTGTGAGCGGCTGGCGATTCCGTGGCATTACCGGGTGTGTGGAGATCCGTACAGGAGGCTGGGGCGCAGTCAGCTGGCGTTGCGGGATGAGCCGCGGTTTTTTAAGGAGCGTGCGTCGCAGGCTTGCGTGGTGCTTTTGCAGGGATCGTTCAGTGCGGTGCAGCGTGAGATCGAGCGTTTGTCGCGTGCGGGTTCGGCGTTTCGCAGTGTGGAGCAGGAGGGCGAGGGGGCGATTGATCATTTTGAGCCGATTGCGATTTTGACGATGCTCGATCCGGATGAGGAAATGGCGCTGACGGAGCGCAACGAGCGTTCGTCGCTGGCGACGATTCTGCGGGACTTGCCGCGGCCGGTGGTGAGGCCGCCGTCGGGGACGATGATTTTGCGGCATCTGGCGAGCGATCTGGTGGAGCACTGGATGGAAACGGGGGATGTGCTGGAGGCGTTCGGGCGCTCGACAGCGCAGACTTTGCATGAGCTTGCGCGGGCTGGTGCGTTGTTGAGTGAAACGCGGGTGGATGTGGAGGCGGATGCGCCGCAGTATGAAAAGCGTGTGTATGTGCGTGCGTTGTCGAGGGCTGTGGCCAGCGATGAGGCGGGGGACGATGCGGCGCGTGATGAGCGGCAGAGCGGGGCGTTGTTGCCGGCGCGGGTCAAGCAGGTGGAGACGGCTTCGGCGCGGGTGTGCGCGGTCCGGGATCGGACGAATATGGGGCGTTTGTTCGAGATCGATGCAGGGAGTGCGGCTTATATTTACTATCCGGGGCGGATTTTTGAGGCGGCGCAGGGGCGGTTCATCGTGGTGAATCCGACGCGTGAGCAGGGCGGGTCGGATGCCGCGCGCTCTGTGGGGGCGGATGGCGATGTGTATGTGGAGCCGTTTTTGAATGATGACGTTTCGGCGCCGCGTCGTCGGGTGTTTTTCGAGATTGTGGGGGATGCGGAGGGGCGCGGCGGATTTGTGGCGGAGCCAACGTTGATCGGAGAGTTTCCGCTGGCGGTGGGGCTTTGCCAGGTGCGGTGTACGCTGGAGCATGTGGCGACGTATCGGCTTGATCCGGATACGAGTGAGGTGCGGCAGCGGATTTTTCATGCGGCGCAAACGGCCGGGGAGCGGGCGTCGGTTTTGACGACGACGGCGCTGGCGATTTATCCGAATCCGGCGATGGCCAACGGGCAGATGGCGCCGGATGCGCCGTTGTTGACGCTGGAGGATGCGCGGGTGATCGCGGCGGCGGCGCAGGCGGTGCTGGCTTCGATGTATCGCGGGGCGGAGCAGAGTCTGGGGCTGGCGCTTCATATGGAGGAGCCGACTCCGGCGGCGGATACTGTGCTCGGGCCGCAGGATGGCTGGTTTTTGTATGATTTGAATTCGGGTGGCAACGGGACGGCGCGTGCGATTCATCGGGATGGTGTGGAGCTGTTGTTGCGCTTGAGTCGTCTGTATATCGAGCGCGTTTTGAATCACGAGCGGTTGCGGGCAAACTTTGATCACTGGGGAGATCTGGCGGAGTTGCGGCGCGAGTCGGGGATGCGTCCGGGGGATGCGGCGGAGATCCGCGAGTCGGTGCGGCAGACGCGGGTGCGTGTTTTGACGTGGCTGGATAGTCGGTTGCGTGCGGAGGGCAGTGTTTCGTCGGGACAGGCGGCGCTGCGTCCGGGGGCGCTGATGGGGTCGGGGCGAGAATTTGGTGAGGGGGATGTGTTTGATCTGGGGCGCTGCTGGTTTAGTCGTGATGGCGGTGTCGGGGAGTTGTTGTGGTGTAAGCATCGCTGGAGTTTTGAGAACGGGCAGGAGGCGATGATCGATGTCGGCTTTGATCGGACAACGGTGCAGGAGGTGCTGGGGCCGGCGCGGCGCGGCATGTTGGAGCAGTTGCAGCCGGCGTTGATGGCGGCCGGGGAGGATCCGGAGCTGGCGCTGAAGGATGGGACGTTCTGGGGGGCGCCGCGTGCGGTGTTTACGCGTCAGGTGGGGGAAAAGGACATCGTGGCGACGGCTTCGGAGCTGGTGGAAGACGAGAAGTTGCGTGCGTTTCAGGTGTTGGTGGCGTCGACGGCGATAATGGGCTGGGCGTCGTTGCAGCCGCTGGCGGAATTGTTGCGTGAACGAGCGCTGGAGTCGTTGCCGGCGGACGTTGGGCCGCTGGAAAAGCGCGAGGCGATTCAGCGCTATGTTGCGCGTTTTGTGCAGGGAATTCCGAATGTGGCGCTGGCACCTTCGGCGCGGCTTCAGCCGCCGTTGCATGCGCTTTTGCACCGGGTGGGTGAGTCGGACACGCAGAGTTTGTTGCTGGCGCTTTTGCTCAAGCATAGTGGGATTGAAGCCGGCTTGTTTGTATCGCTTGCCGAAAAACGTGTGCTGGCGGCGATGTCGGTGGGGCATGCAGGCGGGATCGAGGACTGGCGTCGGGCGCATCCGGAGCAGGCGGATAGTCTGGCGATGTGGGCGGAAATGCCGGCGCGGCCTACTTCGAAGCAGCGTTCGGCGACGACATATGTGCCGGTGGAGACGGAAAGTTATCAGCGCGTGGGCACGGTGCATACGGCGATGCCGGAGCAGTGGGTATTTGTGCCTTTGCATCATGCCTGGGAGCGGATGGGCGTGGACGATCCGTATGCGACGGATGGTCAGGTGGGAGGTTTTTGATGATTGTTGATGGGCGAAAATCTTCTCACGGGCTGGTGTCCGGGGTTTGGGCGGGTTTGCGGCGGAAATTAGCGTGGCGGGTGGTGGTTCTGTTGCTTGTGGCCGGGTCGATGGGGTGCGAGACGCGGCCGCCGCGGGAGCTTGCGATACCGCGGATCGATACGCGGGCGGCGTTTCCGGAGCTTCGTGCGTCGGTGGAAGCGGGCCAGAAGGAGACGGGCTCGAAATCGGCGTTTGAGCGCTCGATTGAGCAGGCGCTGGACGGCGTAGATCCGGCGGAGCAGCCGGCGGCGATGATGTTTCAGACGGTATCGCTTGGTGCCGGGCTGGTCGGTGATATTCCGGTGCAGTTCGACGAATGGCGCTGGGGCAGTGATGGCAAGGTGACGTTGATTGCCCACGGGACGACCGGCCAGCAGCCCGATGTGTTGCTCTATATCGAGCCGTTTGGTGCGTTGATGGCCACGGCACCTTCGCGGGAGATGGCGCGGTTTCAGCAGAATGTGGGGATCGGCGGACTTTTTCATCGCGCGCTCGGGCTGACGGACGCGGCCAGTTCGCCGACGCTGGGGCAGGGCATTGGTTTTCAGGCGACGCCGCATAGTTTTTCGGGCTGGCGGTGGGTGGGGAAAAACGACGGGGATGTGATGCTTCGGCTGGGACGCAGCGCGGGCGTGTGGGGGCCGCAGCCGTCGGCGCCGGCGGGTCTGCTCGGGGTGCTGGAGCAGTTTTCGGACAGCAGCCCGGAGCTTGCGCAGTTGCAGGCGTATCTGGGGAATTTGCAGCAGGAGAACGGGCGCGCGGATCGTGCGCGGGTGGTGCCGCGCACAGCGACGATGATTCTTGCCAACGCGGCCAGTTCGCAGACCACCGGGATTCATCTGGCGATTGTCTGCCAGCATTCGGTGTGCGGGCAGGCGTCGGAGCTTGCGCATTTTCTGGGGAGTATTCGGCCGGCGGGGCCGGATTCCGGGGTGGATGCGGCGCAGATCAGTCCGCCCACGGATACGCTGGAGGCGATGAGCGCGTATGTCGGACTGGTGCTTGTGCCGGAGTCGGTGCGGGTTTCTCCGGCGCGGTTCGAGGATATTTTGCGAAAAGGGCCGGGCGGGTTGGAGATCCCGGGGTTGAATCTGGAGTTTTGAGGTTGGGTGAAGCGTGGGGTGGGCGAGAAGTGTTGGGAAGGAAAGGCGCGGCAAAGGCGTGTCTCTCGCGAAGCCGCGGAGCCGCGAAGGAAAAAGCAAAGAAAGGCTAAGGAAAAGCAGGGAGCGAAGGGGGCGGACGTCGCGGCGTGCACGGCCAATGCGCTGTAGATGTGTTGAAGGCTTCGCGAAGGCCCTGCCGGCAAGTCTGATTAGTTGGAGAGGCTTCGCGAAGGCCCTGCCGGCAAGTCTGAGCAGTTGGGAAGGCTTCGCGGAGGCCCTTCCGGCAAGTTCGACCAGTTGGAGAGGCTTCGCGAAGGCCCTTTCGGCAAGTTCGACCAGTTGGGAAGGCTTCGCGAAGGCTTTTTAAGTGGTCACGACTACTTGAATGGCCTTCGCGAAGCCCTGGGAAGTGCTTCGACTCCTGGCCGGAGCGTTCGCCGAGGCTTCCAAAGTGCTTCAACTCCTGGCCGGAGCGTTCGCCGAGGCTTCCAAAGTGCTTCGATGATACTTGCAGCAAGTCGGCCTGGTTCCGGGGGTCTAGTGTTTGATGCACAGTAGGATGGCCATGTAATGGGCGGCGCTTCCGGCCAGCACGAAGAGGTGCCAGATGGCGTGGAAGTAGCGGCGGTAATCCTGGACGAAGAAAAACAGTCCGCTCGTGTAGAAAACCGCGCCGGCGACGAGCCATAAGAAGCTTTCAAAGGGGAGGGATTCGACCAGAGGGCCGGCGAAAAGAAAGATCAGGCCGCCCATGATCAGGTAGAGGGCCATCGTCAGGCGGTTGTAGTGGCCGAAGAAGAGAAATTTGTAGACGGCGCCGATGATGCCCAGGCACCAGATGATGCAAAAGAGCGTCCAGCCGATGCTGTCGCGCAGGGCGATGAAGGTAAACGGTGTGTAGGTGCCGGCGATCAGCAGGTAAATGGCGGCGTGATCGCAGACGCGGAGCCAGCGTTTGATGTGGGGGATCTGGACGCTGTGGTAAATCGTGGAGCCGCCATAGGTAAGCAAAAGCGTAACGCCGTAAATGCCGCAACCGATGGTGGGCCAGATGCCGTCGAGGGCCAGAGCCAGGGTCAGTAAATAGATGAATCCTGCAATCGCCAGCCCAAAGCCAATCGCGTGCGTAGCCGTATTCGCGAACTCCTCGCCGACGGACTGGAGTGGAAGAACGGAGTGAATATGTGCCATGGCATCCCTCGTGAGTCGAAAGCCTACGAAGAATAATCTTGTGATTAAAAGGTATTCTCTCTGAGCGTGATCGCAAACCTGGAGTTTATTGGTTGGATGGTTCGGGGGCGCGAGCAGATAAAATAGGCGGTTGATGGTGTGAGGTGTGCGATGTATGCAAACGCGGCGTTTTGTGGTTCCTGTAGGTTTTCTGTACTCCGGTGCGGAGGGAGAGCGTGTGAGTCAGTGGTTCAAACGATTAGGCAAGGGTGGGGCACGGTTTTTTAAGTTTATCTATCGCGTGGTTACGCGATTTTTTTTCCAGAACAATGGCCTGTTGTTGTCGGGCGCGGTTGCGTACAACACCTTGCTTTCGTTGATTCCGTTGTGCGCGTTGATCTTGATCTTTGCGTCGCACTTTATTGATGAGCACCGGCTTCTGGCGACGCTCTCGGTGGAGCTGGCTTTGCTGGTGCCGGGGCAGGCACAGACGCTGACCGAGGCGCTGTCGGCCTTCATGATCGAGCGCGATGTGATCGGGGTCATCGGCCTTGCGGTGCTGGTGTTTTTTGGCTCGATTGCGTTTCGCACGATGGAAAATGCGATGACGGTGATTTTCGGGAAGCCGGAGCAGAGCCATCGTCGTCATTTTCTGGTTTCGGCGCTGTTGCCGTTCTTTTTTATGGCGGTGATCGGCATCGGGGTGATGATGCTCACCGCGATGACGGCGGTGATCAATGCGCTGCCGGCGGATTCGTATCAGATACCCATTGTGGGCAAGGATATATCGCTGGACTGGGCGTCGTCGGCGCTCTTGCACCTGTTTGGCGTGGTGGGGCTGACGCTGTTGTTTACGGCGTTTTACGAGATCATGCCGGCGATTCGGGTGCGGTTTCATCGCGCGCTGATCGGGGGCATGACGGCGACGTTTTTGTGGGAAATCGTGCGCTATTTCCTGGTCTGGTATTTCTCGAATATTTCGCTGGTGAACGTTATGTATGGCTCGCTGGCGACGGTGATCATCGTGCTTTTGACGATGGAAGTCGCGGCGGTGATCGTGCTGCTGGGCGCGCAGGTGATCGCCGAGCTTGAGCGCAATGAACATGCCGGCGTGCCGTGGCATCAGGAGTTGCAGGAGGGGATTCGCCGAAAGCTGGCGAAGATTCGCGATTCGCAGATGATGGCGGCGATTCCGCAGCAGGTGGTGGAAAAGGGGAGCGACGTGCCGGCGCAGTCGGTGCCGAAGTCGGCTACGAAGCCGCCTACTGAGAAAGAGGAATGAGGCCGGTGTCGGAGAAGGGGTTGTTTTTATAATCCGTCACGCTTTTGCAGGAGGGGGCGCCTTCGGGTGCGGTTTCGTCGTCGGCACAGATTGCAAAGGGTTCATCGCCGGGGCCGGCGAGTTGGCCGCGGTTGAGGGCGTCGCGTGCGCTGTAGTACTCGGGCCAGTCGAGGTGTCCTAAAAAGCGCATGTTGGTGAGGGCGCGCAGGGATTTTGCCTGGCGCGAGGAGGGCAGGTAGCCGGCTTTTAAGGCAGCGCCGAAGTGGACAGGATTGGGCAGGATGGCGCCGAGCATGAGCATTTGCGCGGCCGTGAGCCTGGTGGCGTCGGTGTTGAAATAGTATTCGGCGGCACGCTGGATTCCGTGGATGTCGGGGCCCCACTCGACGACGTTTACGTAGAGTTCGAGGATGCGTTCTTTTTCGAGTTCGGACTCGATGCGCCAGGTCAAAAACGCTTCCTGGAGTTTGCGGGAAAGCGTGCGGTTGTGGGTCAGGAAGAGGTTTTTGGCGAGTTGCTGGGTGATGGTGGAGCCGCCGCGCTCGAAGGTTCCCTGGCGCAGGTTGTGGATCATGGCCATGCGCAAACCGACCCAGTCCAGGCCGGCGTGTTTGAAGAAGGCGGCGTCTTCGGCCGAGATCAGGGCAAAGGGAATGTGCGGGGGCAGGTCTTCGAAATTGACCCAGGCGGAGGATTCGACGGTGCGGATGCTGTGGCCGGAGGTGTCGGTGGTGGGCTGGCCGTCGCCTTTTAAGACGCGCACGTCGATGTAGCGGCCGTCGCGCAGGACTTCGACGTTGCCGCCGAAATGAGTGTCGAGGATCAGGCTGTCGGGGTACATCGTGTGACCGGCGGTGTGGAGCGAAATATCGAATTGGCCGCCGATGCGGGCGTCGCGCAGGACGCCGGTGAGGGCGGCGGGCAGGCTGTCGAGCAGGACGGGAGCTTGCAGGTTCTGGCCGTTGACGCGCGCTAAAAAGGTCCAGCCGGGATGCGTGGCGGCGATCTGGGCGTGGAAGTCCAGGGGTTCGACGCTGCGGAAGCGCACCTGGCCGTCGGTAATGCTGAGGCTTTTGGCTTTGAGGTCTAAGAGCGTGTCCATCTGGAGGCCGACGCGCTCGAACACGAGGTTGTCGGAGGCCAGAAAGGGCAGGTGCATGGTGAGGTCGCGCAGATCTGTGCGGAATTCGCTGCGCAGCAGGCCCAGGCGCAGATCGAATATGCTGTGGACGCGGCCGTTGGCGATGGCGCGGTGCAGCGGGGAAACGGTGGTGATGACGCCGTGTGCGTTGTGCAGGGCGAAGTCTTCGAACTGAATGTCGAATTCGATTTCGTCGTTGAGGAAGCTCCAGCGTCCCTGGGCTTTGAACCATCCGCCGGCGGAGTCTTGCAGGCGGATTTGTCCGGTGACGAAGCGGTCCGGGGCGAGTTCGAAATCGACCTGTTCGATGGCAATCAGGTGGCGCGGGGACTGGCCGAGGATGAGCTGGGAGTGGGCGGCGTTGGCGGAAATCAGGCGTTCTTGCGCGGTCGGGGCGGTGTTGGGTTTCTCGCGGCGATCGATGTGCAGGGTGGGCGCGAAGAAGCTGGCTTCGAGGGGTGCGTTTTCCAGGTGAACGGCCAGGTTTTCGAGCGTAATTCTGGCGTCGGAGCAGGATTCGCACCAGCGGATGGCGTCCACGCGCAGGGAGGCGGGAAGTTTTGCGTTCAGGAACTGGTCGAGCGCAAGGCCGGGGGCTTGCAGGGTGAAGTGTCGGCCTTGCGCGGACGGGGCCGGGTTCTTGGTTGGTTGGCTTGCGGAAAATTCCACCTGGAAGGGGGCGCCGTCCGGGAAGTTTCCGTGGGCCGTGGCGTGGGAGATGGTGTGGAGCGGGCTCCAGATCGCGGTCGCGGTTTCGATGCGCAGGTCGTGGATCTGTGCAAGGCGCGGAAAATAGCGCGCGTGCAGATGAAGTTCGTGCGTGGAGATTTGCGCGCCGTCGGTGAGATACCTGGCGAGTGATTTTTGGAGGTTTGCGAAAAGCGCGGCCTGGTTATTGGAAAGCGCGGTTGCGGGCGGTTCGGTGGCGTTTTTTTGTACGGTCGCGGCCAGGGCGGGGCTTTGTGTGCCTTCGAGCCAGAGGTCGCTGTTGTCCAGGTGGATCGCTTTGAAACGCAGGTTTCCTTGCAGCAAGTCTTTGAGGGACGGCGTCAGGCGGATCGCTTCGATGCGGGCCAGAGCCGCGCCTCGGTGATGGCTGCGGCTTGCGACGACGCGTTCGATGCGCACGCTGGTCCAGCCGTCGGGCGCGATCGATTCGATTTCCAGGGCGATGTGGTTCTGGGCGGCGATTCGCTGGAGGTGAGGCGCGATGAAATGGCCCAGGACGGCCTGCGTGCGTACCGCGTAGGAAAGGACGAAAAGCAGAAGAATTGCCAGAAAAATCGTGCATGTCGGCGACGCAAAAAACCTGGAGATCACTCGTCGGGCGGCGCGTTCGCTGTTGGGTGGGATGGGTTGTGAGGTGGGTTCTACGCCCGTTTTTTCGGACAAATTCATGGCCGCATTATAGGTGAACAAACATGCATAAGTCTATCGGAACGCTGAAGGAAAAACGTTCCAGTCACCGTCGCTCTCACCCTTACTTTGAAATCATCTTCCACTATGGCATGCTCGCCGATTCTCGGCTGCCGGTTTTCGGTTGGGAGTCATTTTCCTGGTCGGAATTGGGCGAAATTTTGAGGCTTTTTTACCAGAGTTGGTACGTAATCATGTCCGAATTTGAATCGATCGACGATGCAGAGTCTGGGAGCAGGTGGAAAAAAGCGATCCTGTGGATTGTCGGTATCCTTCTTGTGGTCGCTGCCCTGGGGTCGATCGGTCAGTTGATTGGCACGGGCTGGTTCGGGCATCGCTCGATTTTGTATGGTCGCGGTGAGTTGTACGTGCTGAATATGAGCGATCGGGAACGGCAAGTTGTGGTCGATGGCCGTCCGCCGGTGGAGATACTCGCACACAATGCGACGGTTGTAGAGCTTATCGGCGGGACTTCGAAGGTGGAGATCCTCGATAAGGCCGGCAATGTGGTGGAGCGTTATCAGATCACGGCGAAAAATTCCCATGCGCTGCTCAATATTTCGGATGAGAGTTGTCTGATCGTGGCCGATATGTCGGCGTTTTATGGCGGCGGTGGCGAGAAAAAACTGGCGTACCGGGCGCAGTTGAGGCCAGATCAGAAGGTGTATGTGCCGGAATCGACCAATGTGGTGTGGCCCAGGCGGAGCTTGCAGTTGCAGGTGAAATCCGGGGGTGGGCCGGCGACGTGGATCGAGCTGATCGCGTGTTCGTTGTTTGATGAGCCAGAAATCCTCGATGGTTTGATGCATTTGCGCCTGGAAGAGCGTATGTCAAAGACGTTTCCGGGAAGCGAATCTGAAACCGGATTTTGAGCGATTGTCTTTCTAAGTGGTTGAAGGAAATTAGAAAAACTGGAAAACCGGGGGCGGGTTGGAAGGGGAATTCCTGTGTGCGCGTTGTTGTCTTGTGAACATTCAATCAGTATGACAGGGTGCAGGGCGATGCTGTTTTGTGCGTCCAGATTGAATGGAAATGATCGGAAGTAAAGGAGTGGATTGTGACAGGCTGGCCGAAATTATGGAAAGATTTGCCGTTGGCGGTGCTCGACGTTGAGACGACCGGACTTGATCCGGTCGGGGACCGCGTGATTGAGGTCGGCATTATTCGTTTTGAGGGCGGGGAAGTCGTTGAAACGTATGGTGAATTGATCAATCCGGAGCGGCCGATTCCGGCGGATTCGACGCGGATTACGGGTATTACGGATGACGATGTTGCGGATAAACCGACGTTTGCGGAGCTTGCGCCGGAGATCCACAAACGGCTGCAGGGCGTGGGGATTGTTGCGTACAACCTGAGCTTTGATCGCAGTTTTATGCGCAATGAGCTGGAGCGCTGCGGGCTGGCCTGGCCGGATGATGCGCCGACGCTCGATCCGCTGATCTTTGCCCGGCAGTTTTTCAAGAATCATCCGCGCAAAAACCTGGGGGCGATTTCCAAGTTGCTGGGGATTCCGCTGGAGGAGGCGCACCGCGCAACGCATGACGCGACGGTGACCGGGCATGTGCTTTTTGCGTTCGCAGACAGGTTGCCGGAAAGTCTTGAGCAGTTGTTGCTTTTGCAGGCGCAGTGGGAAGCGGCGCAGGCGTCGGATATGAGCGGCTGGCGCGGGCGAAGTGGTGGAAACAATGCGTTTGGTGCGCTTTCGAGCGAGCAACCCATCGGGCTCGGGCCGGCGTATGTGTACGGCGATGAGGCAGATCCGCTGCGCGCGCTGTATATGAGTGTGCCGGAAGCGCCGGATTCCTGAGCAGAACATGACGATATCCATGGAAAGTATTCTGGGGCCGGGCGGTTTGCTCAGTCAGCGGCTGGAAAAGTACGAGTATCGGCCGCAGCAACTCGAGATGGCGACGCGTGTGGAGCAGGTTTTTAGCTCGAAACGGCCGCTGATCGTCGAGGCGGCGACGGGTACGGGCAAAACGCTGGCGTATCTGATCCCTGCGCTTTTGAGTGGCAAGCGCGTGGTCGTCAGCACCGGAACCAAGGCGTTGCAGGAGCAGATATTTTTTAAGGATATCCCGTTTCTGGCCAAACATTTGCCCCAAAAATTCAACGCGGTGCTGCTCAAGGGGCGCAAAAACTATCTGTGCAAGCAGCGGTTTTCGGAGATGGCGCAGGAGCCGATGTTTCGCTCGCGCGAGGACAAAAAGCACTGGTCCTCGATTGTGGAGTGGGCCTACAGCACGAAAACCGGAGATCGGGCGGAGATTCCAGGTTTGCCGGACAATTACGCGGGCTGGCACGATCTGTCGGTCAGTGCGGAAGCCTGCCTGGGCGCGCGTTGTCCGTTCTATGAGGATTGCCACGTCATGCGCGTGCGGGAACAGGCGCGCGAGGCAGATCTGATCGTGGTGAATCATCATCTGTTTTTTGCAGATCTGGCGATCCGGGATCGCGGCCACGGCGAACTTCTGGGCGATTACGATGCCGTGGTTTTTGACGAAGCGCATCATCTGGAAGACATCGCGACCGAATACTTCGGGATGAACACGTCGATTTTCCATTTCACGGAATTGAGCAGTGATATCGAGCGTGCGATGGAAATTGAGGAGATTTCCAACGGCGATGTCACGGTTGCGCTCAACGAAATGACGCAGAAGGCGCACGCGTTTTTTACTGTGCTGGCGCGCGGTTTGAGTCCGGGACGGTATACGCGCGACGCAATCGTGCGGGAAGATCGCAAAGAACAGATCGATCTGGCGGCGACCGAGCTCAAGAATGCGCTTGCCGAGCTGCGCAGTGCGCTGGCGTTTCTTTCCGACCTTGGTGAGGTGAAAGATCGTCTGGTGGGGCGTTGTGAGGATATCGCGCGCGAGTTCAGCTTTGTGCTGGGCAGCGAAGATCCGAAATACGCGTATCTGGGCGATGTGCGCGATTCGGGCGTGTTTTTGCAGGCCGCGCCGATCGATTTAGGGTTTTTGCTGCGGGATAAACTGCTCGATAGTCACGAAAGTCTGGTGTTTACATCCGCGACGCTGGCTACCGGCGGTACGCTCGATTTCTTTAAGCGGCGCATGGGTATGCTCGTCGGCAACAAACCCAGGTTTGAGATCGATGAGGTGATCTTGTCGTCGGTCTTCAATTACGAAGATCAGTGCGTGGTCTATGTGCCGCACAAATTGCCGCCGCCGAACGACGCGAATTTCTGCACGAATGTCGCCACGATTGTGGAGTATCTGGTCAACATCACGGAAGGCCGCGCGTTTGTTCTGTTTACGAGCTATTCCAACCTCAATACGGTGTATGCGGAGCTCGCGCCGAAGCTGCGCGAAACCTATCCGGTCTTAAAACAGGGCGATAAATCGCGCACGGAACTGCTGGCCGATTTTCGCTCGAAGCCCGGTTCGATTCTGTTTGCGACGAGCTCCTTCTGGGAAGGAATCGACGTCGAAGGCGACCAGCTCAGTCTGGTGATCATCGACAAACTTCCGTTTGGGAATCCGTCCGATCCTTTGCTCAAGGCGCGGCTGGATCATCTGGATGCGAACGGAATCAACTCGTTTATGAGTCTGTCAGTGCCGATGGCTGCGTTGACTTTGAAGCAGGGATTCGGGCGCTTGATTCGCTCGCGTAGTGATCGCGGGGTTGTGGCGATTCTGGATTCGCGTCTGGCGCATGCACGTTACGGCAAATATTTTCTCCATACTTTACCTCCGGCTCCGGTTGTGTGGACTGCGCCTGCTGTCAAACACTGGTGGGTTGGGCTGGGGCGGCGGACCTAAATCGACGATCGCTTTGCCGTTCTCCTCGGGACGGCCTATGAGGCCTATCCCTGCGGGAACGGCTTCGCGCTCCTCGATTTATGCCTCGCCGCAGGCGTTGGGTTGTGCGCTGCTGGCGCAGCGGGCTGCTGGCGCAGCTTTGGGGGGGGCGTGGGAGGTGTTGGGTGGTTTGCGTTGTTGGGCCCCGTCGGCTGACGCCGAGGGCTAAAACGACCGGCGGCGCTGCGCTGAGGC
>JBEBUW010000058.1:0-26437 GCA_040393065.1 Lujinxingia vulgaris | reverse complement strand
CCTGAACGTCCCAATTATTATGGCAGAAACTGTCCGAGAAAGTAGAGCCATGTCACACCACCCAATCCCCCGATCACCACCCCAAAAACCACCCACAAAAAAGGGCCGCGCAAGCGGCCCCATAACCCAACGTCTGCGGCGAGTCATAAATCGAGGAGAGCGAAGCCGGAATCCCGAGGGATAGGCCTTCAAGGGCCATCCCGAGGGTTCCGGCAAAGCTATCGTCGATTTAGGACCGCCGCCAAGTTCAAGGGCAATCCCGAGGGTTCCGGCAAAGCTATCGTCGATTTAGGACCGCCGCCCCAACATCGGCCGCAAGAATCGGCCTGTATGACTCTCCTCAACCGCTGCCACTTCCTCGGGCGTGCCCTGAGCCACCAGATGTCCGCCGGCCTGCCCGCCCTCCGGGCCGATATCGATCACATGATCGGCATACGCAATGATGTCCAGATCGTGCTCGATCATCACCACCGAGTTTCCGGCATCGACCAGCTTATCGACGACCTCCAGAAGCTTGCGGATGTCGTCAAAGTGCAGGCCCGTGCTGGGTTCGTCCAGAATATAAAGCGTGTTGCCGGTCGATAGTTTCGCAAGCTCGCGCGACAACTTCACGCGCTGCGCTTCGCCGCCGGAAAGCGTCGGCGAAGGCTGCCCGAGCTTCATATAATCCAGCCCGACATCGAGCAGCGTCTTTAAGATGCGCGAAATCTTGGGATGGCTTTCAAACAGATCGGCCGCCTCGGCAATCGTCATATCCAGCACGTCGGCAATGCTGTGGCCGCGGTATTGCACACGCAGCGTTGTCGGGTTGAACCGCTTGCCCAGACACGCGTTACACGGCACATAGACGTCGGCCAGAAAACTCATTTCGACCTTGGCCACGCCCGCGCCCTTGCACTCCTCGCAGCGCCCGCCCTTGACGTTGAAGCTAAAGCGCCCGGCCTCAAAACCGTACATCTTGGATTCCGGCAGATTCGCAAAAAAGCCCCGGATCAGATCAAAAACCTTGGTGTACGTCGCCGGATTGCTGCGCGGCGTACGACCAATCGGGCTCTGATCGATTTCGATCATTTTGTCGAATTGCTCCAGGCCCTCGATCCTGTCATGCGCACCCACCGAGCGGTGCTTGAAGTACACGCGCCGCGCGAGCGCCGGATACAAAATATCGTTGATCAGCGTACTTTTGCCCGCGCCCGAAACACCGGTCACGCACACCAGACAACGCGCCGGAATATGCACATCGATATTCTTAAGATTGTTCTCGCGCGCGCCATAAATCCGAATGCCCTCGGCCGGGGTTCGCCGTGTTTCCGGGAAACCAATCGCCCGCCGCCCGGCCAGATAATCGCCGGTCACGCTGCCGACCGCCGCGCGCACCTCGTCCGGCGTCCCACTCACCACGACCTGTCCGCCCAGCCGCCCGGCGCCCGGCCCGAAGTCCACGATATAATCCGCGCTCTCCATGGTTTCGCGGTCGTGCTCGACCACGATCACCGAGTTGCCCCGGTCGCGAAGATCAGCCAGCGTACCGAGAAGCCGCGAATGGTCGCGCTGATGCAAACCAATACTCGGCTCGTCGAGCACATACATGATCCCGGTCAGCTCACTGCCAAGCTGGCTCGCCAGACGGATCCGCTGGCTCTCCCCACCCGACAACGAACCCGCCGCGCGCCCGAGCGACAGATAGCTCAGTCCCACGTTTTCCAGAAACTCCAGCCGCCGCGTCAGCTCCTTGATGAGTTCGTCAGCAATGATCGCCTCACGCGGCGTCAGCTCCACAGCCTCAAAAAACTTCCGCGCCGCATCGAGTCCCATCTGGTTGAGTTCGTCCAGCGAAACGCCGCGAAACGTCACCGCACGACTCTCCGGCCGCAAACGACGCCCCTCACAAACCGGGCACGTCGCCTCGCCGATGAACTCTTCAAAAAACGCACGCGCCCCGGCCGATTTCGCCTTCGCATACGCGCTTTCCACAAACGTCGCGATGCCCGCAAAACCCCGATAGCTTTTGGGCTTACCGACCGGCCCGGTCAAAATCCATTCGCGCTCCGATTCAGTGAGCTCTTTCCAGGATTTATCCAGATCGATCTTTTGCGCAACGGCACTGGTTTCGAGCAGCTCCCACACCCGCGCGACTTCATCCGCCCACCGAAAACGCTCGCCTTTTTTCGACGACGGCACAGGTCCGATCACTGCCACAGCGCCTTCGTTCACACTCAAGTTCGGCTCGACCACAAACAAATCCGGATCTGCCTGCCCGGTCGCTCCGATTCCCTGGCAATGCTCACACATCCCCAGCGGACTGTTGAACGAAAAGCTCTGATGCGTCAGCTCCGGAAACGCGATGTTGCACGATCCACACGAGCGCTCACGACTATAAAGCCGCTCACTCTCCGGCGTGCCATCACGAGCCGGCACCAGCACAATCATCCGCCCGCTACCGGTCCCGAGCGCCTGCTCCACACTCTCAGTCACGCGCGCCGCTGCATCCGGCTTTGCAATCAAACGATCGATCACCACATCGATATTATGGCGCTTGTGCAGATCGATTTTCTCGATTCCTTCCAGCTCCACCATCTCGCCGTCGATCCGCGCGCGCGCAAAACCATTCTTGCGCAAACGCTCAAACAAATCCCGATACTCGCCCTTACGGTTGCGCACCAGCGGCGCCAACACCATGAACCGCGTCCCCTCCGGCAGCTCCAGAATATTCTGGACCATCGCCTCGGGCGCCATCGCCGTAACCTCGCCGCCGCACTGATGACAGTGCTGCTGCCCGAGCCGCGCATACAAGACGCGCAGATGGTCGTGCACTTCGGTAATCGTCCCGACGGTACTACGCGGATTCGAGCCCGTAGTTTTTTGCTCGATACTGATCGTCGGACTCAGGCCCGAAAGCAGATCAAAATCCGGCTTCTCAATCTGCCCAAGAAACTGCCGCGCATAGGTCGAAAGACTTTCCACATACCGCCGACGCCCTTCGGCATACAGGGTATCAAACGCAAGACTCGATTTGCCCGAGCCGCTCGGCCCGGTAAACACGATCAATTGACGCTTGGGAAGGGATAAATCGACGTTGCGCAAATTGTGCTGGCGCGCCCCCTGAATCTCGATCTGGGATGAAGTCCCCGGCGCATCCGATACAGAATTCTCAACGAAGGAATCGAGGCTGCCCCGTGCGCTGGCACGAGGCGGAACTACAGAAAAGCTGGTCATGTTTAACTACTTCGCACTACGAAAACAGCAAGTTTACGAACACGGCCGCGCTTATTCCTCGGCCACTTCTGCAGCCTCGGCCTGTTTTCCTTGAGCCGCCGACGCCGCACCCTTGAAGCGCAATTGCTTCATGGTCCCCCACAGAACAAACCCGTACCAGCTATTATTTTTGCCATTGCGAAACTCTTTCATGTTGAGGATCGGGGCGAGGCTGTTTTTGGTGACGAAGGATTCATCGAACTGAAGACGCATTTCGAGCTTGGGGCGGCTCTGCGCCATGTTCGCACCCAGCGCAATATCACCCCACATTTCCGTGCGAACGTCGCGGCCGCTGGTTTTGAAATCCTTCACGATCACCGACGGAGAAGCCGCCTGCCTTCTGCCTTTTGGCGCGCCTTCCTCCTCGTCGGAATCACCGCCCGAGGCATTGTTTTCCACAGCAACCCGCGCGGTCAGCGTTCCAAAGTTCGTCTGCGGAATCTCAAAATACGACATCGGCGGGAACTTATCCGTATAAATCGTCGCCGGCCCGATCGTGAGTTGCTTGCCATCCAGCGCCACATTTCCGCCCGTCAACAGCGGCCGCGACGGATGCATCTCCAGCTCCAGCGCGCCGTCCAGAACGCCAAAAACAGGCATCCCCAAAACCGAGGTCAACACCGGACTCTTGCGCAAATCGACTTCGTCCACGACCAGCGAAACAGCGCGGCGCTTTTTGTTCTGCTTGTACGTTCCGTGCAGCAAACCGCCGCCCAGATCGACGCGATACGAAACCGCCGGCCCCAGATTTACCGCACTTGCCAGCGGCGCCAGGCGCGCGGAAATCGAATCGATCCGCACCGACATCGGCAGCGGCGCAGGCGGCCCGCCACTGGCCTCGGCCGCAGCCGCTGCCTCGGCCGCTTCCGGCGTAATGCGCTCCGTCAGCGAAAGACCTTTCAACTGCACGCCCGTCAGACGCCACAGTCCGATATCCACGATTTTGACATCATATTTGTTGTCCAGCGCCGACTCGAGCTGCACGACCAGAATCTGTTTTACGCGTTTGTCCGGAAACGTGAGCACCAGAAATACGGCAAACATCACGAAGCCAAACGCCATAAAAACAATGCTTCGCACCAGCGGTTTTTGTAGCCAATGTTCCACGATTTAGCTCTCCTTGTCGCGGCGGATATACGTCGACACGACCAACAAAGCGCGCACCGAACCTTGCTGGTTGCGCAGCGCGCGCACATCCATCCGCTTGATGATGACCGGCTCACGACTGTTCTCAATACGCTCTAAAAGCTCGAGGAACTTGTCCATTTCTGCTTCCCGGATATCCACCCGCAACTGCCGCTCGATCGTAATCGGCCCGGTATCGGTTTTGGACTTTGCGCCCAGCGTAATCTGATCTTCGTCGTAACTGCTCACCGTAATGTTCGTGGCCGCTGCATGCGTCGCCACAAAACTGGTCAGCTTCAGATCGTTATTGGCCAGAACCTCGGCCGCAAAACGCGCGCTCCGACCACTGCTGTCCTCGGGCTGCGCCGAATTTTGCATATATTGCGGCCCAACCATCGCCAGCATATTGAGCGCCTGCTCATAGCGAACCGTCTCACGCTCCAGTTCGCCAAGAGAGCGCTGAAACAAACCAACAATCAGCGCGACCAGCAAAAACGTCAGGATCAGGCCCATCGCCATCAATCCCTTGCGCTCCCGGTCCGACAACGCCGCAAAACTCGCTGCCAGCCCTTTCTTCGGACTTGTCGCTGCTGCTTTCTTTGTATTTTTCATAGATTTATCCTCTTCTCGTCTCTTTTTCGTAACATCTCACGAGCAACCGCTGGAGATGTGCAACTCGAAGAGCACTTCCGTCTCACTTCGCACCTGAAGACGATCTTTTCTCACTTCACGCAAACATTTTAACTGCTCAAGCTCGGTCGCAATCCGGTCCACAGCCTGCGCATTCGACGTCACGCCGATGATCTGCACCAGGTTCCGATCCGTATCGACCTCCAGGCGCTCCAGCTCCACCGTCAAATCCTCCGGCATCCGCGAAACCAGATTGTACATCAGCTCATACGCGCTCATTTTCGGCACAAAACTTCCGTCCGAAGCCTGACCGCCGGTCAAACGCGCCTCGATCTTGCGCTGCGTATCCAGCGGTTCGCCGAACAAATCCGTGGTCTGCTTGAGCAGCGCCGCGCGCATCGCTTCCATCTGCGAGCGTTGCTCCATGCGCTGCGTCGCCAGAAACGCCGCCAGCAACAAAACCAGAACCGCCGCAAACGCCGCGATTCTCATCATCTGACTGCGCACGAAGCTCGATTTTCCCCGGAACGCAAACTCGCCCTGACGCAAATTCACCAGCTTGCGATCTTGCTTATCCACCGCCTGCTGCAGCGCCAGACTGCTGGCCAGCCCCATCGCTCCGAACTGCCCTGCGCCCGGCCCGCCTGAACTGCCCAGATCCGAGAAAATTTCATCGTTCTCCAGCGCGTAACGCGAAGTCGGCACCGAAAACTCGGCCGTCAAAAACGCTTCCAGATTCTTCAGCCGCGACGTACCGCCGATCAGATAAATGTTCTCTACCTTGACGCGATCTTGCGCATACAAGCCCTGAAAACTGCGTCGCATATCCCGGATCAACGGCCGAAGCGCGCCAGCAATACAATCGCTCAACGCCAACATCGCCGGATCTTGTCCTTCCGTCGCCGGCAAAATCGCTCCACGCGCATGCTTGAGCCGCTCTGCGTCCTCAAACGACAACTTGAACTGCTGCGCAATCGCCTCCGTAATATCGCGGCCGGCGATCCGCACCGA
Organism: Lujinxingia vulgaris; assembly: GCA_040393065.1. Classification (GTDB taxonomy): domain Bacteria; phylum Myxococcota_A; class Bradymonadia; order Bradymonadales; family Bradymonadaceae; genus JACCWM01. The sequence continues at coordinate 20,416 of JBEBUW010000058.1, read as the reverse complement.
GCGCGCGAGCACCGGCTGCCCCTGATGCATCACCAGAAGACGCGTAAAGCTATGGCCGATATCCAGCATCGCATAGCTCAACGTCCCGACTGCAGCCGCGCGCTCCGCCACATAACGAAGCATCAACTCCGGCACACCCAGGATCACCGGATCAATGCCTCGGCTGCGCGTATTGCTCAGCATCTGTGCAATATGATCCTTTCTGGCAAAGCCCACCAGCGCATCATTTCGCTCGCCAGACGGCCCCGGCCCCACCACAAAATCGTAGCTGACCGAGCGCAGATCAATCGGCAAACGGTCCATCAAAATATGCGGCAAAATACTCGTGACCTTCGACTTATTATCGAACGGCACTTCCAGACGAATCGTCATCGCCTGCCCGTCCGGCAAATACGAAACCACCCACTGGCCATCGAAATTACCGCGGCTTGCCAGCGCATCGAGCGCCTGCAACCAGGCCGGCTCATGCTCACTGTTCGTATTCTCAGACGCCTGGGCTTCGTTCTCGAGCTGTCCATCCGCACCTTCCGGCGCTTCGGCATCCTGCGGCTGCGCCCCGGGCGCTTGCTGCACACGCGTCGCCTCGTTGTCAAAATCCCCGCCGCCGTCTGCCTGCGCCTCACCGGCAGGCCCATTGTGCGTAGGGCCATCCGCCAACAAATGCGCCGTCGGTAAACGTTCTTCATCCAGGCCGACGACCTTGAAATCCCGCTGCAGTTCGAGGTGCACGACCTTGAGAGAATATGTCCCGAGATCCAGTCCTGTGATTCGAGTCGCCATAAAGCCTTCATCCTGATATATCTTGCAGACATCCCGACAACCATCTGTATGCGGCTGCCTTTGTCCTGAAATCTATAACTTCCTACTTCTTACACTTACGTTCAGTTCTCGCGCCAGTACAACACACGACCCTTCGCCATTCGTTCCGTCTCTTCACGAAGCATCGTGCGGATTTCCTCCAGCGCTTCCGGATCGCTCTCCCGACCGATCAATTGTTCCTCGTTGGGCATACGCCGCAACGTCTTCTTAAAATCAACCACAACCTCCAGCGTCGTCTCCGTCGTGCCGTACGTTCCGGTCGAACGAATTCGATAAATCGACGGCGTTTCTGCCGTCACCGAACGCAACAACCCCGCCCGGTTGAAATCTACCGTCCAGGCCGGAAACGCCGGCGCCAGCGGATCGATGTACAGCGAGGGATTCGTGAGCACAAGCTGCTGATACGCCGAGGAATACTGCAGAAACTGCGCCATCAACTGCGGATTCGCCTTCAGATCATCAAGATACGAGGCAAGCTGACTCGTGTTCAGAAACGCCGTCGGCTGCCCCGTACGCGCCGAGGGCAACAACCGCGTTTCCGTCGTGCCCACATACGCCAGCAATACCGAAATCGGATTCTCAAAAAACTCGCGGATCCCGTCCAACGCCAGCGCAAACCAGAACACCTGCTGGCCGATCATCGGATTCGACGCACAAACGCTCCCCGCCTGATTGCCCGCGCCGACCCTGCCGGTCTGCCCGTCCGATACATTCTGGCAGAGCACCGAATAGAACACCGGAGCGCCGATCACATTCAAATTCGGCCGGCCTACGCCGTACACCGTCAACTGATCTTTGAACGTCTCCATAAAAACTTCGGTCACGCCCTGCACCTGGTACAGCTCCTCCACGTGCGTGAGCGCGGCATTGCGCGGCCGAATATCATGCGAATCATCACGCTGATAGGCCCGCAACTCATCGCCCATCGAACCCAGAATCGTGCAATCCGCCGAAAGCGCCGTGCCCTCTTCATTCGTATCGATATAGTCCACAATATATTGCAGCACCGTGGCCCGATCGAGCATCTCGCCGTAGGCATCTTTTTGCTCAAAGATCTCGTCATAGCGCTCATCGAGAAACATCGAACAAAACTGCAACAAATCGCTGCCGCGAACCTCCGGACGCGCAAATTGATTCAGGTCAATGCGCCCTTCCTCCGGCGTGACCTTCACATCAAAACGCCCCGTAAATTCGCCAAACCCGCCGATGCCGACATCCGAAAGACTGATCCCGCCAATCGGCGTTTCGATCCGCCCGGAGTTAAACGGCCCCATCAGCAAATCGATATACTGATGCATCTGAAAATTACTGCTGCGCATGGCACGCGCCATCATCCGCGCAATTTCATTGTCCGAACTGCGCGACTCGTCCATCAACGCGTACTGAAACGCAATGAGCAGCCGGGACAAATTCACGCCCGAGCGCGCATAATAATAACTCTTCAAATTGTCGCGCTCGTTCGACGACAACGCCAGATTCAGCCGCGTCGCGTACACAAACTCGATCACCGCCGTCGACAAAATCACGATCGTGACCAGCGCCAGAATCAACGCCACGCCACGCGGCCTGCCGCGCCTTCCCGTGTCGCTATCCTTTGCAAACGGCAAGCGCGCCGGCTGATCCAGCGCATCGATCACATACTTCGTCGTTTTGGCCAGTGCCTTGAACATACTCATAGCTCCAGCACCTCGGTCATCTCGATCCGCGCCTGCGTCGTAAATACCTCCGCACGACCACGCGGCCCCTGCGCCGGCAACGTCAGCGTAATCCGAACCCGAGACGGCAAACGCCCCGCAAACTCACGCCGCGTCGTATCCCACTCATTGACCCAGCGCCCCTGCGCCACTTCGCGCATCGTCCCGAGCTGCACATCGCCCGCATCCCAGTACTCAAACTTGATGCTCTCGATCTCCGGCACCATCAGGTACACCGAACCGCCGCGCTCAATATTGTCGTCCAGCGTCGTATCATGGCGCCGCATCAACTGCTGCACTGCGCGCCCATCGTCCGTATAACCACGCCGCACAAAATACCCGATCTCCGCATGATGACTCGCCCGCTCCCCGTCCAGCGTCCGCACATGCGCAAGCGATGTGAAATTCAAACGATCCGAGCGTCCGATCATCCCGAACTGCACCGGCTCCCGCATATCGCGCCGTGCCCCGCGCTCATCTTCTTCCATCAACCGGTTCGCATCCTCTTCACCCGGCAACGGCTCTCCACCATGATCCGGTCCCGCCAGATACGCCCCGCCTATCTCCGTCGCCATGCGATTCATCGACAAACGCACAATCTGAAACCGCTCGTAGCGCTCCTCCAGAAAGTCGCGTGTCTCAAACATGTTCGAAATACTCACCCACGCCACCGCCGAAATCGAAGCCATGATCGCAACGGCGAGCAAAACCTCGACCAGCGTAAATCCGGCCGACGCGCGGCGAGGATTTTTTAGACGCCTCAACCTGTGCAACATCACAGCCCCCCCGAAAGCCCGCCGGAGCCCGTGCCGAACATGTTGAATTCTTTGTCTTCCAGGTCGACCAGATACTGCATGACCTCGAGCGGATGTTCCCGGCCGCCGAAATCAAAATAAACCGTCAGCCGCACCCGTCGGATCTTTTGCCCGAGCTGATTGATCATATCCGGCAGCTGATTGACGATCATCGGCAAAAGGCTACTGAAGGCAGCATTGCCCTGCATCGCGCCGCCCTGCGCATCCATACCGCCGAAAAGCTGCGCGTTGAGCTGGCCCAGAAACAATTCCTTCGCATCATCCGGGATCTCTACCGGCTCGATAACCGCTTCCCACCGAAAATCCGGATGCCCCTCATCACGAAACGTTCCGCTGAACTGCCGCTCCGAGTCCGAAAACCCGTCCTCCATGAGCTCATACTCAAGATCCACCATCTTGCCGCGCGCCAGCAAACTGGCCTGCGTAAGCTGATTGGAAAAAACAGCCTGCTGGCTACTGTTGGCCATCGTTCCCATCAAGATCGTCAGCGAAGACGCCAGAACAGCCAGCGCAATCAACACCTCGATCAGCGAGTATCCAGCTCCCCTCACTGCCCTGGTTGTTTGCAGCCGCTTAATCATCCAACTCCTCTTCGCCAAAATCCGGCGGAGCCTCCAGCTCTTCGCTGTAAATCTTCACGCGCCCCGTCAACGGTTCCGTAATCAGCGTGTAACGCGCGCCCGATTCGTCACCGAGCACAATCAACGCCTGTTCCTGAAACCCATTGCGGAAAAAACTGACCGAAGCCTTTCCCGACTCAAACGGTCTGCGCTGATGCGGCGTGTGCACCTTGTAAATCCGAATGCCATCCGGAAGCTTCCGCGGTTGCAAAACGCCATCCTGAACACGCTCAAATGTGACCCGACGATTCAAATTGAACGGATCAGTTTCCGCCTCCGAAAACAAGTCATTCTCGGCGCGGTAACGCTCCGCCAGCTCCTGCGCCTCTTCCGGCAACAGGCCATCGGAATCATCCAGATCCGGACTCTCCACAACCACCGGGCTATTCGTAACTTCCGAATAGTATTCGTTCGAATCCAGATCCAGAACCAGGCGATACTGCGCGTTGTTCAAACCCGCCTGGCTATACGTGTACTTGATCGCCGACGTCAGCCGCATCGCCTCGTCTTTGAGTTTTGTGTGCGTCAGCGTGCCCAGCATCGACACACCCAGACCCATGATCCCGCCGACGACGGCCAGCACCACAAGCAGTTCCACCAGCGTAACACCACGCTCATGCCACCGCCTTTGTCGCAGCATATGCCGCCATGTTTGCCGACCTTCTCGACCTTTCATCCAGTCTCCATGCACACAAAATTCATCGCGCGATATTAGTTCGCAGTGACGTCATCTTCCGTACCTTCCACGCCGTCCGGCCCTGCACTGATGATCTCAAACTCCCGGTTGCTGATCTTCTTGTAGATGTACTCATTGCCCCACGGATCCAGGTTGATCTCTTTGGTCAGCGGCGAAGGGCCCGTCGTCAGCTCTTGCAAGGAATCCGGCAGGCGGTGCGGCGAGCTCATGAGATAGTAGGAGTTCACCATGCCTTCCATCTGGCTGATTTCCAGACCGGCCGTCTTTACGTTGGCCTGATCAAGCGCACCGAAAACAAAGAATCCGACCACGCCCATGACCGACGCCATAATCGTCACAACGATCATGATCTCGACCAATGTCATACCGCGAGGCGTTACAACGCGACCGCCCGCCGAACGATTTGCCTTACGCAATGCACTAAATTTGGTTTTCATACGATTTCTCCTTATCCGATAACTTCAATGATTTCGATAACTTCCCAGAACTGCATGAATCGAACTTTCATTTCATCACATCACCGATTGATTGAGCTGCAGAATCGGCAGCATGATGGCAAACACGATAAATCCTACGCCTGCACCCATCCCGATAATCATCACCGGCTCCAAAACCTTGGTCAGCGCCTCGATCTGAATATCGACCTGTTGCTGGTAGCTAAACGCAACGTTCTCCAGCATCTCCTCAAGCTGTCCGCTGCGCTCTCCAACCGCGATCATATGGGTGACCAGCGGCGGAAACTCACCCGAACGCTTCAACGGCTGCGCGATACTCTCACCCTCACGGATGTTGACCCGCGCATCCTCAATCACTTCCACCAGACGTGTGTTCCCGAGAATGTTTTTCACAATCTCAAGCGCCGTCAAAAGCGCCACGCCACTGGAAAGCAACGTCGCCAGCGTGCTCGCAAATCGCGAAATCGCGATCATCCGAATCAGGCTGCCCACAACCGGAATCTTCAATACAAACCGATCCCACTTGATCCGTCCTGACTCCGAATTCGTCCATCGCAAAAACCCATAAATCAGCCCGCCCACGGCCGGCAAAACAATCCACCAGTACGTGCCCACAAACTCACTGGAGCCAATCAGGATTTCCGTAATAAACGGCAGCGCCTCGCCCTGGTTTTTGAAAATCGCCGTGACTTTGGGAATGACAAAAGCAAACAGCAAACCCAGAATGCCGATCCCAACGAGCATCATGATGACCGGATAAACCATCGCTCCGATGATTTTACTGCGAAGCTCGATCTGCGCATCCAAAAACCCGGTCAAACGCTCCAGAACTACGTCCAGATTCCCTGAACTCTCACCGGCGCGCACCATATTCACGTACAGCGGGCTGAAGGCTTTGGGATGATCCGCCAGCACGCTGGCCAGACTCGATCCCTCATTCACCCGACGCCGGATATCCGACAAAATCCGCTTGAGTTCTTCCTTTTCCGCCTGCTCCGTAAGCGCCGTCAGCGTCTCCACAAGCGGAATCCCGGCACGGATCAACGTCGCCATCTGCCGCGTCAAAATCGCGATATCCTGGACCTTTACGCGCTCAAACATCTTCGTAAAGTTGATATCCCGATTCTGCGCCGCGCCGGCACCGCCCCGACCTTCGAAAACTTCGGTGACAAAGATCCCCTTGGCCTGCAACGTACTACGAAGCGCGTTCACGCTCTCGGCATCCAGAAGTCCCTTGACCTGTTTTCCGGCCTTATTCAGACCTTTATATTCGTAAATCGGCACGTTTTACTCTCTGATTCCAACGTGTAAGTCACTCGGCAACGCTTCAACCTGCAGCATCTTCCTGGGTAACGCGCATTACTTCTTCAATGCTGGTCAAACCCGCCAGCACCTTGAGCGCGCCATCATCCCGCAAAGAACGCATCCCCAACGCTTGTCCGGTGCGCTTGATCGTGGCCGCGTCCGCACGATTCATAATCAGCTTGCGAACATCGTCCTCAATCGTCAAAACCTCATAAATACCCATCCGGCTGCGATACCCCAGCCCCAGACAGGTCTCACAATGGCCCTCGGTCGATGGCTTGTAGATCACGCCGTTGCACTCCTGATCGAGACGCTCAAGCGTAAGTCCCATCTCCACCAGCTCATCCTCAAACGGACGATACGCAACCTTGCAATCCGGACACAGCTTTCGCACCAGGCGCTGCGCCACGGACGCGATGATCGTCGAGCTCACCAAAAACGGCTCCACGCCCATGTCCGTCAAACGCGTAAACGCACCGGCCGCATCGTTCGTATGCAAGGTCGAGAACACAAGGTGACCCGTCAACGAAGCCTGAATCGCCATCTCCGCCGTTTCCACGTCACGAATCTCACCGACCATGATCACGTCCGGATCATGACGCAGATAACTACGCAGGCCCGCCGCGAACGTCAGTTGAATCTTTGGCTGCACCTGCATCTGACTGATGCCGTCGAGCTGATACTCCACCGGATCTTCAATCGTCAGAATGTTCTTATCCGGGCTATTGATCTCGCTTAAGCACGAATACAGCGTCGTCGTTTTACCGCTACCCGTCGGACCGGTAACCAGGATGATGCCGTGCGGCCGATAAATCAGCTTGAGCAATTGCTCCAGATGATCGTTGGCCAGACCAATATCGCGCAGGTTCAACAACACGGCCGACTTGTCCAAAAGACGCATCGTGATCCGCTCACCATGCACGGCCGGCGCCGTCGCCACACGAATATCAATGTCCTTACCGGCCATCTTGATTCGAATTCGACCGTCCTGCGGCAGACGTTTCTCCGCGATGTTTAGACCCGCCATAATCTTCACGCGCGTACTCACGCTGGCATGAAAACGCTTCGGCGGACTGGCCACCTCCTTCAAAACACCGTCGACCCGAAATCGAACCGCAATATCCTTTTCACCCGGCTCGATATGAATATCACTGGCGCGCTCACGAACCGCCTGCACAAACAGACTGTTCACAAAACGAATCACCGGCGCTTCGTCATCATCACTGGCATCGAGCAGGTCATTGATATCGATCGCGGTATCTTCCACATGCGGATTCTCGGCTTCATCCAGCCCGTCCAGACCTCCGCCCAGATTCCGACTCTTGCGATCAAACGCGCTGTTGATCGAACTCAACAACGTCGTGCGCGCGACCAACACCGGCAACACTTCATGCCCGACCAAAAACCGCACCTCATCGAGCACTTCGATATTCAGCGGATCATCAGTCGCAACCAGCGCATAGCCATTTTGCATAAACAGCGGCAGCACATGATTCTCACGCGCATACCCGAGCTGCATATTCTCAATCAAATGCAGATCGAGATCGTCGATCTCGATCTTTTCCATAAACGGATAATCAAGCTGACGCGAAAGCGCGATGGTTACATCCTGCTCCGACACAAGCTCGAGATCGAGCAGAACTTCGCCCAGACGACCGCCCTTTTCCGCCTGCGTCTTAAGCCCACGCTCAAGGCCGGCGGGCTGTAACTTGCCCATCTGAATCAGGATTTCGCCGAGCAATTGTCGGTTGTACATCAGTATTACTCCACCACGTCGAGTTCATAGACTTCAATTTGAGGCTGCTGCCCACCGGACGGCTCCTGGCCCGACTCGGACCCGGGCTGCCCCGACTGCGGCCCCTGAACAGCGCTCGGATTCAAAATCCGATACTGCGGACCGCTATCTTCAAACGACTCCAGGGCTTCGCGCCGTGCTCGCTCCGAATCACGTGCCGAGCCAATCTGCTGACGCATCCGCTCCACCAGGCCGCTTTTCTTCTGGAAATTGACCGTCCGCATATAATCCAGGTCGCGCTTGCCAAACAGCTTCAGCAATTCCTCGCGCTCTTCTTTTTTGCGGTCGTAAATTTTATTCAAATCGTCTTCGCTCTCGATGATATAAGGCGTGAGCATCAACACCAGATTCTGCTTCGTCGTCAGCGTGCTGGTGTTGCGGAACAACAATCCGATCAGCGGAATGTCTCCCAGAAACGGCACTTTCTCGATCGTGTCGTTCTCGACATCACGGATCAGACCACCAATCACGACCGTCGACTGGTCTTTCACCAGAACCGTCGTCTTGGCATTGCGCCGCGTTCGAATCGGCGCACCAGCACCCAGACCACCGGCACCCTTGATGTCACTGATCTCCTGATCGACCTCAAGGCGCACATAACCACTTTCGTTGACCTGCGGAATGATCCTCAGCGTAATACCGACGTCCTCATACTCGATTGGCGAAATCAAACCACCTGCCAGACCAGCCAGTCCACCCAGTCCGCCCAGACCACCGCTTGCATCCAGGCCGCCCAGGCCTCCCAGACCGCCCAGCAAACTCGTCAGACCGCCGCCGGCTCCCGCACTGATGCCGCGCAAAAACGGTACCCGCTCACCGACCACAATCTCGGCCTCTTCGTTGTCCATCGTCAAAATCGCCGGCGTCGACAAAATATTGACCGAGTTATCCGTCTGCGTGGCCTGCAATAACAGCGCAAACGCCGGCAAAGAAATACTCGTTCCCGGAATTTTGACCATCGGCCCGAGCAAACCGAGCGCGCCACCGGCACCGCCCAGAGCCTGCTCAATGCCCTGATAATTCGACTGCCCCAGCACCAGCCCGCTCGTGCCACTGACCAGCCCGTCATCAATCGCCTGCTGCGGAATCAAACCTTCAAAATCCTGACCCAGCCCGGCATTGAATCCGATCCCGATCTTACGATTCACATCCAGCCCGATTTCCATGATCACCGCCTCGACGTACACCTGACGCCGTGGCCTATCGAGCATTCCGATCACATTCTCAAGCGACAGATAATCCCGCGGCGAAGCGACAACGACCAGCGCATTGGTCGCCTTGTGCGCCGTGATCTGAACCTCTCCCGACAACAGCGACGCACTGCCAGCCGGCGTACTGACTGCCGTCTGCTGCGGACGCGTTGACCGACCTTGCTGCGCGCTACGCTGCGACTGCTGCACACCGGAAGCCAGCGACGAAAGCGTTGAGGCCAGATCTTCTGCACTGGCATACTCCAGAAAACGCACGTGGATCTGACCACCCACCGCCGTCGGCACATCCAGAATCTCGATCATCTCACGAATCCGCTCAAACGAGCGCTGATTCGTCACTATGATCAACTGATTGGTCCGATCATCGGAAATGATCTCCGAAATCACCACGTCACTATCCGAACCGCTCGAATCCGGCGAAGAAGCCGTCGGCTGTGTCGCCGCGCGACGCTGCGCCGCTGTCTGGCGCGCGCGAGAGGCCGGAGCCGGCGAACTCGACGAAGCCTGACTGCCCTCAAAAACTTCCTTGAGCTTCGAGGCAACCTCGGCCGCTTCTGCGTACATCACCTTGTACACATACACATTGTTGACCGCCTCGCCCTTATCCAGACGCTGCACCAGCGCCTGCAAACGACGAAGGTTTGCCGCGTTCTCCGTAATGATCAGGCTGGAGTGATAGGGAATAATCGAAGCCGATTTACTCGCGAAATTCGACAGAATCCCGGAAATCTCCTCGACCTTGGCATTCTCCACCGGCACGATCGCCGTCACCATGCGCGCCTCGTTCGGAATCGCATCCTCCGACTCATAAGGCACCATCGGCTCCGTAATCGCGTTGGCCGAATCCACGATCTTCAAAAAGTTCCCCATCGGAACCACCGTCAGACCGTTCATCTCCAAAGCCGACAAAAACGCACGATACGCCTCGTCCAGCGTCACCGGCGTCGGCGAAATAATCGTAATCGTTTTGTTCGCCTTGAGGCTATCGGCCACGATGAAGTTCAGGTTCATCGCTCCCGAGAAAAACTTTACGACTTCTTCCAGATTCGCCTGCCGAAAATCTATCGAAACCTTGACGTTCCCCGGCGTACGACGCGCACGATGGCTCGGATCGAAATTCGACTGAATATTGATCTGCTCATTCGGATTCGCATTCTGCGGCGTGATCACCTGCTGGCCGGATTGCCCCGACTGCCTGGCCGGCTGCGAAGGCTGCTGCGCCGGAGCCGTCTGCTGACCGCCGCGCTGAATCACGCCCGGCTGATCCGTTCTGGCGCCGCCGGCCTGCGCATACACATCGGCCAGACCCGCCACCGAAGTCAAAGACGTCAGGGCCACAAACAACACCGCGCGCATTGCACGACTGTGGCGCGAATGCGTCGTCTGGTTCTTGGAATTTTTCGTTTTTATCTGGAGGAGGGGCAACTGCATGGACCACCCGTATATTTGTCGGTCTTCAAAAATAAAAGAATAATTTTCAATCGTATTATCAGCGAATATCGTACTCGATTTTTTCTTTCTTACCGCGACGCTCGACCTCAATCGTAACGCGTGACTCGCTTCGCATTTTATCGAGCATCTCCATAGCCTTGCGCTGATTATCCAGCGGCACACCGTTCACAGAATGAATCACATCACCGCTACGAATCCCTAACTGCGAGTACACGCTGTTCGGAGAAACCCCGACCAGCCGCAATCCAGCACTCTCGCCGTCCTTATAGTTCGGCATAATTCTAGCCTGACGCGCCAGTGCTTCTGGATTCGACATCTGCTGTTCAATCGCCGCACGCGGCACGCTATAACGGTTTTCACTGACCTGCTGAACACCGCCCTCATTCGCAGCCGGCTTCGAACGCTCTTCTTCATGCGCCGCAGCCGCCGCCTTAATAGCGTCCGGATTCGCGCGTTGCGCATTGCCATCGACCTGCGACGTCGGATTGCGCGAAGCACGTGACTGTCCCTGACGCACAGGCGCCGCCACCGGATTACCCGCCAGCGTATTTTCCATCCGAATAAACTCTAACCGACCCGAACGGCGAAAAATCACCCGGTCCCGGGAAATCTCCAGGATCTCCGCCTGCCCCAGCAGCATCTCACCCGGCCGCAACACATGTGTCTGCTGCGTAGTGTTGTCAAAAAGCAACGCCAGCGACCAACGCGGCTGCGTCGCCACCATGCTGCCCAGCAACTTCACATTCAAATCACTCTGCACAGGCACATCGGATACCTCTTCGTACTCCTCCTCACCCGTGCTCACGCAAATGCCATTCTGGCACTCCTCACCATCGGCACAGCCCTGCGGACACTCCAGCGGCGCAGCCGGCGCAACGCAACCAAACAGGCAACGACCACCGATCATCCCGCTCCAATCCGCTTTGTTCACAGCCCCGCCTGAACCCGGTTCCGTTTTCTGCGCTACCAGATTCGGCAGCTCCGGAACCGTATACGGGGCCAGCTTACTTGCCAGAAAGTTGTTGGCGATCAGCGCTGACAACAACGCACCCAGACCTATCAGTCCGAGAAAGATCGCCCAGTTGTACTTTCGTAAAAACGTTTCCATAGCACCGCTTATAAAAACCGGGTCAAAGAATCAGCCAACCGGCATGAACACCAAACACCGGCTCTAACCATACTATTGCAATAATCTTGCCAACACCTTCAGAATTCCCTCAGAACAACAGACGTCACAACCTTTCTGCCATTCATCACGACTCCCAAATGCCACCCCACCGCGACACAACACGCGATACCATCATTCTCCGCTTCACGCGACACTCTCCTGATGACTCGCCAAAAAACCCACGCCCCACCCGGAAACTTCCCTGCACGCCTCTGTTTTGACAATTTGTCACAAGTCTTCGCGATCCTCCCCCCGGCCCATGACATTTTGTCAAAACTACTTTTTATTCACCCGCCAGCCCACCCAAACCCTGAGATTCAGGCCTCAGTTCACCCGCCAGCTCATTGGAGCCCCAACGCCGGGCCTCATTTCACGTGCCAGCCCATTTGAGCCCCAACACCAGGCCTCAATTCACCCGCCAGCCCAAATGGGCCCCAACGCCAGGCCTCAATTCACCCACCAGCCCAAATGGGCCCCAACGCCAGGCCTCAGTTCGCCTGCCAGTTCAAACAACAACGGCCACTTCTATGCAGAAGTGGCCGCAGCCTGATACGAAAATCTATCCAACCAACTTAGCGTGCTTCTTTCGCAGCCTCGTGCGCAGCATTCGCCTCATCCAGCACAAGCTGTACTTCTGCCGGAGCACCCTTGAAGTCCAGAACAGCTTCCCGCGAGACATCCAGCAAACGTCCCGGGAAAATCCCCAGATACATCACCAGGATACCGCACAACACAACCGCGACCTTCGGACCCGAGTGATCCAGCGGACGCAGCTCACGAAGCGACGGCTTCATGTACATGAACACAAGTACTTTCAGATAATAGTAGATACCCGCAGCACTGGTCAGCACACCGAGAATCACCAGACCGATAAATGCAAACTCACCGGTCTGCATACCGACATCCACAGCCGAGCTAAAGATATAAAGCTTGGCAAGGAACCCGGCCGTCGGCGGAACACCGGCCGCAGAGAACATGAAAACGCCCATCAACAGACCCATCATCGGATACTTAAATCCGAGCTGACCCAGGTCCTCATAGGTTTCCACAGCTTCGCCACGACGTCCGAAATACGCCAGCACGCCCATCGCTCCCAGAATCGAGAACGAGTACGCTACCAGGTAAAACAAAATCGCATCGTTGTGCACAAAAAATGCCGGATACGAGTTCGCTGCCACCAGACCCACCAGCAAATAACCGGCATGCGCAATACTCGAGTACGCCAGCATGCGCTTCAGGTTGTTCTGCGCCAGCGCAACCAGGTTACCAAGCACCATGCTGATGCCTGCCAGCATAAACAACACATCGATCCAGCCGTATCCGAAGAATCCACCGCGCAAAACTTCCGAGGGGAACGCAATCACAAACACGCGCAGCATGCCTGCAAAAGCCGTGGCTTTTACCGCCGAAGCCATAAATCCAACGGCCGGCGTCGGACTACCCGTGTAAACGTCCGGCGACCAAACATGGAAGGGAGCCGCCGAAACCTTGAACGCGAAACCAGACAGAATCAACAGCACGCCAATCACCGCCAGAGCAAGCCCGGCATGCATGCCTTCACCAACCACCAGATACTGCAGGTTGTTCGCGATGAACTCGAGGTTCGTCGAACCCGTCGCACCGTAAATCAACGCAATTCCGTACAGCATCAAAGCCGCCGAGAAAGCTCCCAGCACAAAGTATTTCATACCGGCTTCAGCACTGCGCGAATCAGCACGCAGGAAAGCAGCCAGCACGTACAGCGGAATCGACATCACTTCGAAAGCGACAAACATCGTCAGCAAATCTGCCGCACCTGCCATGAAAATCATGCCGACCACGCTGAACAAAATCAGCAGATAATACTCGCCGCGATCCATGCGATGGCTGCGCAAAAACGCCGGGCTCGACAAAATCGCTATCGCACCGCCCGAGGCTGCCAGCGCCGAGAAAAACAGCGCAAACCGGTCAAAGTACAGCATGCCGAAGAACAACGGCCGTGCCAGCACATCATCCCATAAGAAATACGTGCTAAGCGCCGCCAATCCCAGCCCCACCGCACTAAAATACGCCAGATAATCACGCGGCGTACCCTTGCGGTGAAATACGTCGACCAGAATGAAAAGCATCGCGCACAGGAGCACGATCACTCCTGGAACAAGCGCCAACAGTTCAGTCGCCGACGGAGGCGTCAGCATCGCAAGTGTATTATTCATTAGGCCTAACTGCATATTCAGCATCTTTGTCTCAAAATGTCGGCTTCAGGATCGATTGGTTACTGGATTACAAAAACCGCTCAATTCCCGCGTTTTGCTTTCGATACATCTACCATGTTTCCTTGCGGTACCCAGCCCGGAGCGGGCGCTTCCACCACGACCGAACCTTCCGCAGAAACATGAGAGTCCATGTAGGTCAAAAACTGATGAATCGAAGGATCCATACGGCTCAAAAAGAACTGGGGAAACACACCCATGAAAATGCACATCAAAACAATCGGCACCAGATACGTGATCTCGCGCGCATTCAGACGCGCCATCTTCGCCGTTTCCTCATTCTTCACCGGCCCAAACATGACGCGCTTCCACATCCACAGCAGGTAACCCGCCGCGAAAATCACGCCCGTCGTCGCGAAGATTGCCAGAATCATCGCCGTCATCTCCGGTCCAGCCTGCGTACCTGCTACAGCCGGGAACGAATCCATCACGCCAAACTCATACGTACCATAACCGGTCGCATCCGCCGCGCCTTTCACAAAACCAAGCGGGGAATGACCAAAGTACAGGAAATGGCTCTTCGACGTTCCGATCAATGCCAGAAACTCGCCGACGAAACCGTTCAGACCCGGCAAACCGACCGACGAAAACAAAATAATCAGGAACATCGTCGCAAAAACAGGCATCACCTTGGCCACACCACCGAAATCAGCGATCTGACGCGTGTGGCGACGCTCATACAAAATACCAATGCAAAGGAACAATCCACCCGTTGCGATACCGTGCGCCAGCATGACGTACATACCGCCAGCAAGTCCCTGCGGCGTCATCGCAACCAGACCCAGCACACAAAAACCAAGGTGGCTGACCGAGCTGTACGCAACCAACTTCTTAATGTCAGGCTGAATCAAGGAAACGATCGCACCATAAATAATACCGATGACAGACAACACAGCGATATACGGCGCGAAAAACTTGAATGCATCCGGGAACAGCGGGAACGCAAAACGAATCAAGCCATAGGTTCCAAGCTTCAGCATGACTGCAGCCAGGATAACCGAACCAGCGGTCGGCGCCTCGGTATGCGCATGCGGCAACCACGTATGGAACGGAAACAGCGGAACCTTAATTGCAAAGGCGAAGAAAAACGCCAGGAACAACCAGAACTGCTCGGTATAGCTCAACTGAACAGCCAGCATATCTGCAAATGCAAAGCTCAGCGCGCCAGACTGCGCACCGGCTTTGAAATACACATACAGAATCGCGACCAGCATCAAAATCGAGCCGACAAACGTATAAATAAAGAACTTCAGAGCAGCCTGTACGCGATTCTCACCACCCCAGACACCGATGATCAGATACATCGGAATCAGCATCAGTTCCCAGAAGACGTAGAACAAAAACACATCCACTGCCACCAGTGCGCCGATCATACCGACCTGCAACACCAGCAAACTGATCATGTACTCTTTGACGTTGTTCTGAACCGCTGAATACGTCGACAAAATCGCAATCGGCATCAAAAACGTCGTCAGCATCACGAGCCACATGCTGAAGCCGTCCACGCCCAGCGCATAATTCACACCCAGCGACTCGATCCACGGATACGGTCCATCCAGTAGCTGGAACGTGAACGCCTGCCCCTCCGCAAACGGAAGCGCCGGGTTGAAAAACACCATGATCCCAAGGCTGATAGCAAAAACCATCAACGAGGTGAGCAAGGCAACATTGCGAAGCGCCTGTGTCTGCTCGCGCGGCATAAGCATCAACACAAGCACACCCAACAGGGGCGCAAAGGTCGTCAACGTCAGCCAGGGAAATCCTCCCTGCTCTGCGCCAAGTGCGGCGAGCATCGGATTTGCTGCCAGCGCACTGAAGATGTGCGTCAGTTGTAACATCGCGTTCATACCTTTTAAATAAGTTGCTGACGAACCAGCCATCAGCTTGATCGTTGCTCCCGGTCAGAACCGGTCAGTGCAAAGCATCAAAATTCGCTCAAAAACAACCCGGATACACAATCGCTGCGATCATCAAGACCACTGCAAACAACACGTACGTCGCATAGCGCTGCGTGTTTCCGCTCTGCAAATGACGCAGGATCTTACCACCCGATTCCGCCGCAAACGCCGCACCATTTACAATCAGTCCGTCCAGAATATAGCGGTCAAACCAGGTCAGTGCGTTGCCAAGCCGAATCGTTCCTTTCACAAACACGAAGTCGTACACTTCGTCGACAAAATATTTCTTCACCAGCACGTGGTACAGCTTCTTGGCCTTCTCGTGGATCTGACCCGGCAATTCCGGATTCTTCACATACATGAACCAGGCACCGGCAATACCAATGGCTGCTGCAATGATGCTGATCGTTACAGCCACGGCTTCCATCGCATACGGATGCGCGCCAAAGCGACCGGTGATGCGATACGTGTTGGTGGTGTGGAAAACATCACCGAGCCAGCTTTCCACGAACAGCGCGCCGCCCTGCAGAGCTTCCGGCATCAGCGGCACAAACAGGTGCGGCCAGCCCACATAACCCGCCACAACCGACAGAACCGCCAGAACCGACATCGGAATGACCATCGAATCCGGCGACTCGTGGATCTTCGCACGCGTTGCTTCATCACCGCGGTACTCACCCTCAAAGGTCATGAAATACATGCGGAACATATAAAACGCAGTCAAAAGCGCCGTCATCACACCCAGGATAAACAATCCCGTCTGAATGACGCTGGCATACGTCACAACTTCCACGCCTTCCGGATTGAAGAACGGATTGACCGTATCGGTGAAGTAATTGATCAGAACCGACGATTCCATCACGCCTTCGATGTTCAAAAAGTGAACATTGGACAGCGTCTGCCACAAAATCATGTCTTTCGAATAAAAACCGGAGAAGAACGGCACACCGGCAATCGCCGCACAACCGATCAGCACCAGCATCCGCGTGGCCGGCATATATTTCTTCAGGCCACCCATCTTGCGCATATCCTGCTCACCGCCCACACCGTGAATCACGCTACCGGCGCCGAGGAACAGCAGAGCCTTGAAGAATGCGTGCGTCGCAACGTGGAAAATCGCAGCCGTATAAGCGCCCACGCCAACCGCCAAAAACATGAATCCAAGCTGGCTGATGGTCGAATACGCAAGAACACGTTTGATGTCGTTTTGAACAACAGCGACCGTTGCAGCAAAAAACGCCGTCAGTGCACCGATGATTGCAACCGTCATCATCAATGCCGGGTCCAGGCTGAACAGCCAGTTCAGACGCGACATCAAGAAGACACCGGCCGTAACCATGGTCGCGGCGTGAATCAATGCCGAAACAGGCGTCGGACCCGCCATCGCGTCAGGCAGCCAGACAAACAAGGGAATCTGCGCACTCTTACCGGTGCAACCGAGCAGAATCAGCAAACCAACCGGAAGCGCAATCGGCATCAACGTAGCAGCCATTGCCGCCGTGGTCGCCATTTCACCCAGTTCAACGTAATCGATCGTACCCGTCGTATAGAACAGGATGAACATCCCGAGCAAAAACCCGAAGTCACCCACACGGTTCGCAATAAATGCTTTCTGTCCTGCAGCAGCTTTCTCAGCATCCGTGTACCAGAAGCCGATCAACAGATAACTGCACAGACCCACGCCTTCCCAGCCGATGAAAGTCACCAGCATGTTCTTGCCCAGAACCAGCAAGAGCATCGAGAACACGAACAGGTTCAGATAAGAAAAATAGCGCCATTTCGCCGGATCTTCGGCCATATAAGCCGTCGAATACACGTGAATCAAAAATCCGACGCCCGTAATAATCAGCACCAGCGTTGCCGACAACGGATCGAGCAAAAACGAGATATCAGCCGTCAGACTGCCGCTATACATCCACGAGTAGGCCGTATAGCTGATCTGACCTGCCGCCCAACGTCCCGCTTCGCTCATGCCCTGGGCCGCCATCCCGCGCACGCTGATCAGCGCAAACGCGAACGACAGCAACATCGCGCCACACGCGATCACATTCACCAGGCGCGAAGGCAATTTCGCTCCAAAAAGACCGTTGATCATCGCTCCCAAAAGCGGAAGCAACACAATCAGTCCAAGATAATAAAAGTTGTCTGCGTAAAGCGGTTCCATACTCGCCTGCTTCTTACAAAATTAACCCGTGAACTGGTCGAAAGCCTGAACTTCTGCAACCGGTGCAAAATTTAGCCTGCGACCTTCCATCACATCATTCGGGCTGCCATGAAAGGTTTCAGTACTTCAGTTGCTGGACCTCATCGACGTTGAGACCACGTGTGTGCCGGAATACGTGCAACACAATCGCGAGCGCAACGGCCGCTTCTGCGGCGGCAACCGCCATCACAAAAAAAGCGAAGACGTGTCCATCCAGATCAAAGCGATATTTACTAAAGGCGATGAACGTCAGATTGACCGAGTTGAGCAACAGCTCAATGCTCATGAACAAAATGATCGCGTTGCGCCGAATTAAAATACCTACTGTTCCGATACAAAAAATTGCCGCGGCCAGTACGAGATAGTGAATCAGGGTCGGTTCCCAGGACATGCTACGAACTCCAATTTACTTTAAACAACTCGCCGTTTCGCGATGATCATCGCACCGACAATCGCGGACAAAAGCAGCACTGCGGTGAGCTCAAACGGAAGAACAAAACGATTCACCAGCAAAACACTGAGCGGCTGCGTCGTTCCATACAGACCCGCGCTGGTCGGCCTGGTGCCAATCGCATCGGGCTCCGGCGAGCGAAGCGACGGAGGCATCTCAAACGGACGCTCCGGATCGAACGGGCGATATTTTCCATCGGCCGGCGTGGCTGTGCCCTGCTCGTATTGATTCAGACGTGCACGAAACCCGCTCTCCAGCGCGGCCTCGTTCAGATCGACATACAAGCCCGGAACACGACTTTCGGTCTGCACCAGAACTTCGCTTTTCTGACCATCCTCAAGCTCGGCCTGCGCTTTACGCTCCACCGCAGCCTGCTCGCGCCCCTGTTTGACCGCATCCTTGTCCACGATCATCATCGCAGCGCCACCGATCGCAAAAAACAGCGCCAGCGTACTTAAGACCGCCACGACATGATGCAGACTGAAGGTCCGCTCGCCGATTTCCTCGTCGCGCAAATTGAGCAGCATGATGATGAACAAAAACACCACCATAATCGCCCCGGCGTATACCAGAATCTGGATAACAGCCAGAAAGTGCGCCGACAGCAAAACATACAGCCCGGCGAAGAAGAAAAAGTCCACGATCAGCGCCAGCGCGCAGTACAAAGTGTTGCGAAACACAATGACGGCACAGCTCGAAATCAGCGCTCCGAGAGCAAATATCCAGAAAAACAGGGGTTCCCAAAAACCCATGATGATACTCCACATTGGGCCACACCGGACCCGTAATTTTCGAGGCCTGGGGGGTTCAAAACCAACCCGGCGCAAGCCCTACAAATTAGGCCCGCGCACCGAGCGGGTGTCTGATAGCGCACTTTATCAAGAAGGTCAAAGCATGAACGCGCACCCGAGCGCTTCACGCTCGGATGGCTTCGTATTTCCTAAGCTCAGGCGGCTGCGCCCGATTTTTTCTTCGGTTTCGACCAGGACGGAAACGAACAACAGCCCTGCTCGATATGAGCCGCAAATTCCTCAGGGAACACGCGGATATAACTGCGCACAGGAATCGCGATCGAGTCACCAAGAGCACAGATCGTATGCCCTTCGATGTTGTCACACATGTCGAGCAACAGATCGAGATCTTCCTGGCGCCCACGGCCTGCTTCGATGGCATCCAACACCTTGGTCGCCCAACCCGTACCTTCACGGCAGGGCGTGCACTGACCACAGGACTCATGATGGTAAAAAGCTGCCAGTCGTGCGGCAACCCGTACCATGCATGTATTGGTGTCCATAAACGTTACACAACCCGTTCCCAGGCTGCTGCCGGCCTCGCGCATCGTCTCAAAGCCCAGAACCGCATCGAGTTTGTCCGGCTTCAACACCGCACACGACGATCCGCCCGGAATAAACGCCTTGAGCTCATGCCCGTCCAGCATACCGCCGCCGTAATCTTCCAGCAGCTGACGTACGGTGATTCCACTTGGCGCCTCGTACACACCCGGACGTTTTACCGGACCCGAAACGCCGTACAACTTCGTTCCACCGTTTTTCTCCACGCCTATCGACGCAAACCACTCGC
>JBEBUW010000057.1:0-26971 GCA_040393065.1 Lujinxingia vulgaris | reverse complement strand
CGCGTCCGAGAATCCTCGCACACGCCCCGAACGCCAAAAAACGCCTCCGAGAATCCTCGCACACAACTTGACGCATCCACCCGCGGAGCCGGACGAAGTCCGAGCGCAGCGCAGCGTTCATCTAGCCCACGGTGAAACCGTGGGTGTGACGTTGCAAACCGCCCAATCCCTGCATCCAACCGCGGAGTAGGACCGCCGCCCCCCTACAAAAAAACGATTTCGGCAACCATCACACAACACAAACGTTCCCCGACAAACGCCTGGGCTATCGTCGACGCAAAATACTCGTCCGCCTCCAGTCGCTGAGCAACAAGCGTCACCTCATCGCCGGGCCGAATCTCCGCCAGAAACTGCGCTCCCAGGATTTTAGACGCTCGGATATTCAGCTCCGGCATTTCTTCCGGCAGCACCAGCGAACCGTGTTCCAGAAACCGGTACATGCACAGGGCGAGTTGGCCGAGCATTTCGATCTGAATGACGCCCGGTAATACGGGATAGCCCGGGAAATGCCCGTCCAGACCGATATGATCGGCTGTAATGCGGCGCGTGCCGTGGATCAGGGCTTCGTCCAGCTCGACGCCCACCACGCGGTCGACCAGCAACATCGGGCCGCGATGTGGAATCAGGCGCTCCACGCAGCAATCTTCCACATTGGCAGGCAGCGCATCCAGCGCGCGCAGAGGCTTTTTGCGATGTGTGCGTAAAAGCCGCTCGACGTCCATCAGGCTCCCGCCCTTCCGGAATTGCCAACCGTGCCGAGTGGGCGCGCGATGACGTCCTCAATGATGTTGCAGGCTTCGTCGATGTCTTCTTTGGAGAGCTGCGAAGACACCGAAATCCGGAATCGCCGCGCATGCGCTTCGACGGCCGGAAAATCAATCGGCTGCAAGAACAAACCACGCCGCTGCGCTTCCATCGCCATCGTGAAAAGCTGCTCACCGGAAGAACCAATGATGATCGGAATGACCTGCGACGCAGAATCACCCAGGTCCAGGTTGAGCGCTTCGAGATTCTTGCGGAAATACGCGACGTTCGCCCACATCTGATCACGCAGCGTCGAATCACGCGTGGCGACCTCCAGCGATTTACGCATCGCTGCCACGATCGACGGCGGCAGTGCACACGAAAACTGGAACGGCGACGCAAAACACTTCATGTAGCGGATCAACGCGCGGCTTGCGCACACGAATCCACCCACGCCACCGAATGACTTGCTCAGCGTCCCGAAGTTCACGCCGATCTTATCTTCCAGCCCGAAATGCTCCCCGATGCCACGTCCGTTCTCACCAAAAAGCAGCGTCGAATGCGCTTCGTCGAGATAAATCGGCACGCCGTGCGCATCGCACACATCGGCAATTGCCGGCAAATCCGCCAGGTCGCCGTCCATCGAATACACGCCCTCGATCGCGACCAAAATACGCTTGCCCTTATGACGCGTCAGCACCTCATCCAACGAATTCGCATCATTGTGCTTAAAACTCGCCAGACGCGCGCCGGAAAGCGTTGCGCCATCGATCAGACTTTTGTGGCATTTGTCGTCGATCACCAGCACGTCGCCTTTTTGCAACATGCCCTGAATCGCGCCCATATTGCCGCCCAGTCCGCTCGAAAACAGCACACAGGCTTCCTCCTGCTTGAAGCTGGCAAGCTCCGCCGCAAAAAGCTCGTGCTGATCAAACGTCCCCGACAACAGCGCCGCGCCCGAAGCGCCCACGCCGTACAGATCGAGCGCATCCTTGGCCGCCTGCACGACTTCCGGATGCGTGGAAAGACCGAGATAATTGTACGACGTCAAATTGATCACATCGCGCGTCACGCCATCGACGCCCCCGCGCAGCGAGGTCCTGGGCGTGGGCGCCGCCTGCAACGGCTGCTCAAAAAACTTATACGCCAGCCCGACCCGCGGATCGTCCATCCACGCAGTAAAATCCTCCGGCGGCGACAGCACATCGGGGTTATCGTTATAAACAAAATCAGCCAGGCTATATTTTAAGATATCACGATCATTCATCGTCGTACTTCTTCGGTCAGCTACTACTTTAGGTTAGTCAAGAATTCATGTGTTCGAGAAACTTATCAGCCAGTTGACTGATATTCTGGACATCGGCCAGCTCCGAGCGCGGCACCTTAATTTTCAATTCGCGCATCGAACTGGAAACAACTTCGATGATATCCAGACTGTTCGCACCATAATCACGCATAGATGCTTCCGGATCGATCGTTTCCGCATCAAGATCATCCAGATTCTCAAGAAGATTACGCGTAATCACTTCAATGATCTGCTCTTTATTCATCATAGCTCCTGAAAGTTCATTCAATGTACCGCTCACTGTTCTTGTTCGCGGTGAAATCTCATCATCATATTATCCAAAAACGCCATGCCTCGATCGACCGTGATCACCTCGCCGGTCATTGCGTCCAAATAGCCGCTGCACAACGCCAGAATTGCTTTCCCACATTCTTCGGGTTGCAATAAATCTTCGTCACGAAAACCCTCGCGACGCAAAAACTCTGTAAATTTTGGCCCGAACATCTGCTCGAACGAATCGGTTTTCACCATCCCGAAACGAACGACATTCACCCGCGAGCCAGAATCCAACAAATGCACGGCCAGATAACGCGCAAAGGATTCCAGCACGGCTTTGGAAGCCGCCACAAAATCATACGCCGGATAATGTCGGTCCGTGCCATCGCTGGAAATGCCGACCACATATTTGGGATAGCTGCCAAAGCGCTCCTGAATCGCATGCGTATAATGCACAAGCGGCCAGGCGCTGTACTCAAGCGTCTTAAAAAACGAACGCTTCTTATAATCCGCAAGCGTTGGCGTGCGCTGCGCAAACGCAACGTTGCTCACAAACACATCGATTCTGTCGTGTTTTTGCGCAATCGCGTCCAACAAAGCCTGCGTATCGTCTTCGTTCGAAACATCCGCTTCCAGTAGCGTCGGCTCGGGCGCGCCGCGCTCCAAAAACGCCGCGCGAATCGCATCCTCGCTGGCCGAACCCCACTTGTAGGTCAACACGACGTTGGCACCGGCCGCACCAAACTCAAGGCCGGCTGCAAGCCCGATGCCCCGCGTGCCACCCGTCACCAGCACTGTTTTTCCGCGCATATCAATCGTAAGCAAAACCAGTTCTCCACATGGACATGGATTTCAGAACACAAATCTCAAGGCACAGTCAGGGCACGAACGTCATGCCGCCGGTCATCCGAATTTCTTCGCCGTTGATAAAATCAGCCGCATCACTGCTCAGATAGTTCACCAGCGAAGCGACTTCTTCCGGCGAGCCCTGGCGCTTGCGCGGACACCACTGATTCCAGAATTCGACTGCCTTTTCATGACTCTGATCACGGCTCATATCGGTCGGCACAAGCCCAAGCACCACAACATTCGCAGTGATCCCCTTCGGTCCGTACTCGCGCGCCAGCGTTTTCGTCAAGGCCACAAGCCCCGCCTTACTCGCTGCGTAATTCGCCTGCCCGCTCGCGCCATCCTGCGCCACCGAAGAAATATTGATAAATCGACCGCTGCGATTGCTCAAAAAATGCATCACAAACTGCCGGCACACATAAAACGGCCCGTTCAAATTCGTCGCCAGCACATTGTGCCAGGCTTCATCGCTCATCAACGCAACCGGCGCATTGTCCAAAACCGCCGCGTTATTTACGACCACGCCTACGTCCTCAAAATCATCAAGAACCTGCTCAACGACCTGCTCCACAGCCGCAGAATCCGCCACGTTCAGCGCATAACCGCGAATTTTCACATCCGGCCGAATCTCACGCGCCAGCCGTTCCGTTTCCGCCGCAGCCTCCGTGTTATGAACATAAGTAAACGCAACGTCGCGCCCCTGACGCACAAACTCCAGCACAATTGCGCGACCAATTCCGCGTGAACCGCCTGTCACAAAGACCGCCATTTCCATCAAAAACTCCCGATTCAATCTCAATCCATCCGGCGAAGATTCGCTTCCAGTGCTGCTTCAGCCGCCAAACGACTTCATATCCGCACTTTTCGGCCAGTGCCGCTGCCGCTCAAATGGATACGTCGGAAGTCCCAGACGCACCGCGCGCGAATCACTATCCAGGCCGCGCCAATCCACGGCCGCGCCCTCGCAATACAACTTCGCAGCCGCTTTGAGCAAGCTCGACCAGTTCTGTGCGTCCGCTTCCAACGAACCCACAAAACTCGCCGCCACACCCTGTGCGTCCTTCTTCGGCACACAGCGCTTCGCCAGATGCCCGAGCGTGGGCACCGGCCCGAGCTCCAAAAACCTGCGCGCGCCAAGCTCCCACAACGTCGAAATGCCGTCCGCAAAACGAACCGGCTCCAGAATATGCCGTGCCCAGTACGCCGCCCCGATTTCTTTCTCCGACGCAACGGCCTTGCCCGTCAAATTGGAAATCCACGGAATCACCGGCAATCGATATGTAAACTGAGACGCAAAACGCTCAAATTCTTCTACAATCGGCTGCATCAACGGCGAATGAAACGCATGAGAAACCTGCAAAAGCTGGCTCATGACGCCTTCCTCTTCCAGCGCGCCCACGACATCCGCCACCGCATCGCGATAACCCGAAATGACAACCTGACTCGGTCCATTCACGGCCGCCAGCACCACGCGATTTTCATGCGCCGCCAAAAACGGCACCACTTCCTCTTCCGGTGCAAACACCACCGCCATGCTGCCCGCCTGCTCCAGCGACTGCATCAACCGACCGCGCTCCGCAATCAGCCGCAATCCTGTCTCCAGGTCAAACACGCCCGCCAGATGCGCCGCCAGAAACTCGCCAACGCTATGACCAATCACTGCATCCGGCTCCACGCCAGCCTCGCGCCACAGCGCCGCCAGCGCATAACCCAGCGAAAACAACGCCGGCTGTGCAAACGCCGTCTGATGAATCCGCACATCCTGTCCGTCATTCGGATACATCACCGACAACAGCGGCGCGCTCAAGTGCGGATCGACAATATCCGCGCACCGCTCCAGCGCGCGCCGGAAAACCGTCTGCGTCTCAAACAACTGCCGGCCCATCTGCGGATACTGCGAACCCTGACCCGTGCACAAAAACGTCAACCCAAAATTCGCCGACGTCTCCTGCCCCTGCACCGGCCCTGCGCCAACAGAACCTGCAAATACAACCTCCGAGCCAACTTTCTGTCCGCCTTCCTGACCGATCCGCGTGAGCACTTCGACCAGCGATGCTTTCGAATCCGCAACAACCGCGATCCGCTCCGCAAAATCGTTTCGCCCCACATTCAAAGAATGCGCAACGTCCACAAGCTCCGCGTCCGGCGAAGTCGCCAGCCACTGCGCCAGTGCACTGGCATGATTCTGCAACGATGCCGATGTCTGCGCCGAAAGCGTCACGACCTGCTCGGCCCGATCGACGCCGCTGGCCGCGCGCCGACGCACCGGCGGCGCCTGCTCCAAAATCGCATGCGCATTCGTGCCTCCGAAGCCAAACGAACTCACGCCCGCCAGACGCGGCACAACCTGCGCTCCAACCCGATACGGCGCAAACTCCACAGCCGACGTCGGCACCACAAGCGGCGAACGCTCGAATTCACATTTAGGATTCAGCACTTCCACATTCAGATGCGGCGGAATCACGCCCTTCGACAACACCAGCGCTGTCTTAATCAGCCCGGCCATACCGGCCGCCGCTTCCAGATGCCCGATATTCGTTTTGACCGACGCCAGATAACACGTTCGATCGGCCGCGCGACCGGTGCTAAGGACCGCCGTCAGACTCGTCACCTCGATCGCATCCCCGAGCTCGGTTCCCGTCCCGTGCGCTTCGACATAACCGATATCACAGGCACGCACGCCCGCATCCGCCAGCGCATCGCGTACCACCGCCTGCTGCGAAAGCCCGTTGGGCGCCGTCAATCCATTGCTCTGCCCGTCCTGATTGACCGCCACGCCACGAATCACCGCGATCACGCGATCCCCATCACGCTGCGCATCCGACAAGCGCTTCAAAACCACCACGCCGCAACCTTCGCCGCGTACATAGCCATCTGCCGACGCATCAAACGTCTTGCAACGACCATCCGGCGCCATCATCCCGGCTTGCGAAAACGCAATCGTCATCTCCGGCACCAACATCACGTTCACGCCGCCAACCAGCGCCGCCGAACTACGCCCCAGCCGCAGACTCTGCACCGCCAGATCAAGCGCCACCAACGACGACGAACACGCCGTATCCACGACCATGCTCGGCCCACGCAAATCCAGCAAATACGACAACCGATTCGCCGCGATTGAACCCGCCGAACCCGTCCCCGCACGCGGCGGAATCCCCGTGTGCATCAAACTAAAATCATGGCTGCTCAATCCCAAAAACACGCCCGTGCGCGACCCGGCCAGACTTGCCGGACGAATCCCCGCATCCTCCAGCGCTTCCCAGCTCGTTTCCAGCACAAGACGCTGCTGCGGATCCATCGCCGCCGCTTCACGCTTCGAAATCCCAAAAAAACTCGCGTCAAACTTGTCGATCTCATCCAAAAACGCACCGCGACGCACGTTCATCGAATCAAAACTCGACAATTCCGGATCGTAATACCGATCGACATCCCAACGATCTTTGGGAATCTCGCGAATGCCATCGCGCCCTTCCATCAACATTTCCCAGAACGCCTCGGCCCCTCCCACAATGGCACTTCGAGAACGGTCAACGCCCGGAAAACGACACCCGATTCCGACCAGCGCAATCGGCTCCTGCAAGGCCGGATCTCTACCAGCCACCACACGTTCCTCTCGGCCAGCCTGCTCGTGCTCCTCGCCCGCCAGAAAACGTGCCAGCGCATGAATCGTCGGATAATCATACAGAGCCGTCGATGCAATCCGCACTTCCAGCCAACGCTCAAGCTCTCCCACCAGATTCACGGCCTCGACCGAGCCCATGCCAAGGCTCGCAAACGGCACCCGCAAATCCAACGTCTGGCCATCCAGCCCCAGCTCTTCGCCAAGCCGCGCACGCAACCAGGCTTCGATTTCCCGCACACGCGGCGATTTCCGCGCCCCGGCCTGAACATCCTCAACCGGACCAGTTCCCGATTCAACAGCGGGCTCGACCGACGCCTCGGCTTCAGCAACCGGCGCCACTTTTTTTGCCTGTGCGCCAACATCCAGGCGATACACGACATCCAGACGATCTTCCAAAAACGCCAGCCGCGTGGCCTGACGCTGGATCTTTCCACTCGATGTCTTGTCGATGCTGCGCGCCGCAATCAGAACCACCGCAATCGGCGAAACATCATGATGCGACACCACCGCTGTCACCACTTCGGCCGCGATTTTCGCCACATCCACATCCCCGCGCTTATCGATCTCATGCACGATCACAAGCCGTTCATCGCCGTCTTTCTCAACCGAAAAAACAGCGCCGCATCCAGAACGAAGCGCCTCATTCACCCCTTCCACAGTCCGCTCAATGTCCTGCGGATAATGATTCGTACCGTTTAAAATCAAAAGATCTTTATGCCGCCCCGTAATATACAGTTCCCCTTCATGCAAAAACCCGAGATCCCCGGTTCGCAAAAACGGCCCCTCACCGCTATCTGCAATATAAGCATTGAAAATTTCTTCATTGACCTCGGCACGGTTCCAATAGCCCCGCGCCACACTTGTGCCCTGCAACCAGATTTCCCCCACGCCACCGTCGGCCACACGCTTCTTGGTTACCGGATCGACAATCGCCGCCACATAGTCCCCCATCAACTTGCCGCATCCGACAAGCTCCGCACTGCGTTCCCCATCATCCCCCGACACAACCTCGATCCTGTTGTCTTCCAGCGCGCCGCGATCGACCGCCAGCACCACCGGATGCGTCCCCGCCGTTTTCGAACTCACAAGCACCGTGCATTCCGCCATACCATACGACGGAACACTCGTCGTCGGCTGATACTTTGCCGGCGCAAAATACTCCGCAAACCGATCGACCGTCTCCCGACGCACCGGCTCTGCGCCGTTACACGCAACCTTCCATGTGCTCAAATCCAGCGTCGCCCGCTCCTCCAGACTCGTTTTGCGAACCGCCAGATCATAAGCAAAGTTCGGCGCTCCCGAATACGCAACCCGGTACTTTGAAATCGCCTGCAACCACCGAAACGGCCGCTTCAAAAAATCAATCGGCGACATCAAAACAACCGGACTCCCCAGAAACAACGGCTGCAACAGTCCACCGATCAATCCCATATCATGATACAGCGGCAACCAGTGCATCATCACATCGCCCGGCTCCAGCCCATAACTCTCCGAAATCAAACGCGAGTTATACACCAGATTCTCATGGCTCAGCATCACCCCCTTCGGATTCCCCGTCGAACCCGACGTATACTGCAAAAACGCCAGGTCCTGCGCCCCGACCTCCGGATCTCGCCAGGCCTCCGCCAGCGACAATTCCACCGTATCACTGGCCACAATCGCCAGGTTTGCCAGCGCCGGATTGCTCGCAAACAAAAACGGCGCCATCTGCGCTATCTGCGAACTCGTCAGCACCACATTGAGCTGCGCGTCTTCAATAATCGCCTGAAGCCTGGGCAACGTCCGATTCAAACGCGTCGGATCCGGCGGATACGCCGGCACCGCAATTACGCCCGCATACAAACAGGCAAAAAACGCCACGATATAGTCAAGCGACGTCGGGTACAGCAAAAGCGCACGATCCCCCGGCTGCATATCCTGCTGCAGACGCGCGGCCAGCGCGCGAGCACGCTCATCGAGCTCGGCATAGCTCATCCGCTGCTCGTCTTGCTCCCCATCTGCCAGAAAAATGTACCCCAGATCCTTCGTCGGCCCCTGACTCCGAATCCGCAACAACTCAACCAATGTCGAAAATACATTCTCATTATCTAACAAAGCAGACCCGTCGCCACGATTCATCGTTTACTTCCATTCATCATTATCTTCTGGCTTTGCAACCAAGCTTAGCCACAAACGGCCCCTCGTGTAGTCATTTCCAGCATCAACTTCAAGGAGAGAATCCGTCCAACTGGTCGGATTTTTTGATGTTTTCCCTATCGCACTCGCCTTCATTCCCGCTCCGACGACCTCCCCCAGACCAATGTTTAGGAATAGGAAATTTATCAGCGATGCTCTATGCTGGCCGCGAAACCGCCAGGCGGCTTACAATTTCCCTCAAACTGCACGAGATTTTCACCATGTCTTCCGCCCACATCTTCTACATTCCCATCATTTTATTTGTTGGAGCTTTTGCCGGATTTTTCCTGGGACGCCGCGCCGTCGAGGCCGAAAACGAAGCGCGCCTGCGCCGCCGTCGTCGCCAGCAAGCCGCCCGCGAACAACAATCGTCCGCACAGGCCCCCTCCGAAAAACCATCCGAAAACACCCCCGAATAATGCATCACAACAATCCATCCGAAAGCTCACCCCAGACGTGCTTTCCGACGGCGCCCCCTTCAAATCTCAGCGTTCCCACGCCTCGCGCTTGTCTGCCTTACCAAAACCACCTTCAGCCATGGCGCGACCCAGCAAATCCTTGAAAACATCGACATTTTCACCCGTCGCTGCCGAGATCGCCAGAAACTCCATCCCCAACTCGCCCTCAAAATGCGCCCGCAACGCTTCTTCCTGCTCGCGCACATACGGCAAATCCACCTTGTTCAACACCACAAGCTGTGGCTGCTCCAAAAGCGCCTCATTATAACGTCCCAGCTCCCGCTGAATGATCTCAAAATCCGAAATCGGATTGCGCGGATTCTCATCTCCCTCCAGCCAGGGCGTCACCTCCAGGACATGCACCAGCAAATTCGTGCGCTCCACGTGCTTCAAAAATTGCACACCCAGCCCCAACCCCTCATGCGCTCCCTCGATCAGCCCCGGGATATCCGCCACCACAAACTCCGGAAAATTCTTCCACCGCACCACTCCCAGATTCGGCACCAGGGTTGTAAACGGATAATCCGCAATCTTAGGCCGCGCGCTCGATATCGCCGCGATCAGCGTCGACTTTCCAACCGACGGAAAACCGATCAACCCGATATCCGCAATCAGTTTCAGTTCCAGATGCAACCGAAATGATTCACCCGGCTTACCCGGCGTCGCCCGCCTGGGCGCCCGATTCGTCGGCGTCGCAAAATTCTGATTCCCCAGCCCTCCGCTGCCCCCGCGCGCAATCACCAACCGCTGCCCGGGTTCCTCAAAATCTGCAATCACCTCATTCGTCGCCAGATCACGAACGATCGTGCCCACCGGCAAATACACCGTCACATCATTGCCATTGCGCCCGGTCTTATTCTTATTGCCGCCCGGCTCGCCATTCTCAGCCTTGATCTCTCGCTGATAACGAAAATCACTGAGCGTATGGACATTATGCGTCGCCACAAAAACCACATCACCGCCCCGACCCCCGTCCCCTCCCGAAGGCCCCCCGCGCGGCACAAACTTCTCGCGCCGAAACGCGACGATGCCGTCTCCTCCACGCCCCGCCGCGATCTCAATATTGGCTTCATCGACGAACATCTCAAAACTCCTGCTGTTGCAAACGACAAACGCCCCTGAATCCTGAACAAGCAGGAACCAGGGGCGCTGCCCAAACTTTCCGAATCAATTTCTTTCTTCAATCCAAAAGAAATTATTCTGCCGCCACACTCTCGGCAGGAACCACCGACACAAAACGACGGTTTTTCGCACCCTTCTCGAATTTCACCACGCCTTCGACCAGCGAATAAATCGTGTAGTCGCGGCCAAGACCTACGTTCTTGCCCGGGTGAAACTTCGTTCCTGTCTGACGAACAATAATGCCGCCCGGCAGAATGTTCTCACCACCAAATTTTTTAACGCCACGCCGTTGGGCATTAGAGTCGCGACCGTTACGCGAACTTCCTTGACCTTTTTTATGAGCCATTACGAACTCCTGATCTCAAAGTCTTACATCTTGCTAAAATAAATGAAGAAATCCGCGCAATTACTGACCGGCATTCACAGCCGTAATCTTGATTCGCGTAAACGGCTGACGATGGCCACGCTTGACCTTGTAACCTTTACGACGATTCTTCTTGAAAACGATCTCTTTTTTGCCCAGGCCACTCGTAACCACCGAAGCCTGAACCGTGGCGCCGGCAACAAGCGGCGCGCCGATTACAAGCGAATCACCCGAGCCAACTGCCAGTACCTGATCGAAGAGGACCGTAGAGCCGTTTTCGGCGTCCGCGAGTTTCTCCACGTTGAATTCATCACCAGGTTGAACCCGGTATTGCTTTCCGCCTGTCCGAATTACAGCGTGCATCTTTTGCTCCTGCGTTGTTTTATTCTATCGCAGCGGAAACGCGCCTCAAACCTGCACCCTGCAGACTTCAAACCAACTTCCGCTCTATACTTTTTATCAATCATCAATTCCGGCTTTTCCGTCTGAAAACTTTCAAGCCACACGGGATTGGGATAACTACACGCCGCTTTCTCATACGTCAAGTACCCCGCAAAAGATTCCACAAGAAACACCCCGCTTTCCATCCCCCACCCCGCCAGAGAATATTCAACCCGCCTCTTTTGTTCCTATCACGCCTTATATATAGCGGACGTTCTATCCATACACCCGCGGACTTGACCTTTTTTCTCTCTCCACCTAACTTTGCGCCCTTACTCCGGGATCTCTCCTGGAGAAACCAGATACTCCACCAAAACTCGTTCATCTGTTACATAGATACATCACTAATAAGGAAGAAATTATGGCACGCGTTACCGTAGAAGATTGTCTCGAACACATCGAAAACCGCTTTGCCCTTGTCATGCTCGCAACCGCACGCGGCCGTGAACTGCGCCGCGGTTCCGAACGCATCTTCCCCTCTTCCAACAAAGAAGCCGTCCATTCCTTACGCGAAATCAGCGCCGGATTCGTCCGTTTCGACGACAAAAGCAAAGCCAAGCTCGCCAAAGGTCTCGGCCTTGATCAGCTTGCCCAGCACGAATCCGAACAGGCCGCATTCCGGAAATAATCGCCTCAAAAACTCATGCCCGGTGCAGTCCTTTCAAGCGTCTTCACCGGGCGCTTTGCGACGATTCGCCAACATCCCAAGTTGCATCAACGTCCCGGAATCAAGCTCGCCGCCACGCTGCCAGCGAAGCAACAACTCCTCGTACGGAGATTGATTCGCCCCGCGCGGTTGCGAAAGATGCACCAACGCCTCCACGATCGCATCAAATTTATGCGCTAACTCCGTGAAGATCACGTAAAATGCACCGCCCGGCTGCTTAAACTCCATGATTTCTCCCAGCCGACTGTACGCGATCCGCCCGACCGACTGATAATACCCCGCACTCACCGGTGTGCGCGCCAGATGTTTGCCAAAAAAACCACAGCTAAACAGACTCACATCGCCCAGGCGACGATACGCCTCAATCCGGCGATCTCCCACACTGTTCATCGCCTCTCCGAGCAAGAACGCTGCCGGCTTAAAAAAACCAATCTCATCGCTGCCGGACTCGTCATGACGAGCAAAACCCTGTAGCAAATGCACCACATAGGCTTGAGTTTCCTCAGTCGTTGTAAGTCCCAGATCCTGAAACGTCGTCGTTAACTCCGCTCGAAAATACCCGAGTAAATTAGCAACCTTGTGAATTGAGCTCTGCGAATTCGACATGCGACACCTCCTGGAACCTCGCTACTTCCATCCAAATTTACGCAGGTTGGCTATGCCAACAAAGTTATTCTATACAAGTTGCCGGCACACTGCACCAAGAACACGACAAACCACACCTAAATATCTGATTTTTATAGCATTTTTAGCCATCACAACCTGCAACTTTGCATCCCTCGCCAGCGCAGAACCCACTTCTTCCGCGTCACTTCCTCAAGCAACCCGCACCGATGAAGCCCTGCCTGCCCCAGGCAACGACACACGCTTGATCTACTGGTCCATTCAACCGCCCGCTGCCTCTGCCAACACGCAGGCAACAAAGAGCGCCATCAATGTTTTGCGGGACGGCTTAAAAGAAGCCCTGGCCGCCGAACAATCGCGCCATCTCCTCAGCGAAACGCAATTCCAGGCCCACGTCGCCAATACATCCACCCCAATTCCCCTTTGCATCATCGGCCTGGAGCCCTGCGTTACGCCAAAAACTCTGGCTTTTGACACGCTCAACCTTTCACTCATCATCCGTCTTCAGCTTCAACCCGTCGCCTCCGGCTTTGAAGCCACCTACGAAATCATGGATCGCCGCGGACTGATCTCCCGCACCGGAACCGTGCAAGCCAACACAGCCCGCACCCTGGCCTTCGATCTCGTCCGCACCATCTTCGACGCCACCGGCACTCTTGCCTTCGACTCCACGCCACGCGGCGCCATCGTCGAAATCGACGGAAAAACCATCGGCGTTACGCCCATCAGCCAGAATCTTCCCGTCGGAACCTATACCTACCGCCTTGTTCTGAATGATTACGAACCCATCGACGGCACCACGGAAGTCGCAAGCGAGCGCGCATCCACGATCCAGCACGACCTGAATCGCATTCCCGATCCCAACGGCCCACCCGAAAGCCTCACATCCGATGCTGATGCCGCCTTCCACGCCGCTCAGACTACTTCCACCGGACTTTTCCAGCCCATCGCACGCGAAGCGATTCTGCCCAATCACTACGGCGCACGCCTGTCCTACGACCTTACCTTCCAATCCACGACCTTCCGCAACGCTCGCGGCGAATACGGCTCCGACGAATACGAATTTCGCGGATTTACCGAACGCGGCGCCATGCCCGACAGCGGCCCGCTTCGCCGCCTCGTCATGCCGCACGGCCCCCGACTCGAACTCTACTACACCGGCGAAAGTTTCGGCCTCACCCTGCTCTCACTCTCCTATCTCCAGTCTTCCCCCGACCACGAAGCCGAACTCGAACTCCGCAACGATCGCCAGCCCATTCTGACCACAGTTCACAAACTTCAACGGCTGCAATTTCGCCCCTTCCAGCTCACCTATCGCATGTTCTTCGGCAATTTCGTCCCCACCGCCGAAGCCGGCATCGGCATCAACTTTCA
Source organism: Lujinxingia vulgaris (assembly GCA_040393065.1). Classification (GTDB taxonomy): domain Bacteria; phylum Myxococcota_A; class Bradymonadia; order Bradymonadales; family Bradymonadaceae; genus JACCWM01. The sequence continues at coordinate 12,970 of JBEBUW010000057.1, read as the reverse complement.
GTGGATCAAGCTACGCGGAAACCAGCTCTCAGAACCGATCACGCTCTCACAAACCGAATCATTCTGGACCGCTGGCCTGGGCCTCCAATACTTCATAACACCCCAGATTTCCGCGCAGTTTCGCTACAACCTGCAAAGCTATTTCAACGACGGCCTCGGCACCGAACATATGCTAAACCTCGGCGTCGGTATGCTTTTTGGAAACATCTTCGGATTCGATGCCGAACCTCCCGGGAAGCTATGAAAACCAACCAACTCTATCCAACTCTGCTCGTCTCCCTGCTCACTCTGGCCACGGCCTTGATCCCGCAAGCCGCCGCTGCCACTGAGCCAACCTCCCCGGTCGAGACCGCCCCATCCACGCCGCGCGCCGAATCCGCCGGACTCACCGCCCTTGTCGAGCAAGCCACCGACGCCTACAATCAGGCTGACTATGACCAGGCCCGCCAGACGTTCATCCGCGCCATCCAGATCGCCCCGCAAAATCCCGATCTTTACCGCAACCTCGCCCGCACCTTTTTCTGGCAAAATGATTACGCAGCTGCCACCGCCTACTACGATTTCTACCTGCGCCTGGCCCCTGCAAACGCTCCCGATCTCGAACAAATCCACGGCGAGCGACGCCTTGCTGCAACACGCGCCGGCATGCAAGTCTGGCAAACACCCGAGCCACAACGCCTCGTTCTCCAATCACTCAACGATCAACTCGACGAAGGCCGCGCCTACACGGCCGGCGGAGGCGGCGCCTGGAGCCTCTACCAGACCCTGATCCGCACCCAATTCGCCCAACCCGAACTCGCACAACTCAAAAAACGCCTCGTTCGCCGACTTTTCGACGAAATCGAATCCCAATTCGTCGTCCCCACCGACCAGCCCTCCCCACGCCTCGATCTCGAAGACTGGAAAGTCCAACGCGAGCGCATCGAAGCCACCCGTTCTCTCACCGACGACGAAGTTATCCTCGACGCCCTCCAACGGCGGCTCCTCATCGTCCAGACTGCCGAGTCCCTCCTGCTTGCACGCTACGCCGACGCCGTCCAACAGGCCGAAACCGCCATGCGTAACAACCCCGACATCCTCTTCACCGCATGGTTTCAGATCACCGCCCTCCTGCATTCCCAACAATTCACCCGCGCCCTCGCTGCCATCGATGAACTCGAACCGCGCCTCCGTCAGAATGCACCTACCTTGCTCGACTACGCCCAGATCCTCCGCGCAGCCGCCCTCCAAAAAAACGGCCAGCACAACGACGCCGCAACCATCTACTCCGAACTGCTCGCCCCCTGATGAACTGTTCCGCTGTTGAAATCTTCAGCATGCTGCCTAGATTTACGCCCGTCGGCCGCCATGCCAACGAAACAACCAACAAGTATCTGCATCGATCCAAAGAAAAATATCTGATGATTCCACCCCATTGAATTGCAAAGGAGTCGTACCATGCTGTTTGATCCCCTTTATTTAGTTGTCATGGGCATCGGAATGCTTCTCAGCCTTGGCGCCCAGGCCTGGGTAAAATCCCGCGTCAACCGCTGGAGCAATGTCGCCATCAGCAGAGGGATGACCGGCCGAGATGTCGCCCAGCGCATACTCGACGCCGAAGGCATCACCAACGTCACCATCGCTCGCACCCCCGGCGTACTCAGCGATCACTATGATCCCCGCACCCGCACCCTGGCCTTAAGCGATGACATCTACTCCGGCCGCTCCGTAACCGCTGCCGGCATCGCTGCCCACGAAGTTGGCCACGCCATCCAGGACAAAGTCGGCTACCCCGCCATGCGCCTGCGCCAACAAATGGTCCCGATCGCCAATATCGGCACCAATATCGGCGTCTTCGTTCTGATCGCCGGACTCGCCGTCGGCATCTCCGGATTGGCTATTGCCGGCGTCGTTCTCTTCGCCGGATTCGTGCTCTTCACCCTTGTCACCCTCCCCGTCGAGTTTGACGCCTCCGCACGCGCCAAAAGAGCGCTCACCCAACACGGAATTATCACGGCACAGGAAGCAGAAGGCGTCCAGCAAATTCTCACCGCCGCAGCCGCAACCTACGTCGCCGCAGCTGCAACCGCCATCCTTCAGCTTCTCTACTGGATCTCCCGCGTCAACCGACGCTAACCCCACGTAGACTCCCACCACATTTCCTGTAAAATAGCCGAAGAACCGTTCGTAACAGGCCAGATCTCCCTATGGATGAGTCTCTCTTCGGTGGAGCCAAAATCTTGAAAAAGCTCAGAACCCTCACAACTCTTTCGCTTCTTATCATCGGAACGACTCTCTTTGCCTGTGGCGACAACGACGATCCTTACAATTCCACACGCACCATCGATGACATCGGCGAACCCGGCTCCTGGTCAGGCCCACCCAAACCGGGAGTCGGTGGCGGAGGCGGCGGCTCTTCCACCGGAGATGCCGGCATCGACAACAAATTACTCCTCAAAGATCTCAGTCCCCAACAAACCGAAGCACTCTGCGACGCCAACTACGAAAAATACAAAGACCATGACGATCCCGGCATGGCAGCAGGCCTCGGCGCCTGCCTGGATTTCGCCGCACGACGGGGAAACCTGCTCGGTTTCGAATACCCCGAACAACTCATGATCTGCGAAGAAGAATTTATCGACTGTTACACATTCCCACCTCAAACCACTCCGGAAATCTGCATCAACCAGCAGGCACAGCGCACCTGTGTAGCAACCGTGAAAGAATTCGAAAGCTGCGGCACCGAAGACGCCAAAATCCTTACCGCCTACTTCCTCCGACTCGCCGACCAGACCTGCTCTATCTACGCCTCCGACGAAGGAATCGAAGAACTCGACGCCCTGCTCACCAGTTTCCACCAGCCCCCGGCATGCGCCGGACTGCTTACGAAATGCCCGAACATTTTCGATTAATACCTCGTCTGCGCCGATACACTCGTAAAAATCCTATTTCCACACCACAACATTTTATCCCTTGAACTCCACCTCTAAATCCTTCTATGCTGGAGACTTACGTCTTTTGACGTAGTCTTATTTTTCTAGCTTGATTTAGATCTTTGGAGCACGACAAAAAATGAAAAACCTCAAAAAAATGCTGGCTGTTTTCCTGATGATTTCCCTCGGAGCTGTTGCAGCCTGCAGTGACGATGATAACGGCTCGAACAACGCTGATAATAATTCCAACGTACCCGGGCAAAACAACGACGACAACAACACCGGTAACAACGACAACAATACCGGCAATAACGACAACAACACCGGCAATAACGACAACAATACCGGTAACAACGACAACAATACCGGTAACAACGACAACAATACCGGTAACAACGACAACAACACCGGCGGCGAGACCATCGATGGGAACACGCTGCTCAAAGACCTGACCAGCGCGCAAGTCCAGGCCCTGTGCGATGCTGATAACGCAAAAGTCGCTCCACTCTTCGATCCCAGCACAAGCTATGGCCAGGCAAACTGCCTGATCATTGGCGCTTTTGATGGCTATGAGCTAAGCGAAGACGACGCTGAAGCCATCGAAATTTGCGAAGAGTCCCAAGAGTTCTGCCTGGAAGACTCCTTTGAACTCCCCGCTGAATGCATGATTGCTACGGATTGCTCCGCAACCGTCGCTGAATTCGAAGCATGCACCGATGAATATATCGCTGGAGAAAAAGCTCTATTAGATCAAGCCACCGGAAAAACCTGCAGCGACTATGCTACAGAAGACGGTTTTGATGCGCTGGACGAGCTCTTGGACCAAATTCCAGCGAGTCCTGCATGCGAAGCACTAGTCAATAAATGCCCGAACATCTTCGGCGAGTAAGCTGTAGCTATGCAGATTTCTGCATGGATATAAGAACTTAATAAAGTTGCCGCGTGAGCTGCCACAAAGCACTCACGCGGCAATTTTTCTTGCTTGCCCCCAATCTCTGCTTTACGCTCGCAACGCATTCGTCCGCATTTGCAACAAGATTCTTCCGGAGCAGCCGTCATGAAAACACTCAACCGAGTTCTAATTCTTCTATTAGTTCTCACCCTCGGGACCGCCACTGCCTGCAGCAGCGACGAGCCCCAGAACAACAACCGCAACAACAACTCCGACCAGCTCGAAGACTCTGCCCTTCCACAGGACGTAGATGACAGCGCTCAGGATGTAGATTCTGCTCCGAAAGATACCGATTCCAATGCAGACGACACCAACACCGAAGACACCAGTACCGGGCCGGAAGATACGGACTCAGCCGATACACTCGAAGAAGATACCAGCACCGATCCAGAAGATACCGGTGACAATAACGATGGCGATACCGACTCCAACGACGAAGACACCGGTTCGGATGAGAATGCAAAACTGCTCAAAGACCTCACCGAAGAAGAAATCCTGACCCTGTGCGCCGCTGACGCCACAATAGTTCATGAATTCTTCGATCCGACGACTTCTACCGGCACGGCATATTGCCTGCTCTACGCTGCCTATTTTGCCTTCGACGCAGAAAAATCACCTTCTGAGATCCAGGAAACATGCAACGAAAACTTCACCTCCTGCACAGAAAGCTTTACGGAACCGAATCCGACTCTCTGCATTAACACCGCCGGCTGCCAGGCAACCGTCGAAGACTTCGAGCGCTGCTCCTACGACAACCTCCAGGCATTCCAGGAACAAATCAATCCGCTGCTCGAAAAGACCTGTGCAGATTTCACCACCGAACAAAGCATCGAAATTCTCGATGAAGCCTTCGACAACTACCTCCCACCCCAGGGCTGTATCGATCTCGAAGACAAATGCCCGAATATCTATACGTGGTAAGTCGTGTCGACATAATTACTGCCGCATTAGCACAACTTGTTTTTTAAATTCGAAACAATCTGGAGCTGTACACAATGAATTTCTTCAAAAAGACACTCGCAATTCTTCTCATCACTTCTCTCGGCGCTCTGGCCGCTTGCAGCGATGACAACGAGAAAAAGGCAAGCAACAACGTCAACAACGTCAACAACGTCAACAACGTCAACAACGACGATAACAACAATGACGATCAGGATACGGGCCTGAACGACACCGAAGAACCCGAGCAAGACGCTGACGAACCCGAGCAAGACGTCGACAACAACGAACAAGACGCGAACGAACCCGACCCCGACACCGAAGAGCCCGTCGATGAAGACGAAGTAGACGGCGCCCTCCTGCTCAAAGATCTGACACAAGACCAGGTGAATGTGCTCTGTGCCTACAAATTTGACCAGCTGGAACCGACCTACGACCCGGCTGTTCCCGCTGGCGAAGGCAACTGCTTCTTCTGGGGAATCGACGACGCCTATATGGTGGAAAACTCCGAAAAGGCCGCAACCTGTCAGGCCAGCATGGATGCCTGCATGAACCGGGGCTACAAGCGCGAAAACATTGTTACGGAAGGCTGCATGGATGAGGCCGTACGCGCTGAGTGCGATATCACCGTCGATGAATACAAAACCTGCGCCAATGACCGCGCCGCAGCCTCCATTGCTCACAACATCTTGATGCTCGAAAAAACATGCGCCGACTTAGCGACAGCTTCCGGCCGCAATGCTATCGAAGATCTTATGTTCGCTTACGAGAATCCGGAAAGCTGCGTAAACCTCGACAAGAAATGTGAATTTCTAGAAAAACACATGACGGAACAACAATAATTTCACTGTTTCATCACCAAAAACCGGCCGCGCAAGCGGCCGGTTTCTTTTCTTATCACTTTTCTGATTGCCCCTTCTCCATTTAACTGATTCAATCCCCATATCCCGATTGAGCTGTTCGGCATTTATCAATTCAACCTATGAAAAGGGGTATGGTATGAACTCGATGAAACGCGCCGTAGTTGTATTCTTGATGTTTTCCCTGGCTGCACTTTCTGGCTGTGGAAGTGACGATGACGACAATAACTCCACCCAACTCGGCGGAGGACCTGGCGGCCTGAGCCCTGTCGGAGGCAATGGAGATAACAATAACAACGGCACAGACGACGACAAAATCGGCGGTGTTCCCCGCGAGACTCTCCTCAAAGACCTCAATGATCAGCAAGCTGTATCCGTCTGCCGGGAAGTTATGCAGCCCTACCAGGAGCAACTCACTCCCACTACCTCTGCCGGACAAGGCTCATGTCTCTGGCGCAGTCTCTCCTACGCGGCACAAAACTTCAAAGAACTCAACCGCACCCCGCTCTCACTCTGCGAAGAAGCCTACGCCGAGTGCACAAGCTTGACTCTGGCCGACTACGAACTAGACGTCGACGGATGCCTGCCCTCCAGCGAACGCTCAAGCTGCAGCGCAACCGTAAATGATTTAGGACTCTGCTTACTCGCTGGAAATGCGATGAAAAATATCGATTTTAGCATGACCGCAAGCAGTACCTGTGCCTCTATTCTGGCCAGCGAAGAAGCCCTGGATGCCTATCTGGAGAAGCTACCCAACCGCGGCTCCTTCTGTGAGCCACTCAAGCAAAAATGCCCTGCATTCTTTGAATAAGAAGATAGCAAACCGAAAGAAAACGGTGGCGACCCAAAAAATCAGCTAAAATATCGCCCCACCAATCTCTAAGCATCTCCTCCCATTCTGAAGCCGTCCTTTGCATCTGTACTTCTTTTGCATGCAAATGACGGCTTCTTTGCGCCTAAAATCAATCCGTACATTCGCTCAAAAAACAATCATTTTGCACAATCCACATAGGTTCTACCTTCATGCATGGGCGGCACCCGCGCATACCCGCGTGCGCCGTCTCCAAAACATGACCCCTACCCAATGTTTCGTTTTCACCGGAGTTACCACCATGCGTTTTCTATCAACCCGAGCTCACGGCATTCTCGATTATATCATCGGCGCCGTTTTAATCGCCGCGCCCTTTCTCTTTGGATTCGCCACAGGCGGCGCCGAGATGTGGGTCCCCATCCTGCTTGGCGCAGTCATCCTTGTGCAGGCACTGATGACCGACTACGAACTTGGCGTATACCCTGCAATGCCAATGTCCACCCACCTTACGATCGATATCATCCTGGGCCTGGTTCTGGCCGTTTCTCCCTGGCTCTTTGCCTTCAGCGATCAGGTCTGGATTCCGCACTTGGTTGTGGGAATACTCATGATCGGCACAGGACTCGTCACCAAACTCGAACCTTCGCATACCAATCGACGCCTGGAACACGCTCCAGTTTGATACCGACTTTGATACCGACAGGCCCGTAAATAAGTACATTCGTACAAAACATATAACTGGCTGAAAGCCTGCGCCGATCCGTAGGCGCTTGACATTGGGAGCCGCCCTCTTAGCTTTTCAAGCGTCACTGGATCGCACGTTCGTTCCATGGATCCTACACACAACCTGAGCAGTGAGTTCCCCCTATGTCTTTTCTCCTTTCCTGGCTCGTACTCGCCCTGGCCTTCTGGCTCACTTCTATGATTCTGCCCGGATTCAGAGTCCGAGGCTTTGGCAGCGCAATCATCATCGCTGCAATCTTCGGGATCTTAAACTTCCTGCTCGGCCAGCTCTTCTTCGTCGTCTTCAGCATCGCCACACTCGGCATTGCCTACCTGCTTGCCTTTATTACGCGCTGGATCATCACGGCCATTCTCCTCAAAATTACCGACACCCTCACCAGCCGACTCGATATCGACGGCTTCAAATGGGCTCTGATCGGTGCCCTCGTCATGTCTATCATCGGCACCGTAGGAGAATGGCTCGTTCAGATGATCCTGTAAGCACTCTGACTCTTACATCCCCTCGCTTTTCAGCCAGACCGCCAGCCGCTCCATCCCTTCATCAATGCTGACGGTCGGCTCATAACCAAAATCCTCGCGCGCCGCCGAAATATCAAAGTAATGAGCCGTTGAGAGCTGCCGGGCCAAAAACCTGGTCATCATCGGCTCTTCTTTTTTCCCCAGCGCGCCGTACACCTTCTCCGACATCCAGCCCGCAAAATACGCAAGCCCCGGCGAAATACTGCGCTCAAGCGGCTTCATCCCCGCCGCAACCACGATCCGGTCCATCAACTCCCCCACATTCACCGGCTCGCCCTGCGTAATAAAATACACCTTCCCCGCTACCGCCGACCCCGGCGCCAGCGCGTCCGCCGCCTGCAAATGCGCATCAGCCGCATTGTCGATATACACCGAATCGACCAGATATTTTCCCGTCCCAATCCGGCGCAATTTCCCGCTGCGTGCCCGCGCCACAATCCGCGGCACCAGATGATTATCGCCCGGTCCCCAGATCAAATGCGGCCGAAGCGATACCGTCGCCAACTCTTCCCCATTCGCAGCCATCACCATCCGCTCTGCTTCCGCTTTGGTCGCCGGATAATGCGCCAGATAACGCGTCGGATACTCGACCGACTCATCCACTCCCAACAAATCCTCTGAACCCCCGATCACACTTGGCGAACTCGTATACACAAGTTTCTTCACGCCATGTTTCTTACATGCCTCGATAATAACACGCGTCCCCTCAACATTGGCCCGGTAAAACTCCTCGTATTTTCCCCACACGCCCGCTTTCGCAGCCACATGAAACACGACATCCACACCGGCCACCGCGCGATCCACCACCTCCGCATCGGCCACATCACCACGGATGGTCTCTGCGCCCATTTCCTCAAGCTCAGGATATGCGCCACGCGCAAGCACGCGAACTTCATCACCACGCGCCAGCAAACGCTCTACAATCGCCTTGCCCAAAAAACCGCCACCACCAGTTACAAGTGTTTTCATCGCAAATTCTTATCGGCCCAGATAGCCAATTTCTCCCTGAAAATCTTTGAGTTATGTCGAATATCGACCGGAAATGCCTTATGAAACAAAATCCTCTCAATCGGCGCCGTATGCGCATACGCGCGCCCCAGCGCCAACAGCTCCTCGCGCAGCGCGTCATCACTCAAACCCGCTGCCACGCCTGCATTTTCTGCGGCTTCACGCTCCACGCACAACACCGGAATCACCTTCCCACCGCGCTCGACTCCGACCAACGCCGTGCGAAAAACCGCCGCATGCACATTGAAAACCGCCTCACACGGAATCGTGAACATCGGCCCATTTTCCGTCACAACCCGATGCGACTTGCGTCCACAAAACCACATGCGCCCGGCTTCATCAAAATACCCGACGTCCCCCATCCGATGCATGATCTTGCCATCGCCGCGCTGGATCTTCGCCAGCACCGTCGACGCATCCCGATTATGATACGCCTTCGTGACCTGCGGCCCGACCACCACAAACTCGCCGATCTCTCCGGCTTTTACGCGTAAATCGTCGCTCCAATTCTCAATGGCATCATCACGAATCGCGATGATTTCAACCTCAACCCCTTCCACCGGCCGCCCGATACACACACCCTTGCCCTGATCGGTCAACGCACGCGTCTCGCGCAATATCTCCCCACTCCCGATCGAGGCCACCGGCAGCGATTCCGTCGCGCCATACGGCGTAAAAATCTGCGCACCCTCACGCAACATCGTCTCGCACCGCTCCAACACCACCGCCGGCACCGGCGCCCCGGCCGAAATAATCCGGTTCAGCGTCGGCAATTCGACCTGATGCTCGACCCCGTACCGACTCACCCGGTTCAACAGCGCCGGCGAACCGAACATATTGGTAATGCCAAACTCCTGCACCGGCTCGATGATATTGCGTGGATCAACCTGACCCGGCTTAGAAAAATCCATCTCCGGAATCACCGTTGTCATCCCCAGCGCCGGATCAAACAGCGCAAACAGCGGAAACGTCGGCAGATCAATCTCTCCCGGCTCAATACGATACGTCTGCGCGATCAAATCGACCTGTGCCATGAAATTCCCGTGCGTATACCGCGCACCTTTCGGAATTCCCGTACTCCCACTCGTAAAAACAATCGCCGCCAGATCATCCTCACCCACCGCAGGCGCCAAATATCCACCCGACGCACTCGCCAGCTCGCCCGCTTTGCGCACATCTTCCAGCGTCAAACCGCCCCAGAACCAGCGTTTGCCAACCGTCACCTGCTTGCGAATCGACTTTTTGCCCCAGCCGAGCACAATCCGCGCGACATGCGCCTTCGGAATCCCGATAAATGCATCCGGCTCCGCCTCATCCAGACATACCCGCAGGCTTTTCACCCCCATCCCCGGATCGACCAGCACCGGCACAATGCCCGCCTTAAACAAGCCAAAGGTCAGCGCAAAAAACTCCATGCTCGGCTTCACCATCAGTGCCGCCTTCATGCCCGTTTCAATCCCCGACGCTACCAACCCCGCTGCCACCCGATCGCTGGCCGCATTCAACTCCTGATACGTCGTCGTCTCATACCGCTGCTTCCCGCTCGCGTCTCGCCCGATTGGAAACAAAATCGCCGGCGAATCCGGAATTTTTTCCGCCATCCGCGTCAATGCCGAAGCAATGTTGTAGCTATTTTTCAACTCCACCAACCACTCCTTCATCCAGGCATTTTTCGTTCAATCAACCCAGAAATTCTTTCACAAGCGCTTCAATTTCCGAGGCGCGATCTTCCAGCACATAATGGCCGGCATCACCAAATTCAACGACCTTTGCCTGCGGATAAATCTCTTTCCAACGCGCCAGAAAGTGCCGGTCAAACACAAAATCCTTTGCGCCCCAGCAAATCAAAATCGGCAAATGCGCAAGCTCGCCGAGCTTTTCCTGTGTTTCGCTGACCACCTCATACGCCCGGTCCCCCGGCTTCAAAGGAATATCCTGCACAAACCGCAACGTCGCGATGCGGTTCTCCGGACTATTATACGGCGCCACATACGCCGCCGCGATATCCGACGACATCGGCGTCGTCACGCAAACATGCGCTGCTGTCCGGCTAAACGCATTGAACCGGCTCACCAGCATCGCCCCCAATTTGCTATCGCGCGCCAGCCTGAGCGGAAGCGGAAATCCCTTCGACGCCGGCAAATGAAACGCGCCCGTATTCAATATCACGATCCGCGCAATCCGCTCCGGATAACGCGTCGCATACGTCATCCCGATCATCCCACCCCAGTCATGCACCACCAACGTGATATTTTCCCGAATCTCCAACGACTCGAGCAAACTCTCCAGATCGTCCACACGCTGCGACAGCGTGTACGTATACGCCGCATCGCCTGGTTTATCCGACAAACCGCACCCGACATGATCCGGCACAATCGTGCGATGCGTCGGCGAAAGCGCGCGCACCAGATTCCGGTAATAAAACGACCACGACGGATTCCCATGCACCATCACCACCGGATCGCCCGCACCCTCATCCAAATAATGCATGCGGATTCCCGGCAAAACCTCGTGATAATTTCCCTGAAACGGATACAAATCCGCCGAAATCCCGAGTGCCGCCGCACCCAGAACATTATTTTTCACTTCAGACGCACCCACACTCACCACATCACCTCCATCATCGAACAATTCAACCCACTTCCAATCCCCATCAACGCCACGCGCGCGCCCGGAAACAACCGCCCGGCATCACGCGTCTTCGCCAGCGCAATCGGAATCGACGCCGGCCCCACATTGCCATGGGTTGCATACAATTTGTAAATCTTCTCCGGATCAAGCGACAACCGCTCCGCGAATTTCATCGTATGAACGCCACTGACCTGGTGCACCACGATCTCATCCAGATTATCCGGCTCCCAACCAAATTTTTCCTGCGCCTTCGCAAAGGTTTTCACCGCGAGCTCAATCCCCTTCACCAGCAATTGCCCCGCATCCGTTTCCATCCGATCTGCCTGCCCGCGACACAGATAATTATACTCCGTCGCCGCAAGCCAACTACTTCCCACCAGCCGCGGGCCATACGGCGCCAGGTCGGCCCGCGCCAGCACCATCGCAGCCGCCCCCGATCCCAGCGTTAGCGTCGCAAACTGCTCACGCAGCGTCTCGACCTCCGACGGCACACGCAAAAACCGCGCAATCGTTGACTCCACCACCGGCGCACTATTTTCGCCGTCCACGACCAGCCCATAATCGATATGCCCCCGCTCGATCATATCGCCCACGACCTGCATGCCATTCAAAAACCCCAGACACGCATTCACCACATCAAAACTCAAACAATCCGGCGACAACCCCAACCGCGCATGCACCAGCGACGCAACCGACGGCTCGATATAATCCTTGCACACCGACGTATTCACCAGCACCCCGATGCGATGCTCCGCCCCCAAAAGCCCCGCCTCCGCCAGCGCCAGCCGCCCCGCCTGAGCCGCAACCTCACTGGGCTGCACGCTTACATCCCAAAACCTGCGCTCCACAATCCCCGTCAACCCGTACAGCATCCCACGCGAATACCCCGCACGCTTCAAAACCTCCCCCAGCCGATCTTCCAGCGCATCAGAACGCACCGCATACGGCGCATCTACATGCGAAAGCCCGGCAATCCTTACATTCTCAAACCGCATACTACTCCTGAACCCTTGATTCCTCTCCATTCCAGCCATACTCGCCAAAAACACATAGCAGGCATCCTCCAATCTGCCCATTTCAAAGTCCGCCCCCTCACGGAGAATGTGCCAGCACGCTCTACGCCTTCAACCAAATCGCTGCTAGCCTCCGCCCGCCCACTCGCGTAGCCAGGCGATGACCTTACCATAACGACCTTTGCCGCAAGGCCGAGAACCAGCCCTCTGTCAGTTCTCTGTAATAGCCCCAGGCCTGTTTTAGTTTTGAGGAGGTGACAAAATTATTGAGAATAATTCGGCAAGGGCCGACAGGCGCTCTAGAAAAGTTTGATTCATGCACAAGTATCAATCCCTTCCAGAGCACTCGACACTGGCTCCTTTTTCTAGGTTCTCTTCAAAATTTCCTTAATAGAAAATTCAGGCCCGACAAAATTTCATGGAAATGTAGAAAAATACAGGACCGGCCGGCCTGGACAGAACAGTTCTTGAAGAGACATGAAACTTATAGAAATTTCTGTAGTTTCAGAAATTTTCTGCCAGAATTTTTGCACAACTGAGCCTCGTCACTGCAAAATTTTTCTTCTTTTTTTGCCGCCTGC
>JBEBUW010000056.1:0-27329 GCA_040393065.1 Lujinxingia vulgaris | reverse complement strand
CAGGATTGCGCCGTGTTCGTCGCAGAGGTCGCGTGCGGCCTGGAGAAATTCGCGGGTTGCGGGATTGACGCCGCCTTCGCCCTGGATGGGTTCGAGGATGACGGCTGCGGTCTGGGGGCCGATCAAGGATTTGAGGCTGTCGACGTCGTTGTAGTGTGCGTAGACGAAGCCGGGGACGAGAGGCTCGAAGCCTTCGTGGTAGGCGGGCTGACCGGTGGCGGTGACGGTGGCGATGGTGCGGCCGTGGAAGGAGCGGTGGGTGCTGACGATTTCGGTGCGCTGGCTGCCCTGGCCGAGGGTGAACTGGTAGCGGCGCGCGAGTTTGAGGGCGGCTTCGTTGGCTTCGGCGCCGGAATTGCAGAAGAAAATGCGTTCGGCAAAGCTCAGGCCGCAGAGTTTTTCGAGTAGTTCGACCTGTTCGACGGAGTAATAGAGGTTGGAAACGTGGAGCAGGCGCTGGACCTGTTCGGTGAGGGCTTCAGTGAGTCTGGGGTGATTGTAGCCCAGGCTGTTGACGGCGACGCCGGCGGTTAAGTCGAGGTAGCTGTTGCCGTCGGTATCGTAGAGGTAGACGCCTTCGCCGCGCTGAAAGACGACGGGAGCGGGCGCGTAGTTCGGGGAGTTGTGGCGGGCGGCTAGTTCGAGGAGTTCTTGCGTGGATTTGGACATGGTCATCTCTGGTAAGGCGTACAAACAACAACCAGGTTGTCAGCTTGTAATGGGTTGGAAAATTAAAGGATATATCGGCTCATATCTTCGTTTTTCAGGATGCCTTCGAGGCGTTCGCGCACGTATTCGGCGGTGATCCGGAACTCTGAGTCTTTGAGTTCGGGTGCTTCGAAGCTGAGGGTTTCAAAGACGTTTTCCATGATGGTGTGCAACCTTCGGGCGCCGATGTTTTCGAGGTTTTCGTTGACGCGAAAAGCCATTTCGGCAATGGCGGCGATGGCGCCGTCGTCAAACGTGATGTTGAGACCTTCGGTGCGCAGAAGTTCGACGTACTGGCGGGTCAGGCTGTTTTTGGGTTCGGTGAGAATGCGTAAAAAGTCTTCCTGAGTGAGGCTTTCCAGTTCGACGCGGATGGGGAAGCGTCCCTGGAGTTCTGGAATCAGGTCGGAAGGTTTGGCGACGTGAAAGGCGCCGGCAGCAATAAACAGGATATGGTCGGTTTTGACCACACCGTATTTTGTGGAAACCGAAGATCCTTCGACGATGGGCAGCAGGTCGCGCTGTACGCCTTCGCGCGAGACGTCGGGTCCGTGGGCGGATTCGCGGCCGGCGACTTTGTCGAGTTCGTCCAAGAAGATGATGCCGGATTGCTGGGTACGGTAGAGGGCTTCCTGGATGATTTGTTCCATGTCGACCAGGCGTGAGGCTTCTTCTTGCATGAGCATTTCGAGGGCGTTTTTGACTTTGACGCGTTTTCTTTTGCGGCGTTTGGGGAAGATGTTTCCGAGCATGTTGCTGAGATCCATTTCTTCCATGCCTTGCTGGCCGGTAAAGATTTCGATGACGGGGTTGTGATTGTCGGCGGTTTCAAATTCGACGTACTGGTCGTCAAATTCGCCGGCTTTGAGGCGAAAGCGCAGCAGCTCGCGTTTGTCGCGCGGGATTTCGTCGCTCTGGATGATGCCGTCATTGGAGACGATGAAGGTTTTGCGGTTGGTTTCGCGGGCATCGAGAGGGGCGCGTTCGCTGGTGTGTTCTTCGAGCAGGTCGAGCAGGCGTTCTTCGGCGATTTCGCGGGCGCGGGCTTCGACGCGTTCTTCGGCTTCGGCTTTGACCAGGTTGATGCCAAGTTCGACAAGATCGCGGATCATGCTTTCGACGTCGCGTCCGACGTAGCCGACTTCGGTGAATTTGCTGGCTTCGATTTTTAAGAAGGGTGCGCGGACGAGTTTGGCGATGCGGCGTGCGATTTCGGTTTTGCCGACGCCGGTGGGGCCGATCATGATGATGTTTTTGGGCAGGACTTCGTCGCGCAGGTCTTCATCGAGCTGTTGGCGTCGCCAGCGATTGCGCAGGGCGACGGCGACGGCGCGTTTGGCGGCATGTTGGCCGATGATGTAGCGGTCGAGTGCTTCGACAAATTCGCGCGGCGTCAGGTTTTCCTGGGCGCGGGCCTGGAAAGTCGGATGACCGGGTGTTTTTTGGGAGGGATTGTTTTCTCGCATCGTAAAATCCGGTTATTCAGCAGGGCCAGAGCAGACGGCCTGGTTCGATGAGGAACGTAAAAAAAGCCGGGGGTCAGGAAGAGCCATTCGAAGATCGGGGCAGCTCCTCGATCGTCAAAGCATTGTTGGTGAAAACACAGATTTCAGCGGCAATATTCATGGAGGCTTCGGCAATCTCGCGTGCGCTGAGTGAGGAGTTTCGCATCAGGGCACGGGCGGCGGCCAGTGCGTAGGAGCCGCCGCTGCCGATGGCGGCGATGCCTTCTTCAGGTTCGATGACGTCGCCGGTGCCGCTGATGATCAGGGTATGGGTGCTGTCGGCTGCGATCAAGAGGGCTTCGAGCTGTCGGAGCATGCGGTCGGTGCGCCAGTCTTTGGCGAGTTCGACGGCGGCGCGAACGAGGTTTCCGGAGTAGGATTGGAGTTTGTCTTCGAGTTTTTCGTAGAGGGTCATGGCGTCGGCGGTGGAGCCGGCAAATCCGCAGAGTACGTTGCCGTCGTGGAGTCGGCGAACTTTTTTGGCGGAGCTTTTCATGACGAGTTTTTCGCCCATGGTGACCTGACCGTCACCGGCGATGACAACGATTCCATTGCGACGAACACTGATGATAGTAGTCATGGTTGCCTTTGGGGATCGGATGTTTTGGAGGCTCTGGCTCGTGGGTGGGCAGCATCGTAAACCTGCATCAACCTGTCAATGGATACGTGGGTGTAGCGCTGGGTTGTGGTGAGGCTGGCGTGTCCCATCATTTCCTGGATGCTGCGCAGGTCGGCGCCACTGTCGAGCAGGTGGGTTGCGAAGGAGTGGCGCAGGCCGTGGGGTGTGATGCTGGTGTCGAGGCCGGCGCGCACGAGATGTTCTTTGAGGAGTCGACGCACACTGCGCGTGGTCAAGCGTCCGCCGCGGTGATTGAGAAAAATTGCGCCTTCGGGCGTGGAGCCGTCGACGAGTTCGTGGCGGCGTAGGAGGTAGCGTTGCAGGGCGGCGCGGGCTTTTTGGCCGAGCGGGACGATGCGCTCTTTGTTGCCTTTTCCGATGGTGCGAACCCAGCCTTCTTTCAGGTCAACGTCATTGATATTCAGGCTGACGAGTTCGGAAACGCGCAGTCCGGTGGCGTAGCCGAGTTCCCACATGGCCATGTCGCGCACGCCTAAAACCTCCTCGCCGGCGTGGCGGTCGAGCAGGTGAAAGACTTCGTCGACGGTGAAGAAGTTGCGCAGGGGCGTGCTGGTTTTGGGGGCGGCTAGCAGTTCGGCGGGATTGGTGTCGACGTAGCGTTTTTTGACGAGGAATTTCCAGAAAGAGCGTAGCGTGGAAATTTTTCTGGCCAGCGAGGTGGATTCGTTTTCGTCAAAGCGTGCGGCGACGAATCCGCGCAGGTTCTTGAGTGTGAGCGTGGCCGGATCGGGATCGTCGAGCTGTGCGGCATGCTGGAGATGGTCGGCGAATTGAGCGAGGTCGCTGGCGTAGGCGCGGATTGTGTGCTCGCTCAGTCCGCGTTCCACACGAAGGTATTCCAGGAATTGGTCGGTTCGCAGAGAGAGCATCGTCAAGTTGTTTTCCTGAAAGG
The DNA here is from genome assembly GCA_040393065.1 of Lujinxingia vulgaris. Taxonomy (GTDB): domain Bacteria; phylum Myxococcota_A; class Bradymonadia; order Bradymonadales; family Bradymonadaceae; genus JACCWM01. The sequence continues at coordinate 23,584 of JBEBUW010000056.1, read as the reverse complement.
TTTAGTTGCGTTCGACCTTGTAGACGCCTTTGATTTTTTCGATGTTTTTCATGGCGCGCTTGAGCTGGTCGAGGTTGTTGACGCGAACTTCGAAGGTGTTGATGGCGCGTTGGTCTTCGGTGGTTACGCACTGCGCCTGGCTGATGTTGACGCCGGCCTGGGTGAAGGACTGGCTGATATTGGCGAGCAGGCCGGGTTTGTCGGTGCAGTAGACACGGACGTTGACGGGGCGCCGGGTTGTGCTTTCGGTGGTGGTTTTGAGTTCGTTATCCCAGCGGACGGTGATTTGTCGTTCGCGCTCGAGATGGGTGATGCGTGCGCAGTCGCGGGTATGGACGGACAGGCCGCGGCCGCGAGTGACAAAGCCGATGATGTCGTCGCCGGGGACGGGATTGCAGCAGCGGGCGTACTGGACCATGACGTCTTCGATGCCGTCGAGGACGACGCCGGTTTTGCCGCGATGGACGATTTTGTCCCAGAGTTGGCCGAGGCGACTTTCTCCGCCTTCGCTTTTGCTGGCGGTGGTTTTGACCTGGGACGGGTAGATTTTGGCCAGAATGGTTTCGGGCTGGGTGTTGCCGTAGCCGATTTCGGCGAGCATTTCTTCTACAGAGCTGAATTTTCCGAGTTCAGCGGCGCGGGCCAGGTTGCCGGCGCGCTCCCAGGCACGGACGTTGGTTCCGATGCGTTTGTTGAGTTCGCGGTCGAGCAATTCACGGCCGAGTTCGCGGCTGCGGTCGCGTTGTTCTTTTTGGACCGAGTGGCGGATTTTGGTGCGTGCGCGGCCGGTTTTGACAAACGCGAGCCAGTCTTTGTTGGGGCGCTGGTTTTTCTGGGTGATGATTTCGACAATATCGCCGTTCTGGAGCTGATATTTGAGGGGAACCATCAGGCCGTTGACCTTGGCGCCGGAGCAGTGAAATCCAACTTCGGAGTGGATGGCAAAGGCAAAGTCCACGGGCGTTGCGCCCATGGGGAAGCTTAAAACGTCACCGCGCGGGGTGAAGACGTAGACTTCGTCGTGGAAGAGGTCGATTTTGACGGATTCCAGGAATTCACGCGGATCTTCGTGGTCCTGGTGTTCTTCCATGAGACGGTGCAGCCAGGCGAACTTCTGGTCGTCGCGGTCCGGGGTGGCTTTGCCTTCTTTATAAAGCCAGTGCGCGGCGATACCTTCTTCGGCGATTTTGTGCATCTCGTTGGTGCGGATCTGGATTTCGATGCGCTCCTGGTTGGGGCCGATGATGGAGGTATGAAGCGACTGGTAGCCGTTGGGTTTGGGGATCGCGATGTAGTCTTTGAAGCGTCCGGGGATGGGCTTCCACAGGTTGTGGACCAGGCCCAGAGCTTCGTAGCACTGGACGCGCTCGGGTACGAGGACGCGGAAGGCCAGGATGTCGAACATCTGCTCGAATTCGATCTGGGATTCGCGCATTTTTCGGTAAATGCTCCAGAAGCTTTTGGGGCGTCCGGTCACGTCGGCATGGATGTTATTTTCCTTGAGCATGTCATCGAGAATCGTGATGACGTCGCGGATAAACATTTCGCGCTGGCGTTTTTTGGACGCAACTTTCTCGGCAATTTCGTAGTAAGCGTCGGTGTGCAGATAACGAAAGGAGAGGTCTTCCAGCTCGGTTTTGATCCAGCTGATCCCCAGACGGTGGGCAAGCGGGGCGTAGATCTCCATGGTTTCCTGGCTGATGCGCTCCTGGCCTTCGGGGCTCATGTATTTGAGCGTGCGCATGTTGTGCAGGCGGTCGGCCAGTTTGACGAGGATGACGCGCAAATCGCGGCTCATGGCGATGATCATCTTGCGGATGTTTTCGGCCTGGGCTTCTTCGCGGGTGTTGAACGAGAATTTTGACAATTTCGTTACGCCGTCGACCAGGAAGGAAACGTCTTCGCCAAAAAGATCGCGCAGGTCTTCGACGGTCGTGTCGGTGTCCTCAACGGTATCGTGGAGCAATCCGGCGACGAGGCTGGAGACGTCGAGACGCAAATCGGCGATGATGTCCATCACTTCGAGAGGATGGGTCATGTAGGGTTCGCCGGATTTCCGAACCTGGCCTTCGTGCATCGCGTTGGCGAAGGCAAATGCCTCGCGCAGTTTGTCGATGTCCGGGTCGGGATGGTAGCTGCGGACTTTTTTGATGATCGAATTGAGACGATTTTGCAATTGCATGGATTGAACGACTCCTCGGATGACTGCGTTGGGCCGAGATTACAGTATTTACAACAGCGCTGGAAACCCAAACATTCTCAGGCGGAGCGCAGGAAATCAGCAACCTTTCGCGATGGTAGAGGACGTTTATCGATAGGGCAATCTTTTACTCATGGCGGCGGTCCTAAATCGACGCTAGCTGCGTTGCCGTTCGCTCGATGGCCGTTGAGGCCACCGTCGCTCCGGCAGCCTTGCTAGCCCCGATTTATGACTCGCCGCCACACGTTGGGCAGGCGCTGCTGGCGCATCGGGCTGCTGGCGCAGCGGGTTTGCTGTTGGCGCAATTGTGGGTGTGGGGTGAGTGGTTTTGGTGGATCGAATGCGTGGTTGCCTGAACACTTGTGATCCATCGACCCCCCTCGTTGCGATGGCGTATCGCTCGCGGTGCGATTGAGTGGCGTTGCAAGCGATGGAGTATGGGCTTCCTGTGCCATAAAGTCACAGGTTGTGCGATGGTGTATCGCTCGCGGTGCGATTGAGTGGCGTTGCAAGCGATGGAGTATGGGCTTTCTGTGCCATAAAGTCACAGGCTGTGCGATGGCGTATCGCTTGCGGTGGCGTTGAGTGGCGTTGCAAGCGATGGAGGGTGGGGTGCGGTGAGAATTAGCCCATGATTTCGAGGGTGTCGGGGAGGTCGAATTCGATCTCCTGGACTTTGATGAAGTCAACCAGGCGATCGACGTAGGTGGGGAAGGGGGGGCAGTGCATGCCGGCCAGGGCTTCCATGGTGTTGATGGAGTTGTAGATGGTGAGGTGATTGAAGTCGTCCATGAACTGGCGCGGGTTGCGGGTGAAGCGCTCCAGGTAGGGGAAGCGCATGATGAGTTTGGTGAGGCGGTAGGGGAAGGCACCAAGGGGGGCGCGTTTGCCGGCGCGCTCGGCGACGAGTTCGAAGACTTTGCGTGCGGAGAGCGGGTTGGGGTCACAGAGGTGGAAGGTTTTGCCGGCTGTTTTGGGGGCGCGGCTGATGGCGTACATGGCGTTGCAGACGAAATCGACGGGGACGAGGTTGAGAGGTTTGTCGCCTTTGCCGGGCATGAGGATGGGCACGACAGAGGGCATGTTGACGATGGCGTTCATGAGGTAGTAGGGGCCGGCCATTTTGTCGATTTCGCCGGTGCGGGAATCGCCGACGATCAGACTGGGGCGGTAGATCGAGATGGGCAGGTGGGTCATGGCCTTTTGCATGGCGAGTTCGGCCTGGAATTTGCTTTCCTCGTAGACGTTTCGGAAGTTTTGGTCCTGGGACAGTTCGTCTTCCATGATGACGCCGGTGCGGTCGCCGGCGACGAAGGCGGTGGAGAAGTGGTTGAGGCGGTTGAGATTCTGCATTTCGTAGGCGGAATCGATGATGTTGCGGGTGCCGTGGACGTTGACTTCGAAGGCCTGGGCGCGGTCGACGCCTAAGAACCAGATGCTGGCGATGTGGTAGATGTCGGTGACGTTGGCGACGACTTCGAGGTATTCGCGACCGCTCAGTCCCAGGTCGATTGCGGCGACGTCTCCGCTGAGCAGGATGATGTTGCTGCGGTCGGCGTTCATGTCGGTGAGGGTGCGGTCGGCGGAATCGATGTAGTCGGGGCGTACGATCAGGCGGACGATGGCTTCGGGTTCGCGCTCGATGATGGTTTCCAGGAGTTTTCTGGCGACGAAGGTGGGAAAGCCGGTGAGGAGGATGTCGCGTCGGGATTTTTCTTGGGGTTGGGATGACTGGTTCATGATTGTGCGCTTCCGTCGTGAGAGGGTTTTGAGGTCTGGTGGGCTGTGATGTTGTGACGGATGGTTTCCAGGATTTTTTGGGTTTGCGTGCGGGTTGCTTCGCGGCTGCCTTGGTTGTCGATGACGTAGGTTGCGACGGCGATTTTTTCTTCGAGCGGCATCTGGGCATCGATACGTTGCTCGGCTTCGGCTCGGGTGATGTGGTCGCGTGCGAGCAGGCGTTCGATCTGGGTTTCGCGGTCGACGGCGACGACGATCAGGCTATCGAGGAAGCGGTGAATTTTGTTTTCGACCAGGAGGGCAGCATCGTAGACGACGAAGGGATGGCCCTGGTTTGCGGCGGTTTGCGCTTCTTGCATCATGGTTTGTGCAATACGCGGGTGCGTAATGGCGTTGAGTTTCAGGCGAAGCGTGGCGTCGGCGAATATTTTCTGGCCGAGCGCGGTGCGGTCCAGGCGGCCGCTTTTGTCGAGGATCTCGGGGCCAAAGGCCTGGACGATTTCGTCGAGCGCGGGTTGGCCGGGTTCGACGATCTGGCGCGCGATCTGGTCGGCGTCGATGACGTGGACGCCGAGTTCGCGGAGCATGGTTGTGACGGTGGATTTGCCGCTGGCGATTCCGCCGGTAAGTCCCACGATGATCACTGGCTGGTTCGTTGACACTGTTTCATGCCTCGTATTAGGTAAGCCCGCGCTTGTGAGCGTGTTGAAAGCATTAAAATTACAGATGAGCCGCAAGTCGGCAAGACCTATCCTTCATTACCAAAGACAAGATGCAAAGTAGACAGAAATCAAAGCCCGGTCGGCCGAGGCAGGCGCGGGCTGTGTCGCGCGGTAGTAAAGTCCACAGAATGTGGAGTTTTCTGGTTCGGCGGCAGACGCTGGCGGCGATGCTGGTGACGGCGGGCGTGCTGTGTTTGCTGGCGCCGCGCAGTGGATTGCCGGCGGTGGTGACGAGCGACTGGTGGGTGCGCGCCCTGTTTGTGCCGGAGAGTGTGCGTGCGGTTGCCGCGATTTTGGCCGGGGTGGGCGTACTGCTGATCGCGCTGTTGTGGCAATCTGGCGAGCGAAAGAGGCTGAGTCAGCGTGGATTGCTGGGCGCGGGAAGCATGGTGGTCGGGCTGCTCGTGGTCGTTTTTTACTGGTTTACGTTGCATCAGAGTTTGCCGGCCGGGCAGTTTTCGCTGGGGGTCAATGAAACGGCGGAGTTTTACGAGGTTCCAAGCCGGCAGGCTGCGAAGTTGCGGGTGATGTTGCCGATGCGGACGACTTTGCGCTCGATTCAGACTTCGGATGTGCCGGTGGCGCGGATTCGGCTGGCAAAGCCCGGGGATGAGGTCGGTGCGACCTATCCGCTGACGCCGGGGCAGGTGCTGGACGTGGACAATGTGCGGATTGCATTTGTTGGTCTGGGTGCGGGCGCGGATACGTTGCGTGCGGTTGTGACAAGTAAGAAGGCGGGTGATGTACCGGCTGCGGGCGGAGCGGTAGGCGATGTGTTGCGGTTTGCGGAAGGTGGGCCGACGTATGAGGTTTTGGACGTGACGGCGAATTATTTTGATACGCTGGGGCCGGCGGTGCAGCTTCGTTCGGAAGCGCTTGGCGAGTTCTGGGTATTTCAGAAGTCGGGGCAGGGGGATGCGCGTGAGCCTGATTACGGGCACGATTTGCGATTGATGGAAGTGCAGGCGATGCCCAGAGCGGTTTTGAGTGTGGTGCGGCCGCGGCCGGTGTGGCCGGTGGGCGTGGGGGCGGTATTGTTTTTGGTAGGGTGGGGGATTTTCCGGCGGTTTCGCGACTCGGAAGGTGAAATTGAGCAGGCGTCCGTAGAGATTTCTGAGGACGCAGATAATGCAGATAATAAGGAGGCAAAATGAGTGAACTTCTTTTTATCTGGGTATTGGTGGCCGGGATTGCGGGTTTGGCGGCGCCGGTGGTTGATCGTGCGACGGGACGCTGGATCGGGAAGGGGATTGTTGTTGCGGCCTGGGCAGGTGTGCTGGTGGGACTGGCCGGGATGTCGGCCGGGCTTTTGCAAAGTCCGCTGGCGGCGTTTTCGATCGTAGGGCTTGCTGCGTTTGTGGGGTTTCCGGTTTTTTCTAAGGTATTCCGTGAGAGAAATGCCGATGTAAGCGGTGATTTGTTCCGGGTTGCTGCGCTGTTGGCGCTGGCGATGGCAGCGGTGGGGTGGGCCGTTTCGGGTCTGAACCTGGCCGCGGCCGCGGTGGGGTGGACGGTCTTTGCTGCGCAGTGGGCTGCGGTGATGGCTGCGGTTTCGGCGGCTGTTTCGGCGAGTTTTGTGGCAAGGTTTTCGCTTTCGAGCGGGGAAGGTGCGGAGAGTGAAAAGGCTGCCGAGGCGCAGGTGATTTCGCCGGCGCTGGCGCTGGTGGTGGCCACGCTTGTGGGCAGCGTTTTGATGATTGCAAATATGCGCGCGAGTGTGCCGGGGCAGGGGTATAGCCTGACCCTGTGGGGCGATGCCGGGCGTGTTGTGTGGACGGTGGCCGGATCAGCGGTTGGCGAGCGGGTGGTTTTGCAGGCGACGTCGTCTCTCAACTGGGCCAACGGTGCGCTGGCCGGATTGGTGGCGTTTGTGCTGGCAGTGGGTGTGATTTCGGTGATTCGAGCACGGCTGAAAATTGGTGAAAAACAGGTTGCTGCCGGCGGTATTGTGCTGGGGCTCGGGATCTGGGGCGTGTTGGGGAGTATTTTGCAGGGTGCGACAAAGGTCGGATTGCCGTCGGCGCAGCCGTATCTGGATTTTTCGCGGCAATTGTATCGGGTGAAAGGGCTTTCGGAAACGATTGCGGACCGAGCGTCGTTTGTGATGGAGGGAGCGTTGACGGTGCGCTGGTATGAGTTATTGCCGGAAATGGTCGGGCTGGGGCTTGCGGGCGCTTTGTGTGTGCTGGCCGGTTTGCGGGTGTTTTTGAAAGGAAAAGCGCATCCTGATGAAGAGCGGGCGCAGGAGGAGCTGAAGGCTGTGCAGAAGCTGGTGCCGGAGCTTGGTTTGCAGGCGCTTGGATTTGGTTGGTTGGCGTGGATTCTTGCGCAGTTTATGCGCTGGGGTTTGTATGGAACCATCGGGCTTGCGGGTGCCGGTGAGTGGGTTTCGCTTGGTATTTTGTTACTGGCCAGTGGAGTGCTGCTTGCGGGCTGGCAAACAAGCGGCAACCGGGTGGAGCGTGTTTTGAGTGCAGTGGCTCCGGGTGTTATTGCGGCGTTGTTGATTCTGGGTGTGGCCGTTTCCTACGTGTTTGGAACGAGCTTCGGCCAGTAATTTTATCTGTTGGAGAGAATCAACGGATGCGTCGCCTGCAAGGATAAAGTGGCGATACATCGCGTAGTTTTCATAGACTGTTTCAGGGATTTCTAATCATGAAGATCACCAAGGTCGAGTTCGTAAAAAGCGCAGTTCGGCCGCATAATTTTCCGCCAGAGTCGATGCCGGAAGTGGCATTTGCCGGGCGCAGCAACGTCGGTAAATCAAGTCTGATCAATTCGCTGACGATGCACAGTAAGCTGGTCAAGACGAGTAAAACACCGGGCCATACGCAGTTGATTAACTTTTTTAACGTCAACGATCAGTTGTATCTGACGGACTTGCCGGGTTACGGATTTGCGCGTGTTCCGCTTGCGGTCAAAAAAGCCTGGGGGCCGATGATCGAGGGGTATTTGAAGCATCGGGCCAATCTGCGTGCGTTGATCTGTGTGATGGATCTTCGGCGGGGGATTCAGGAGGACGATATGGAGCTGATCCAGTCGTTGCCGCATTTCGGGGTTCAGCCGATTCTGGTGTTTACCAAGGCCGATAAGTTCGGGAGAAACGCCGCTGAGCAACGTCGTCGTGAGCTGGCGGCTCCTTTCGGGGCTGATCCGCGTGAAATCGTATTGTATTCGAGCACCAAACATACAGGGCAGGAAGAATTGTGGAAGAGAATTCGCCACATTACGAGCATCGACTAGATGCCTGGCAGCCGGCGGGGGAGGCCGTGGAGCTGGCGCAGGGCGCGGCGGTGGTGCGTTTGCGGCTGGCGCAAGCGGGCGATGTTGATGCGCTGGCTGCTATCGAGTTGGTTTCGCAGCCTGATCCATGGAGCGACGAGATGTTTGCTCGTGAGCTGGATCTGGCCTGGTCGCGTACGTGGATCGTAGAAGATGCTTCGGACCGTGTATTGGAAGCGGGTTCGGGACAGGCGCTGGCGTTTCTAGTGTTCTGGATTGTCGAGGACGAAGCCCACGTTTTAAGCGTTGCCACTGCGCCCGCTGCCCGGCGAAAAGGCGTTGCAAAGCACCTGATGTCGACGCTGATCGATGCCTGTGAGCAGCGAAAGATTGGCGGGATTACGCTGGAGGTGCGTGCCGGAAATGTGGGTGCGCGTGCGCTGTATTCGGGCTTGGGGTTTCGTAAGATCGGGCGGCGAAAAGCGTATTATCCGGATAATGATGAGGATGCGATCGTCATGCATCGGTCGGTGGGCGGGTAGTTGTGTTGCGTGGTGGCTCGTTGTTGGGGGTGGGCGTGACGAAATTGGATGATTGTAGGGTTTTGTCATGAATCTATTTGATCGAATGGATTCTCTGCTGTAACAGACGGGCGGGCCGGTACCTGGTAATTTGACCATCATACGAAGGAAGTCATCGTGATCGGAAAACTGAAGGTTTTTGCGGGCAACAGTCATCCAGCATTTGCGAAAGCTATTTGTGACCATCTGGAGATCGAGCTAGGGCGTAGTCGGACGGTTACGTTCAGCAACGAAAATATCATGGTGCAGATCGAGGAGAACGTGCGGGAGTGCGACGTGTTCGTTGTGCAAACGTCGGTTTCTCCGGTGCATGACAACCTGATGGAGCTGCTGATTATGATCGATGCATTGCGCTCGGCATCGGCGGCGCGGATTACGGCTGTGATGCCGTACATTCCGTATATTCGCAGTGATAAGAAGGATAAGCCCCGAATCAGTATTACGGGTCGTCTGGTGGCGGATTTGCTGAAGACGGCAGGTGCTGATCGGGTGTTGACGATGGATCTGCATTCGGCGCAGTCGCAGGGATTTTTTAGAATGCCGGTCGATCAGCTTCTGGGAGCGGGGCCGTTGGTAGAGCGGCTGCGTAAGGAAGATCGCGCGGACTGGGTTCTGGTTGCGGCGGATGCCGGCGAGGCCAAGGATCTCGGGAAGTATGCGAATCGGTTGGATTTGCCGATGGCGATTATCGATAAGCGTCGCGAGGGCGATGATGAGAAGCCGCGTGCTGTGCATCTGATCGGCGATGTGAAGGATAAGGTCGCGGTGGTTGTGGACGACGAGATCGCAAGTGGCGGCACGCTGGTGGAAGCAGCGAGTTTCTTGCGTGAGCGCGGCGCGCGCAAGGTGCTGGCGGTTGCGACGCATCCGGTATTCAGTGCGACGGCGGCGCAGCGTATCGATGCAGCGTTTATCGACAAGGTTTTTGTGACGGATACGATTCCGCTGGCGGCGCATCAGCAGTCGAGCAAGGTCGAAGTCATTTCGGTTGCGACGCTGTTTGCGGAGGCGATTTTCCGCATTCACGATGGAAGCTCGATCAGTGAGCTTTTTGAGCGTTCCTGAGAGCGTTCGAAGTTTTTCAGGAAATTAAAGCTGCGCAAAAAACTCGGAGAGGGGCCGTCGGTGGTCGTAAATCTGCAGGAAATCCGGCAGATAGCGGTCGATGACGGCGAGTTGGCGGGCATTGGCCCAGCGCAGGAAGGGGACGAGAAACGGCCGCGCATGTTCGATTTCGAGCAATAAAAGCGCGGCCGTTATGCCTCCTTCTTCCAGGAATCCAGAGGATTTGTAGTGGTGGGTGATGGCTTCGCGGTCGTAGGGCACCTGGCGAAACTCGGTGGTCCAGCAGGTTTTTTCGCGGGTGAGAATGACGTACTGGGCACGGGCGTCGCCGTTGAAGGGCAGACCGACGGAGCCTGCGTTGACGATCAAGCCGGCGGCCGTGCGTCTTTCCATGGGGTGATGGGTGTGGGCGCAGAGGATGATTTTTTCGTCCACGGCCGCAAAGTGGCGTTCGATATCTTCGGCGGGTGTCCAGATGCCGATGCCTTCGGAGTGTGAGCTGGGGCTTCCGTGGACAAGGCGTAGTTCGTTGGTGAGGCTGGATGTGCGGCTGAAGGGCAGAGATGCGATGAATTCTGCGCTGTCCTTGTCGAGTTCGCGGGCCATCCAGCGTGCGGCGGACCATTCGCTGAGGGTGTGCCAGGCTTCGGGGATATCGCCGTGATAAAAGGAGAGCAGGTAGTCCTCGTGATTGCCGCGAACGCTTTGCCAGCCGCGTTCGCGAATGCGCTGAACGGCAGCGCTTCCCATGGGGCCTCGGCCAACGATGTCTCCGCCGATGAGGACTTCATCGACGTGTTGGCGGTCGAGATCGTCGATGACGGCATCGAGTGCGAAGAGATTGGCGTGGATGTCTGCGAGAACCGCGATGCGCATAGGAACTTGGGGTGGAAGAAAGGATCCGGCCAGGGTGCCGAAGGATCAGGAACTGGACGTGGTGATGGTGCCTGATTGCGGAGTTTAGGTCCAGAGATAGGTTTTCCAGTCTTCGGGGTGGTTATCAAGCTGGCCGGAGCCGGTGGAAAAAGGCCACCAGCGTGGTTCGACGGGTTGCGAGAGCAGCGGCATTTTGGCCTCGGCGGGTGTGCGACTGCATTTTTTGCGATTGCAGGGCTGGCAGCTGGTTACGATGTTGGTCCAGGAGAGTTCGCCGCCGCGGCTTCTGGGTAAAACGTGGTCGAAGGTTAGTTCGGGAGCGGTGAATTTCTGGCCGCAGTACTGGCAGCGGAAGCCGTCGCGTCGGTACACGTTGAGTCGGGAGAAGTGGACCCGGGTACGGTGGACGCGCACGCGTTTGAGCAGGCGCAGGACCGAGGGGAGCGGATAGGAGCTGGTGTAGGTGTTGACGGAATCAGGCTGGTTGGAGAGGACTTCGGCTTTGCCGAGCCAGGTCAGCGTGATGGCTTTTTTCCATGACACAATACTGAGAGGCTCGTAGGAAGCATTCAAAAGTAGGGCGGATCTCATGCAGTCAATTCTCGCGGTAAGTGCCAGCGATGTGGGGGAAACATACGGCAGTGGCGATGGCGGGAGACGTCAATTCAATTGAACCCATAGAAATAAACCTATTCACAATGAATATATATTTCTCAAGTTTTTCAACGACTTCTTACGTTTTCTGGGTTTGTGCTGAAAGTTGGCCGGAAAATAGGGCGGTTCAGGCGGTTCGAGCGATGACCAGGACGCGAACGCGGGCAAAGCCGGCGTTGAGCAGTGTGCTGGCGGCTTCATGGGTGGTGGCGGAGGTTGTCAGTACGTCGTCGAAGAGAATCGCAGTAGGTTCGGGGCTTGCCGAGCGTGGCAGTGCGGCAGTGAAGGCGCCGCGCAGATTCTGGAAGCGTTCATGGCGGGGAAGTCCGGCCTGGGGGCGGGTGTGTCGGGTTTTGTGGAGGATGTCGATGCGCGGGTGGAAGGGCGTCTGGTGCGTGAGCTGGTAGAGAAGGAGTGCGGCCGGGTTGAAGCCGCGCTGGCGAAGATCGCGGGGATGCATGGGCACGGGGAGGAGGTAGACGTCGCCGGACGGGGCATGGGCGCGGGTGATATCGGTGAGGTTTTTGAGCATCCAGGCGCGGGTGATTCTGGCAAGTGGGCGGATTTTGTGGAGTTGCTGGCCGTATTTGATGCTCTGGATGGTTTCGGTGATGAGGCCTTCGTATTCGAAGCAGGCGGAGGCTTTTTCGAAGGCGGGCGGGCGTTCCAGGCATTGAGAGCAGAGTTCGTCGATGCCGGCGGCGGGTTTTCCGGAGAAATCCAGGCGTGGGCGTGCGCATTGTGGACAGCAGGGGCTATCGAGGCGATAGATGGTGGGGCTGCAGGTGGGGCAGGCGACTGTGTGATGAAGATCGTCGGTTGGAGCGGCTGGATTTTCCGGAAAGGCGTTGTCGGGTTGCAGGTAGCGAGCGCAGCCAAGGCAGCGTGGTGGAAACAGGAGATTTGTGGCCTGGCTGAGTGCGCTGGAAAGGGGACGGGTGAACCAGGTGCTGGCTATGGGCATGGTTTTTCTCGTGTCGTAAGAGAGCGTTTTTTTGAAGTGGTTGATGAAAGCGTCTCTTTAGTTTTCGAGAAAAGTGGTCGGATGTTGCCTGTTTTTTGAAGATTTTTGGTCGCGGGGGGATTTTGATGGGTTTTATCCAATAATTAGAGCGTTCTGGAGAAAATAGAGATGAAGTTTCAGATTGTTGCGATGGGAAAGATGCGCGAGCCGAATTTTCGAACGCTGACATCGGCGTATCTCGATCGGCTGCAGAATTATATGCCGACCGAGGAGCTGGAGTTGCGTGAGGGGCGGACGCTGGCGGAGGAAGGACAGGCGATGTCGCGGGCGACGCCGGCGGGTGCGATTGCGGTGGCGCTGAGCGAGGACGGGACGCGGCTGACGAGCGAGCAGTTTGCGGGCTGGATTGAGGACTGGATGATCGCGGGGACGCGACATGTGAGTTTTTTTATCGGAAGCGCGAGCGGCCTTGATGGGGGCTTCAAGGCCAGCTGCCAGCGCCGCCTGTCACTGTCTCCGATGACATTTCCGCATGATATGGCGCGGATGATGCTGGCGGAGCAGTTGTATCGTGCGATGACGATTATTCGTGGGGAACCGTATCACAAGTGAGTGTAATGTGAACGGCTATGCGTGGTGCAGGTTTACTGGTCGAATCGTTCCATTTCGAAATGGCCGTAGAGTTCGGCAGGTTTGTTGTCGAATTCAATGCGGGGGGCTTCGAGCCACATGCGTTCCAGGTTGTAATCCTGGCGGGTTTCGCCGTTGAAGATGTGGACAATGACATCGCCGTAATCGAGCAGTGCCCAGCGGCCGTGCTCGACGCCTTCGGTGCCCAGCGGGGCGCGGCCGGCTTCGCGCATGGCGGTGTCCAGGCGACGTGCGATTGCCTGCACGTGGCGCTCGGAGGTTCCGCTGGTGATGATCACGTAGTCGGTGTAGCTGACGATCTGACGCAGATCGATCACGATGGTGTTGAGCGCTTTGAGATCCCAGGAGAGTTCGGCCAGTCCGTGGACAACGCTGAGGAGTTCTTCGTCGGCAGGCGTGGTGTTGGAGGCGGGTGTTGCGGTTTCGTTCTTCATTCGTTTCCTGTGTAGAGAAGTATGTGATTCACAATCAACTTCGGATCTGTCCGTTTCCGATGACGACGAATTTGGTTGTGGTCAGTTCTTTGAGGCCCATGGGGCCGTAAGCGTGCATGCGTGTGGTGCTGATGCCGATTTCGGCGCCAAGACCGAGTTCGCCGCCGTCGCTGAATCGCGAGGAGGCATTGATCATCACGACGGAGCTATCGACCTGATCGACGAATTGCTCACTGGCAGCGAAATTCTGGGTGAGGAGGACTTCGGTGTGTCGTGAGCTGTACTGGTCGATGTGTTCGATGGCCTGATCGAGATCGTCGACGATGCGGACGGCGATCTGCAACGAGAGGTGTTCTGTGCGGTAGTGCTCCGGGCTGGCGGGTGTGAAGAAGCTCGGATCGATGTTGGCTTGCGTAGCTACGGCGAGCGAACGTTCGCACAGGAAAAAATGTACCCCGGCGCTGCAGAGGCTCTTTAGCACGCGTACCATGTGTACGTCGACAGCGTCGTTGAGAAAGAGCAGGGTTTCTGCGGCGTTGCAGACGCCGGGACGCTGGGTTTTGGCGTTGAGTACGATGGCGTCGACGTCGTCCGGGCGTGCGGAACCGTCGATGACCAGGTGGCAAATGCCGGCATCGTGTTTGATGACGGGCATGCGCGCGTGCTCGTTGACGAATTTGACCAGTCCGGGGCCGCCGCGCGGGATGACGACGTCGATGTATTGATCGAGGCCGAGCATTTCCTGAACAGCGTCTCGGTCGGTGGTGTCGATGAATCCGATGGCGTCGTGGGCGGCTTTTGGGAGCGAGCTTTTTTCGAGTCCGGAGCGCAGGGCCTGATAGACGGCGCGGTTGGATGCGAAGGCGTCGCTGCCGCCTTTGAGAATGACGCCGTTGCCGCTTTTGAGGCAGAGCGCGGCCGCGTCACTGGTGACGTTGGGGCGGGATTCATAAATAATGCCGATCACACCGAGCGGAATGCGTTTTTTGCCAACTTTGAGGCCGTTGGGTCGCACCCAGACTTCGTCCATGCCGCCAACAGGATCGGGCAGGCTGATGACTTCGGTGATGGCGGCTGCCATTTGTGCCAGGACTCTGGGGGTGAGTCGTAGTCGGTCGATAAAGGCCGGGTCGAGGCCTTTTTCGGTGGCCCTGGCGAGGTCGGTGGCGTTGGCAGCGAGGATGGCGTCCTGATGTTCGATGAGCGCGCTTGCCATGTAGCGGAGCGCGTCATTTTTGGACTGTGTGTTTTCTCGGGCCAGATATCTGGCAGCGGTACGCGCACGTTGGGCGACCGCTTGTACTTCAGTGAGCTTCTCCAGAACTAAATCCATGCGTAAAGACTTCGTTACAGTGAGGGGTCAAAGTGGGGCTGAAAATAGACCCGGGTTGCGTGTAAATCCCATTGCCAATCATAAAGCGCGTGGGTGCGCAGTCAACCTTTGTCAGATTCGTGGTGTGAGGGAAAGGAAAACCGCATTTGGGGCAGGTATAACTCCGGGATGCGGTGAAACTATGCCGGAAATGGCGTGAACTTTTGTAGTTCGGTCCAGGGGGAAAGGGATTGGCAAAGAAAATGGCAGAAAAGTGAAAAATAATCGCTTGACTTCGTTTTGGGCGTGGCTACAGTCCCGGCCGTTGGCACTCTCCGTCTGAGAGTGCTAAGTCAACTCCGGAGTTGGTTATCCACCAAAAACTTTTTTTGAAACGAGGTACATCATGAAATTCCAACCCCTGTATGATCGTGTTCTGGTTCAGCGTCTTGCCGGCGAAGCGAAAACGGCTTCGGGCATTATCATTCCCGATACGGCGAAAGAGAAACCGCTTGAGGGTATTGTCCGTGCAACCGGCAAGGGCAAGTACAATGATAAGGGTGAGCTGATCGCGCTGCAGGTTAAGGAAGGGGATCGCGTGCTGTTCGGAAAATATTCTGGAACAGATGTGACGATCGATAATGAGGAGCACCTCATTTTGCGCGAAGACGAGATTCTGGCGATCATCGTCGACTAATTTTTTAAAAGTTTTTAAGAAAATAGTTCGTAAAGCCAAAAATTTATTGGAACGCTAAAAATTTAGAATATCAGGAGCAATACCATGGCAAAAGAAATCCTTTTTGATACGCGAGCTCGTCAACGCATTCTTAATGGTGTGAATACGCTTGCGACTACCGTTCGCGTAACGCTTGGACCCAAGGGTCGTAACGTGGTTATCGAGAAGCCCTTTGGCGCCCCGGTTATTACGAAGGACGGCGTCAGTGTTGCCAAAGAGATCGAGCTTGAAGATCGCTTTGAGAACATGGGAGCTCAGATGGTGAAGGAAGTTGCAGCCAAGACTTCCGACACGGCTGGTGACGGTACGACGACGGCTACGGTTCTGGCGCAGGCAATTATGCGTGAAGGAACCAAACTTGTGACGGCCGGTCACAATCCCATGGAGATCAAGCGCGGTATCGATAAATCGGTTGCTGCGGTGGTTGAAACTCTGCACAGCCTTGCGATTAAGACCAACGAGCGTGAGAAAATCGCACAGGTTGGAACGATTTCTGCGAACAACGACGAGACAATCGGTGAGTTGATTGCAGATGCGATGGAAAAAGTTGGTAAAGAAGGCGTGATCACGGTTGAGGAAGCCAAGGGTCTGCATGACGAACTTGAGTTCGTGGAAGGTATGCAGTTCGATCGCGGCTACTTGAGCCCGTACTTTGTGACCGATGCCGAGCGCATGGAAGTCAACCTTCAGAATCCGTTGATTCTTCTGTTCGACAAGAAGATCAGCAGCATGAAAGATCTGATGCCGTTGCTTGAGCAGGTTCACAGCCAGGGCAATCGTCCGCTGTTGATCGTTGCTGAAGATGTCGAAGGGGAAGCTCTGGCGACGTTGGTTGTCAACAAGCTGCGTGGTGTGTTGAACGTTTCGGCAGTTAAGGCTCCTGGCTTTGGCGATCGTCGCAAGGCAATGCTCGAAGATATCGCGATTCTCACCGGTGGTCAGTTGATCAGCGAAGAGCGCGGCATGAAACTCGAGGGAGCCACGCTGGCTGACCTTGGAACCGCCAGCACGATCACGATCAACAAAGATTCGACGACCATCGTGGGCGGAAAAGGCACGAAGGAAGCGATCAACGGCCGTGTTGCTCAGATCAAGGCTCAGATTGAGGCAACGACCAGCGATTACGATCGCGATAAGTTGCAAGAGCGTCTTGCAAAACTGGTTGGTGGCGTCGCCGTTATTAAAGTCGGCGCTCAGACTGAAATCGAGATGAAAGAGAAGAAAGACCGCGTTGAGGACGCTTTGAACGCAACGCGCGCTGCTGTCGAGGAAGGTATTGTTCCTGGTGGTGGTGTGGCTCTTCTTCGCGCTTCGAAAGCTCTCGAGGAACTCAAGCTTGAAGGTGAGCAGGTCTTCGGTCTGGAAATCGTTCGCCGCGCCTGCCAGGAGCCGATTCGTCAGATCGTTGCGAATGCCGGCATCGAGGGTTCCATCGTCGTCAACCAGATCCTCGCCAATACCGGTAACTACGGCTACAACGCACGTACGGATGTGTACGAAGACCTTGTGAAAGCTGGCGTTATCGATCCGGTCAAGGTTACGCGTACGGCGCTTCAGAACGCAGCCAGCATTGCCGGCCTGATGCTCACCACCGAGGCGATGATCGCCGACAAGCCTGGCAAGGAAGATGCTGCCGGCGGCGATATGGGTGGCATGGGCGGAATGGGTGGCATGGGCGGAATGGGTGGCATGGGCATGATGTAATTCATCCCCCGCTTCGTCTGATGAACGCCTGAGGAAGCTGGCCGAGTTTTTGTAAATAAAGGCGTAGCTTCCGCTTTTTGCAGTAGAAAATGGTCCGAGGGAATAGCTCCTTCGGACCATTTTTGTGTTATGGGATGTGATTGAAGCGAATCTGAAGACAGGTTAGATTCGTGCTGATTATGAATTGTGTGAAAACTTCTTACATGATGTAGTTTTGTCGGAAGTCAGTAGGTTGTTGCCAGGCTTGCAATGAGGAATCGATGTTAGACGATCATCTTACGGGACGCGGGGAACAGTATTTTCAGCCCGGATTTTTGTTTGAGGGGAAGTATCGAATCATCAAGATGCTGGGAACAGGCAGTTTTGCGAGTGTCGTTCATGCGCGTCACGAGGTGATGGGGCGTGAGGTTGCGCTGAAGTTTTTGAAGCCGGAAGTTGTGGAGAAGTATCCAGAAGTTTCCGAGCGCTTTGTGAAGGAAGTTCAGATCGTCAGCCGGTTGAGTAGTCCAAGTACGGTTACGATTTTTGATTTCGGGGAAACCTCCGATGGCACCTGTTATATGGTGCTGGAGTATGTGGATGGGGAAACGCTGGATTCGTTTATCGATCGGAGTGGCGCGATTCGTTCGGGACGTGCGATCGATATTTGTCTGCAGATTTTGAACAGTCTCGGGGAAGCGCATGCGCAGGGTATTGTTCATCGCGATTTGAAGCCGGCGAATATCATGATCGGGCAGGACGGCGAGGTGGTCAAAGTGCTCGATTTTGGCGTGGCGAAGATGCTGGAGGATTCGGAGCAATCGCGTCAGACGATCAGTGGACGGCAATCGACGCAGTTTATTGGCACGCCTGTTTATATGAGTCCGGAGCAGATTCTGGGGCAGGGCGTTGGGCCGGCGAGTGATTTGTACAGTCTGGGATTGATTCTGTACGAGTTGTTGACGGGCGAAGTGGGTGTGACGGGCGAAACGGTTGCTGCGGTCGCGCGTCAGCATCTGGATGATGGGCCGCTTCCGTTGCCGCGCTTGCACACGGTGCCGTTGCCGCTGCAGAAAATTTTGATGCGGGCGACCTCGCGTCATGTGAAGGATCGCTATGCTTCGGCAAAAGAGTTTTGCGCAGATCTGGAAATTTTGAGGGGCGAGAGAAGTACGAAAGGAAAGGTGAGTCCTTCTGGAATATTTAAGACAGCGGCCTTGCCGAGTCAGAGTGGCAGAGCGATCGCTGCGACGCCGGCGAACGCCAAAAGGCCGGCGGAAGTTTCGGGGTTGCACGATGTTTTTTCGGGCAAAGGCTATATCGGGTTGCCGGAAGATAGTGATGGCGAGGATGACTTTTTTTCGCAGCCGGCGCGGCCTTTGCCCGTAGAATTGCCACGTCCCCGGGTATCGCCTGCGTTGGAGCCGGCGCGAACAAGTACGCCGGTGGCCAAAAAGCTGCGGGCGACAAGTGAGCCGCTGACGCTGGATCTGGAGAGCGTGCATCGGTCGCAGCGTGAGCGCGTCCGGGGTGCGGAAGTGAAGGACATGACGGCGTCCGGGCGGCCTCGGGAGCGAGGTTTTGGCGAGGATATGCTGGTTTTGCTGGGGTGCCTGGCTGGAGGTTCGGCGGCGTTGTTTGCGCTGTTTGTGCTGATCAGTAGCACGATGATGGAGCATGCGCCGTGGATGCGCATTGCGGCGGGGCTTTTGCTTCCGTTGTTTCTGGCCGTGCTCGGGGCAATTTTTACGCCGGTGGCGGTACAGCATTCGGGAATTGTGCGGCGATGGTTTGTGCCGGTGGCGCGCAATACAGGCGTATTTCTGCTGACGACGGTTGTCCTGTATATGCTGTTTGGTTCGAAGGCGGCATCGCAGGGGTTGCGGCGAAATTCGACGTGGTTTTTTGAGCATTTGCCAGAGGGTTTGCAGTTTGATTTGCTCATTCGCGCGACGCGGGCTGTTTCGTTGCAATGTGCGGACGTGTTTTTCTGGGTAAGCAATGTCATTCCCTGGTAAAGCACAGGTTTCGGTGGATAAATCGCCGATCATCGTTGGGTTTTTCGGATTCGATTTACGCTTGTGTGGTTCGTGATGCTTTGATGGTGTGCATGCACGAACAGGCCGGGGATTTTTATGGTGTCGAGCGATCCAGTAGCGAAAGTCAGGGGTAAAAACGGTATCGTTCGGGGGGATTTGCTGCACGGGCGCTACCGGATCGGGAGAGTCATCGGGACGGGGGCTTACGGCGAAATATTTGGGGCGACGGATGAGCAAACCGGCGAGCAGGTAGCGATTAAGGCGCTGCCGCCGGGCGCGCGTACTGGGAATGATACGGCTCGGGGACGATTTCATCGTGAAATGATGGTGATTCGGAATCTGAATCATCCCAATATCATTGCGATTTATGACTGGGGTGAGACGGAGCAGCGGGCTGTTTTCATGGTGCTGGAGTATATCGAGGGGCAGACGCTGGATCGGGTTGTGCGCAATCGGCCGCTGGCGCCGGAAGTGGCCATTGATGTGGCGCGGCAGATTACGCAGGCATTGCAAATTGCGCATGCGCACGGGGTGATTCATCGGGATTTGAAGCCGGCAAATATTATGTTGTCGGAAAAGACAGAGGGTGGATACGGGGTGAAGGTTCTGGATTTTGGCATGGCGAAGCTATTGTCCAGGATGGAGGACGAGTCGATTGTGGAGTTGACACGTGAGGGGATTGCGGTGGGGACGCCGCGTTATATTGCACCGGAGCAGGCGCGTGGGTTGCCGGTGGGGCCGACGGCGGATTTGTATGCGCTGGGGTTGTTATTTTACGAAGTTCTGACGGGCGTTCAGGCGGTGAAAGCGGATTCGGTGGAACTGGCGGTGCGGGCTCATGTTTCGGCGGCGCCGTTGGAGCTTGCGGAGATCGACCAGGTTCCGGAGGTGATACGGCCGCTTCTTAGGAAATTATTAGAGAAGAAGGTGGAAGATCGGTATCAGGATGCTGGCGTTGTTCTGGCGGCGTTTGATTCTGTGGAGCGAGCGTTGCGTGGGGAGGGAGCGGTCGTCAGGAGGCCGTGTCAGGATCATGGTCAGGCCAAAGTTCAGGGGCATGTTGCACGGGCAGGGAGTTTTGCTTGGCCGCAAGCGGGCCGGGAAGTCGGTGAGGCGGTGGCCGGGGTTTTGCTGTTGCCGCTGGTTTTCTGGTTGGTAGCCGCGCAATTTCCGGATCACGGTGGCGTGACGCGGCTGTTGTTTGGCATGACTGTGCCGTTTATAGCGATCATCCTTGCGTTTGTGTTGGATTCTGGAAATTGGAATTTCAGCGTGTGGCGTCTGTTGCTGGCTTTTAACGTGCTGGCCACGGGACTTTTGTGGGCTTTGTGAGAGGTATTCGGGAGTTTATTGGAATGCAGGAAGCCAAACTGGGGTTGATGGCTGCTGTCGTGCATTGTTTGAAAGTTCGAGATTCAGTATGTGCGGCTTTGCGATACTTGACCGCGAAGAAATCAGGTTATAGGTGTGCGAGCGCATCGAATCGGTAGTTGTCTCGTTACAATACGTTATTCCTTGAAGGAGTAGTTCATGTTTTCAGTAAAAAAACGTCTTTTCGCTCTGGCAATTGTGGCAGCGCTGGGTGGAACGGTTGCCTGTAATTCGTCGAAGTCCAAGCCGGCGGCAGACGAAGGAGCAGCGACGGAAGAAGTCGCTAAGACGGATGGCGAGAATGTAGAGGCGAAGGCTTCTGAGATTAAAGTAGAAGAGCTTCCGTTTTACGCGAAGGGGCCGGTGGCTACGGTCGATGGAACGGAGATTCCGGCGGAGCGCTTTAACGTGATCGCGGAGCGTCGTTCGATGCAGATGCCTGGAAATATTCCGGGGCCGATGCTGCAGGTCTACAAAAAGCAGACGGCCGATATGGTCATCGACGAGTTCTTGATCGAGCGCGCGATTGAGGCTGAGAAGATCGTTGCGACGCCTGAAGAAGTAGATAAAGCGCTGAGTGATTTTAAGGCGCGTTTCCCGGATGAGTCGATTTATCAGTCTTTTCTCGAGCACAACCGAATCACGGAAGATGTGATTCGCGTGGACATCGGTAAGGATGTGGCGCTTCGGAAAATTATTGCGAAATCGCATAATATCGAAGTGGAAGAAGAGAAGATTAAAGCGTTTTACGAAGAGAATAAGCAGCGCTTTGAGCAGCCGGAAGAAGTTGAGGCCAGCCATATCTTGATCAAGATCGAGGAAGGCGCTGATGAGGCGACCATTGCGGAGAAGAAAAAGCAGGCCGAGGCCATCGCCAAAGAAGCGCGGGCGTCGGGTGCTGATTTTGCAGCGCTTGCGCGCACGAAGTCCGAGGGACCGAGTGCGGATACGGGCGGAGCGCTTGGTTTCTTCCCGAAAAATCGCATGGTTCCGGAGTTTTCGGAAGTGGCTTTCAAGCTGAAAAATGGCGAGGTTTCGGATCCGGTTCGAACACAATTCGGTTTCCACGTGATCAAAGTTACCGATCGTCGTGATGCTCGCCTGGTTCCTTTTGAGGAAGTTCGTCCGATGCTTGAAGAGCAGATGGGCAACGAATTGATTCGCAACGCGATGACGCAGTTTCTGGAAGAGCTCAAGAAGGACGTGAAGATCGAGCGTCATGAGGACAATCTGGTTGTGAATGCTCCTGCAGAGCAGCCGGCGCTGGATATGCCGGGGCTGGATGATCCGGAAGCATTGAAACTGATGCTGCAGGGTCTTGGTGCAGAAGGCAGCCAGGGCGAGTAATGCAGTGATGTTGGAAATGTGAGCGGTTTTGCTCGAGGCGCCGGCCTGTAGTGATTTGTTTCGAGATATGAGACAAATTCAGTACAGGTCGGCGTTTTTGTTTGGATTGCTGTGAAAATTTTTATGGAGGCTGGTGATGGCGACGCGTTCTCTTTCGATTCTCAATGCAGAAGGGCTGGTGTTGTCGGCGCGGTTGGATTTGCCGGAAGGCAGGGATCCGGTTGCGTATGCGGTGTTTGCGCACTGTTTTTCGTGTACGAAAAATCTGAATATGGTGCGTCATATCAGTCGGGCGTTGACGGCGGAGGGGATTTCGGTGCTGCGGTTTGATTTTACCGGGCATGGTGAAAGTGAGGGGACGATGGAGCGGGCGGGGCTTGCGTCGAATGTTTCGGATTTGAAGGCGGTGGCGGCGTATCTGGCGGCGAATTTTGAGTCACCGAAGTTGTTGGTGGGGCATTCGCTGGGCGGAGCGGCAGCGATTGCGGTGGCCAATCAGATCGAGTCGGTGCGGGCAGTGGCGACGATCGGGGCGCCGGCGCGGCTGGATAGTTTGTTGACAAATTTGGAGCAGAATCCCGATCGGGAAGCGGCCGGGAAGGTTCATGTGCGGATTGGCAGCCAGGAATTCTGGCTGGCGGAAGAAGTAATTGAGGCATTTCGCACGGGCTCGGTTCTGGAGGAGGTCGCTTCGTTGAAGGCGGCACTCCTGGTGATGCATGCGCCGGAGGATGGCGTGGTGGACGTGTCGCATGGAGATTTGTTGTTCGGGGCGGCGTCGTATCCGAAGAGTTATGTTTCGTTGGATGGGACGGGGCATATGATGTTGGATCGCAGGGTGGCGCGCTATGCGGGGCGGGTCCTGGCGAGCTGGGCGACTCGGTTTGTTGGAGGCGATGGGGGGCGTGGGTCGGGGGAGGACGGGGTGGAGGAGAAGTTTGCAGGCGATGGGGTGGTGACAGTGCGGACGGAGCGCGGATTTGAGACGGCGATTGTTGCGAACGGGTTTTCGTTGCGTGCGGATGAACCGGCGTCGCTGGGCGGGACGGAAACCGGGCCGACGCCGTATGACTATCTGTGTGCGTCGCTGGGAGCGTGTACTTCGATGACGCTGCGGATGTACGCGGATCGCAAGCAATGGCCGCTGGAGTCCATTGATGTGCGGGTGACGCACAGAAAGGTGCGGGCGGTGGAGCGTGATCCGCAGGCTGATGAAAAGGCGCGGCTGGATCATTTTCAGCGGCGAATTTCTCTGGAAGGTGTGCTGAGCGAGGATCAGCGCGTACGTTTGCTGGAGATCGCGGATCGTTGTCCGGTGCATCGTACGTTGGAGGGGCAGGCCTGGATTTCGACGGCGTTGGAGGAAATGAAAGAGGAGGCCGTGGAAACGGTTTGAGGAGCGCCTGGCGGTAGAATAGTTCGTGTGTGGGCGATGTTAACGTTGCGTCAATTCGAGCTATTGACGGATGAAATAGCGAGCGTTAGAGAGATTGCCTAGTGGATTGGTCGGGTTTGTCTTTGGCGGCTCGATAGAGAGCAAAGAAACGGAAGCGCGGCGGCAAGCAACCGGAAGCACAGGGCAGCAAAATCGCCAGGGCTGTGAGGGATTCAATGATGGCACATAAGAATTCTGGCAGAAAAAGGCAGGCTGCTGCGGGGAAGCGTCCGGTGGGAGTCTTTGGTCAGATGGATGAGCTGGTGGGCAATACGCCCTTGATGCGTTTGAGCCAGCTTGGAGATCCGGACAGGGCTCCGATTTATATCAAAATGGAGCAGATGAATCCGAGCGGCAGCATGCGGGATCGTTATGTTGCGGAGATTCTAGAGCGCGCGATGCTGGCAGGTAATCTGGTTGCCGGCGATACGATTGCGTTGGCCGGGGTGGATGATTCCGCGGTGGCTGCGGCATTGTTTGGCAGTGTGCTGGGGGTGCAGGTGCGGATTTTTGCGCCCGAGGACTCGAGCCGTCGCCTGTTGCCGCTGGTGA
>JBEBUW010000055.1:0-27525 GCA_040393065.1 Lujinxingia vulgaris | reverse complement strand
GGCCCCCCCCCCCGCCCCCCCCCGCCCCCCCCCCCGCCCCGCGGGGCGCGGGTGGTCGCGGGGGCGTTTTTTCTTTAAAAAACGGGGTCGCGGGTGGTCGCGGGTGCGATCATGAGTTTTTTGAAAAGCGCAAACCGTGTGCGCGAGGGTCGCGGGTTCGACCGCAACGGTCTTGGTCGCGCGCGCGAGGCTTGCGGGGGTGTTTTTTATTGTGGAGGCGTGGGTACGAGGGCCGGGGGCGCGGTCTGGAGTTTGCGGGTCCGGTGTGCGGGTGGTCGTGGGTGCGTTTTTTATTTAAAAAACGGGGTCGCGGGTGGTCGCGGGTGTGGTTTGCGGGGCGGTGGGTTATCGTTGGAGGAAGTCGAGGATGGTGGTGCGGAATTGGGTGGGATCCTCGATGGGGATGGTGTGGCCGAGGCCTTCGAGTTCGATGTGCTCGCCGTGGCAGAGCTCGGCGAGTTGTTGGGCGCCGGGGCGGGTGACGAGGAGGTCTTCGGAGGCGGAGATGACGAGGGTGGGGTGGCGAACGTTCTGGGCCAGGTCGGCCAGGTCGGGGTATTTCATCATGGCTTCGAGCAGGGCCAGGACGCCTTCGAGGCTGTTGCGGGTGGTGCTTGCCTTGATGATGCTGGAGAGGAGGCGTTCGTTTTGTTGGAGGTAGTTGCTGCCGAGGATGTTGGGAAGGGAGGACCAGGCCATGGCTTCGAGGCCGCCGAGGCGTAGGACTTCGTACCAGGAGCGAATGATGGTGCGGGCCAGGGCGGTGGGTTCGGCGGTGGCGCTGCAGAGGATCAGGCGGTCGAGGCGGTGTGCTGCGTGGTTGGCAAAGCCGAGGGCGATGCGTGCGCCGTGGCTGAAGCCGACGAGATTTGCGCGGTCGATGCCGAGGTGGTCGAGGATGGCGCTGAGGTCGGCGGTGTGTTGTTCGATGGTGAGTTCGAGGTTGCCGATATCGCTCTGGCCCTGGCCGCGGGCGTCGTAGGTGAGGACGCGGTATTGGTCGCGCAGGGCACGGGCGTGACTGGACCAGTGCAGGGTGCTCTGCGTCATGCCATTGAGGAAGATGACGACGGGTTTGTGGGCGGCGTCGGCATCGTCGAAGCCGTGGGTGTCGTAGAAGAGGTTGCAGCCGTCGGCAGTGGTGATGTGAGGCATGGCGTGGGCTCCTTACAATAGAAATTTATATAAAATTTGAAATGTCCAAAACTTTGACAGGGGGGCGGACCGGGCACAGACTGGCGAGCCGGAGCGCCGGGCAGGTTATAGTGTCAGCACGGCGTGTTGTAGGCAAATCGTTTAACGGCGGAATGTGGTTCGATGGCAGCAGGTCTGGCAGGGCGGTTCAGTAGTCTGGTGATGGTGGGGCTGTTGGCAGGATGGCAGTTGGTGGGGGCGTCGGATGTGGACGGGGCGCCGGAGCCGGTGCAGGAGGTCTCGGTGGTGGCGCAGGCAGTTGCGGATGTGGAGGCCGAGCCTGAAAAGGGGAGCTTCGAGGAGACCGAGTCTGCGCAAGAGCAAGAGAAGGTGTTTCGGGTTGCGATTGTGTCGGATATGAACGGCAGCTACGGGTCGAAAGAATACGGGCAGGCGGTGCATGAGGGGGTTAAGTTTTTGACCGGGGAGCTGAAGCCGGACGTGGTGATTTCGACCGGGGATATGGTGGCCGGGCAGCGCGGCGGGCTTGATTATGAAGGGATGTGGCGGGCTTTTCATGCGGCGGTGAGTGATCCGCTGGCGGCGGCGGGGATTCCGTTTGCGGTGACGCCGGGCAATCACGATGCGTCGGGCAGTGCGAATTTTGTGCAGGAACGGGTGCAGTTTGTGAAGGAGTGGCAGGCGCGGGTGCCGGATGTGAAGTTTGTGGATCATAGTTTTTATCCACTGTACTACGCGTTTGAGGTGGGGCCGGCGCTGTTTGTGTCGATGGATGCGACGACGACCGGGCCAATCGATGGCGATCAGCGAACGTGGCTTCGTGGGATTCTGGAGCGTCATAAGGATAAGGCGGTGAAGGTCATGTTCGGGCATGTGCCGTTGTATCCGTTCGCGAGCGGGCGCGAACATGAAATTATGGGGGATGCGGCGCTGGAGGAGATGTTGGTGGAATATGGCGTGGATATGATGATTTCGGGGCATCACCATGCATATTATCCGGGGCGGCGGGATGCTTTGCGGCTGGTGGGGATGAGTTGTCTGGGGTCGGGACCGCGGCGACTGGTAGGAAGTGAAGACGTGTCGGAGCAGTCGATTGCGGTGCTGGAGTTTTCGGCACAGGGGATTGTGTCGTTGGAGGCTTATGCGGGGGCGGGATTTAAGAGGAAGATTGATCGCGGCGGGTTGCCGGCTGTGTTGAATGAGGGGACGGCGGGGTGGCGGATGGTACGGGATGATTTGTAGGTGGAGGAGGGCGACGGCAGGGCAACGGCAAAGGCACGGCAAAGGCAAAAGGCGCACGCGAAGGCGCGAATGGGCGCGAAGGGGAGTAAAGGAACGGCGTGTCTCGCGCGAAGGCGCGAAGGAAGGGCACGGCAAAGGCAAGAAAGGGGCACTGCGAAGCCGGGTGGAACCCGAGCGTAGCGCAGCTTCTGTTTTAGCCCCACGTGAAACGTGGGGTGAGGACGTTGTGTGCCGCCCAATTTTTGCAGCTGGCGTGGTTTAGGGGAGATTAGAGTTGAGCGGAGTCCTCGGAGGTGGGGTGGATGGGGGGCTGAGGGAATTCGCCGCGGTGGAACTGGGCGTGGATCTGGGTGAGGGCGTGGGAGCGGGTGCCGCAGGCGGCCAGGACGCGGCCATCTTTGATGTAGTAGGCGACGAAATCGCCGGATTCGGGGGAGCCATCGAAGGTGATGTTGTCCCATTGTTGGGTGTGGCCGACGTATTTGAGGGTGGTGCCGTGGTGGCGAGTCCAGAAGAAGGGGACTTCTTGATAGGTTTTGGAGTTGCCGGCCATGTTGCAGCCGGCGATTTTGCCGTGTTGGTTGGCCAGGCGCCAGTGCTCGACGCGGATGGGTTGACCGGTTTGTGGATGAGGGAAGGTGGCGATGTCGCCGGCGGCCCAGACGTTGGGGCAGGCCGGGTCGGTGAGTTTCATGGAGGCGTCGACGGTGAGGCTGCCGTCTTTGTTGAGGGTGGTGCCCTGGATGAAGTCGGTGGCGGGGCGGACGCCGATGCCGACGATGACGAGGTCGGATTCGAGGCGCGTGCCGTCGGCGAGGACGGTGGTTGTGGTGGCTGTGCCGTTGTCGCTGCTTTCGATGCGTTCGACGGAGGCGTCGAGGTGGAATTCTACGCCGTGTTGCTGGTGCAGGTTGAACAGGAAGCGGCCGACGCGGGGGCCGAGGTTTTTTTCGAAGGGGACTTTGTCGGTGGAAACGACGGTGACTTCGACATCGCGGTGACGGAGTGATGAAGCGACTTCCATGCCGATGAAGCTTGAGCCGATGATGACGACGCGGCGTGTGTCTCGGATGTCGGCCAGGCGCTCCAGGATCTGGTCGGCGTCGTGCATGGTGCGGAGCAGGAAGACGTTTTTGCCGTCGGCGCCGGGGACGGGAAGCGTGCGGGGCGTGCCGCCGGTGGCTAATAGGAGCATGTCGAAGGTGCGGCGTTCGTCGTCGTCGAAGGTGACTTCGCGGGTGCGGAGATCGACGTTGGTGACGCGCCGGCCGAAGACAATCGAAATTTCGTTGTCGGCGTAAAACTGGGGTGAGCGCAGCGGCATCCATTCCGGGTCGGCTTCGCCGGCCATATATTCTTTGCTGATGTTGGGGCGGTCGTAGGGAAAGTCGTCTTCGTAGGTAAGAAGCGTGATTTTGCCGGTGAAGCCTTCTTTGCGCAGTGTTTCTGCGGCCATGCTGGCGGCGGCACCGGCGCCGACGATGCCGATTTCGCGCAGGTCGTCTTTGTTGGCTTTGCAGAAGTCAGGCATGCGGTGTTCGCTGGCGCCACGCGTGACGGTCAGGTCGACGTCCTGGCCGTTGATGGTTATGGAGAAGCTGGTCAGGCAGTTTCGGCCGGGTGGTTCGATGTGATCGCCGGTGGTGACGTCGTAGACCGCGTGATGCCAGGGGCAAATCAGATGGTTGCCGGTCAAAACGCCTTTGACGAGGGGAGCGCCGTAGTGGACGCAGTGTGCGCCCATGGCATGGTATTTTCCGTCGACGCGGACCAGGAGAATGTCCAGGCCGGCGACGGAGACTTGTTTCATCTGGCCGTCCTGGAGGTCGTCGAATTGAGCTACGGTATGGGTGGTTGTTTCTGTGCTGGCCATGGGGAGTCCTCGCGGGCGGGGGTGAAAGCCATCATGTTCGGGACAAATGTAGGCACGTTTGGGCAGGGCCTGGGGTGTGTGCGTAGACGTGGCCCTGTTGTGGAGTCGTCGTGCCCCGTTGTGTATCCCGTCATGGCCCGTCGTGGCCCCCGGATTCACCGGGGGGTAGAACAGATGCAGCGCTTCGCACGGGTTTCACCCGGCTGCGCGGGTGGTGGTGTGTGAGGTCGTGGCACGGGTTTCACCCGGCTGCGCGGGTGGTGGTGTGTGAGGTCGTGGCACGGGTTTCACCCGGCTGCGCGGGTGGCTGGGAGGCGGTGAGGAGTTATTGGATGTTGGCGCGGGGAATGGAGACGACGTCGCGGGCGCCGGGGTGTTCGGCGGGTGACCAGATGCGGCCGGTCTGGCGATCGTGGTAGAGGTCTTCGGTGCCGGCGATCCAGGTGACGGAGCGGCTGTTCTGGCCGGGGCGGTTTGTGTAAAGGCGGCCGTAGCTGCCGTTCTGGCTGGAGGCGGAGAAGTAGTAGTCCTGACCGACGGTTAGGGCGCCCTGGACGCGGGTCTGGCCGATGACGGAGGCGGCGGCTGCGCGGGTGGTGCCGCGGCGGGTTTCCAGTAGATGCGTGGTGGAGTCGAGGGGCCAGGTGACGACGCGGCCGTTGTGGTGGTCGGCAAAGTATTCGCCGGTGGTGAGGGTGGGCGGGGTGGTGGTGCGGTCGAGGCCGACGAAGGAAAAGCGGGTCGGGCAGGAATCTTTTGTCAGGCGGAAGCGGGCGATACGGGGGACGGCGAAGGCGTAGGTGTGGGCGTCGCTGCGGCCGGCGCTGATGCCGATGCGGGTGGCAGCGTCGACTTTGTTGGGTTTGAAGATGCGGGACAAATCGTAGATGCGCAGGCCACGCGAGGTGTCGGCGACGTAGAGGTAGTCGCCGTACCAGACGATGCCGCCGGCGTGGAGGGCGTTGCCGCCGTCGTATTCGGCGGCTTTGAAGTTCGGGCCGCTCGGGGTGCTGATGGGGTCGACGAGGAGCAGGTGTCGGTAGGTAATGTTATTGGGGTCGGTGATGTCGGCCAGGCTGACGCGAGCGCCGCGGGTGGGGCGCTCGTCGGTTTTGTGGTACCAGGCGACCATGATGAGTTTGCGGCCGTTGACGAGGCCGTTGGCGGTGGCGTCGCTGGAGCCGGTGATGCCTTGCGGGTACCAGTAGTCGACGTTGATGTCGCCGGAGTTCCAGCGGAATCCGGTGGCGTTTAGACCTGCCAGGCGCGTGTTGTTGGCGCTGGAGAGGCCGGATTGGCCGCTGCGGTTCAGGCTGCCGAGGACGTCGGTCAGGGTGACGCGCTGGCCGATGCCTTCGGATTGGAGACGGTCGAGGAGTTGGTCGGCGAGCTGGGTGCCGTCGGTCAGTGGTTTTTCGAGGGCGAGTTCGAAGGCGCAGGCGTCG
Source organism: Lujinxingia vulgaris (assembly GCA_040393065.1). GTDB lineage: Bacteria > Myxococcota_A > Bradymonadia > Bradymonadales > Bradymonadaceae > JACCWM01. The sequence continues at coordinate 21,810 of JBEBUW010000055.1, read as the reverse complement.
ATGGCCTTCATTTTGGCGAGTGTTGTGGTGGTGTCGACGGCGGTGCAGGGGACGGTGGTGCAGGCCCAGGAGGGGGGTTCGGGTTCGGGTTCTGCAATGTCGGGTTCGGGTTCGGATACGTCGAGTTCGGGTTCTGCAATGTCAGGTTCGGGTTCGGACGTGTCCGGGTGGGTGTCTTCGATGTCTTCGATGTCTTCGATGTCTTCAAGAATGTCCTGGTAATCGGTGGTGTCGTGGGTGGTGCTGTCGGTATCGGCCGTGGAATCGTGCGTGTCCTGGTTGGAGGAATCTGGCGAGTGGTTGGGGCTGGAAAGCGTGCTGTCGCCGCAGCCGGCAAGGAGAAGGGTTGTGAGAAGGGCGGGGAAAAGAAATGGTTTGAGGAGTTTGTGCATGGGAGAGTTCTCGGGCGTGATGGCGGTGAGCGCGTGAATTAGGAGCGGGTGCAGGTGCAGACAGGGAGGGGACGGCGCGCGTTTTGATGTTTGGTGGAGCCGGTGCGTAGGGGGCGTTGTTCGGTGGTTTCGGCTTGGGTCATCAGGTCGATGCGGGTGGTCGCGTGGTTGTAGACGGCGCAGGTGGGGGCATCTTCGAAAATGGCGAGCGTCCAGTGGCGGATCTGGCGGCCGCCGTAGAGGTTTAAGGTCTGGTCGAGGGCTCCGGTGTCGATGAATTTTTGGAGGTCGGCTTCGTTCATGGTGATGCCGGTGGTTTCGGCAGCGAGTATGTCGTTGATGGAGGTGTGGAGCTGGGTGATGCAGGTGGAATCGGGGCGGGATTCTGTGGTGAGCGTTGCGGCGTGCCAGGGAGTGGGAGGCGTGCAGGCCGCAAGGAGTGTGCAAAATCCGGTGAGGAGAGCAAATCTGGGGAGAGAGGAAAGAGGCAATTTTGTACTCGGGTTACAGGGGGAAATTTTGTCTGCAGGTAGTTGTAGCGCGAGGCGGAAGGCGGAGCAATGAGGGGATTTGCAGGGGCGCTGTGCGGTCTGAATTGTATTTGGTACGAGAAGGAGTAAAAGTTTTTTGAAGTTTGCAGGCTGAGCGTGATTGGACGTGGTGGATATTGGATAGGAAAGGGGTTTGCGATGACGCGTTGGGTGGTGTTCTGGGTGTTGATGGGTCTTCTGGCTGTTGGAGCGGGCTGCGATAAGAAGCAGGACGCGTCCGGGGTTGCCGAAAATCAGGAGCAGGAGCCGGAGGCGGACTGGGAGCTGGGGGAATCCGAGCCGAAGGAAAGGCCGTGGACGGCGGAGGAATTGCGGCCGGCGTTTCGGGCGGTGGGAGCCGTGGACGGCATTCCGGACTTTTTGTCGGTGGATTTTTACCGTGCCGTGCAGCCTGAAGGGCCGAGTGCTGCGGGGGAGGGGACGCGTCTGGTGGTGGAGCCGGCTACGATTGGAGAGTTGAAATTTGTCGGGCCGGCAAGTTTGCGTTTTGTGCCGGTGGATGGGTTTGAGCCGAGCACTACGTATCGGGTGCGGCTGGAGTCGGTCGAGACGATGCGCGGTGTCGTGCAGCCGGAGAAGCCGTGGACCTACGAGTTTCAGACGCCAGAATTCAAGCTGCTGGGCATTGAGAATGTGGGGTTGGATACGACTTCGAAGGTGAAATCGGCTTCGATGGTGGTGCGGTTTTCGGCGCGTGTGCAGGTTAATGCGTTGCGAGATCTGGCGAGCTGGGAGGTGGATGGCAGGCCGGTCCAGGATGTGACGTATTTTGATGTGGGCGCGGAAAATATGATCGGGGCGAGGCTGAAATCCGACCGAATTGCCGTAGATCGCGTGGTTCGCCTGAAGCTGGATGCCGGATTGCCGTATTCGCAGGATGTTTCGGCGAAAGCCGGCGTGGCGGAAGCAACGCTGGTGGATGCGCCGACTGTGGAAGTGTTTCAGGCCATTCTTTCGGAAGGGGCCGATGGATTTTTGATCGATGTGATCTGTTCGGACGGCGCTGTCAAACAAAGAGACCGGTATTACTGGGACCGGAATACGGACAACAGCTATCGGCTGTCGCGTCGCTGCGTGTTGAAGCCGGAAGATGCGGCGGAGTCGATTCAGTTTGAGCCGCCGGTGAAGTTTAGGGTGGCTGCGGCCGAGAATGGTTTTCGGATCTTCGGGGATTTTTCGCGGGGCACGTACACGATGCGGATCAAGCCGGGTGCGCGTTCGGTGGACGGCGGGATGGTCAAGCAGGCGTTCGAGCGCTCGATTGCGGTGCCGGCACGGCGGCCTACGCTGCAGTTTGTGAGTCGCGGGCGTTATTTGCCGCGCGACGCCTGGACCAATCTGGCGATTCGCCACATGAACGTCGACGAGATGAAGGTGATGGTGCGCCATATTCCGCTGCGCAACCTGGTGTTCTGGTTGAGCGGCCAGGGCGAACGCGCCAATTCGCGCACGTCCGATATTGTGTTGGAAGAAAAGGTCGCCCTGCGCGGCACCTTCGACACCCAGACCACCACCTGGCTCAACATCCGTCAAATGCTCGCCGAACCCAAACAGGGCGTTTACGAAATTTTGATTGCGGATGTGCATGCAAAGCCTGTGGAGTCTTATGCGTCGGAGAGAACTGCGGTGGATGTGGCGCGTTTGTTGGTGACCGATATCAATCTGGTGGCCAAGCGTGGGGCGCCGCAGCCGGGCAAACCGGGCAGCGCGCGGGTGGATGTGTGGGCGCTTGCGATGGGAACCAATGCGCCGCTGCAGGATGTGCAGATCGAGCTTGTGCGCCCGAGCGGGCATGTGGTGGGGCGTTGCACAACCGATGTGTCGGGTGGTTGTGCGGTGCAGGGAGCGGATTCGGATGTCGATCCGACGGAGCCTTTCGCGCTGATTGCGACGAAGGGCCAGGATATGACGTATCTGAAGTACAGCGATGTGGGTTTGAATACCGACAGCGAGCCGGTGCAGGGCACGCCGTATGTGCGGGAAACGCCATATCATGCTGCGGTTTACAGCGATCGGGGCGTGTATCGTCCGGGGGAAACGGCGCATCTGGTGGCCGTAGTGCGTGGTCGTGATGATCGGGCGCCCAAAGAAGGATTGCCGGTCGAGTTGCGTTTGCAAGATCCCCGGCGGCAGGAAATTTCGCGTACGATGACTACGACCAACGCGGCGGGCATGGTTGTGCTGGAGCCGTCGTTTGGTGATTTTGCGGCGACGGGCACCTATACGCTGGAAGTGCGGGTGGGCAATCATGCGCTGGAGAATTATCGCTTCAATGTGGAGGAATTTGTGCCGGAACGCATGCGCGTCGAGGTGCGGGCCGGGCGCACGGATTATCAGGTCGATGAAGCGGTGATGGCCGAAGTGAAGGCTGAATATCTGTTTGGCGGCTCGGCGGCGGATAGCAACGTAGAGCTTCGTTGCCGGCTGGAGGCGACGAAATTTCAGCCAAAATTCAACAGCCAGCTTCATTATGGCTGGAGCGCGGAGGCCCCGGAACGGAGCGCGGGGCTGGATCTGGGAGCGGTGACGGGCACGTTGAACGAGCAGGGCGTTGCGCAGCTTGCGTGCCCGAAACTCAACGATCAGACGCGGTTTCAGGTGCCGGGTCAGGTGTTGATGACGGCCTCGGTGTTTGAGGCCGGAAGCGGTCGCACCACGGTGGGAACTTCGCGCGTGGCGTATCATCCAGAGAAGTTTTATGTCGGCCTGGAATCGCCGAAAATTGAGGTGGAGTACGGGCAGGCGTTTCGTTTTTCGGGCGTGGTCGTGGACTGGAACGGGACGCCGGTCAAGGACGTCAGCGAGCTTGTGCTGGAAAGCTATACGGTGAACCAGCAATCGAACTGGTTTTATAACGAGGAAACCGGGGAAAGCGAATACCAGCGCGAGCGGAGCCTGACGCTGGAGGGGCGCCAGAAGGTGGCGGTGAAGAACGGGCGCTTTAGTGTGGATATGCCCGGGATGACGAATCCGTATGCGGGCGGCGTGATCCGGCTGCGTGCGGGCAATGCGATGTCGGAACTCGAAATCGAGCAGGTCTGGGTGGCGGGCGCGTATGAGGATGAATTGCGCGGGACACTTTCGCACAACGCGTCTTCTCGTACGCCGGCGCCGTTGCGGCCGGTGGGTTTGAAGATTACCGGCCCCGAGGAAGTGCGTGTGGGGCAGCCGGTCACGGTCGAGTTTGAGGCGCCGTTCAAAGGTCGCGCCCTGATGACGGCCGAGACCAACCAGCTCGAAGCCTCGGAGTGGATCGATGTGGAGGCGGGCAAAAACACCTGGACGTTTACGCTCGGGCGCTTTGTGCCCAACGTCTACGCAAGCGCGCTGGTGGTAAAAAATCCGTATCAGGAATCGGCGCAGGCGTTCATGCCGGAGCGCAGCTATGGCGTGGTTTCGCTGCGCGTGGTGCCGCAAGATTATGTGCGCGACGTGCAACTGACGGTGCCCGAAGAAGTGCGCTCGAATTCGAAGCTCAACGTCCAACTGGATACGGGCGCGGTCGCCGAGCCGACCTTTGCGACGGTGGCCATCGTGGATGAAGGCGTGTTGCAACTGACGCGGTTTGGTACGCCGGATCTGTCGCGCAGTTTGTTTGAGCGCCGGGCGCTGGGTGTGCAGACCTATGAAACGGTTGGCTGGGCGATGCAAATGCAGCCCGGCGGCACGACCAGCAGCACGGGCGGCGGTGCGGAGGCCGATGCGCTGGCCGATCCGGTTTCGCGCGTGATGCCGATCAAGCCGGTGGCACTGTGGTCGGGCGTTGTGGAAGTTCCGGCCAGCGGCAAGCTGGAGCTGGAATTCGAAGTGCCGCAGTATCGCGGCGCGCTTCGGGTCATGGCGGTGGTGACCGGCAAGCAGCGGACCGGGCGTGCGGAAGCGCAGGTTGTGGTGCGCGATCCGCTCACGATTCAGACGACGCTGCCGCGCTTTTTGACCGCGCACGACCGCGCCGAAGTGCCGGTGTTTGTGAGCAACCTTTCGGGCAAACCGCGTACGGTGCATGTGAGCTTGCAGGTAGAGGAGCTGCCCGTGGGCGGACTGGTGGCCAAAGATCAGGCCGCGGTTGTGCGGATGCAGGGCAGTCCGCGGCGCACGATTCGGCTTGAGGATGGACAATCCGAGCGCGTGGTTTTTGAGTTCACGGCGCTGCGAGAATCCGGCGCGGCGAAGTTTGTGGTCCGGGCGCAGGCCGACGATCTGGAGTCGTTCGATGAGCTGGATGTGCCCTTTGTGCCTTCCGGGCCGTTTGAGCGCCGACGTCAGGCGGTCGAGCTTGAGGCAGGCGTGACCGATCTGACGCCGTATCTGGAGGGCTGGGTGCCGACCAGCGAGCGCAGCACAATCTGGGTGACGACGATGCCCTTTGCCGGTGCTTTTGATCACTTGAAATACCTGGTGCGTTACCCCTACGGCTGCCTTGAGCAAACGACTTCGACGGTTCGCCCGCTGTTGTATGTTTCGAGCATTTTGCAGCAGGCCGATCCAACGCTGGCCACCAGTGCCGGCGACGTTGATGCGATCGTGGAGGCCGGAATCGAGCGGATCTTTTCGATGATGCTTCCGGGCGGTGGTTTTTCGTACTGGCCGGGCGGTGGCGACGCGCACTTTTGGGGCACAGCCTATGCGACGCATCTGCTTTTGGATGCGCGCGATGCCGGCTACACGGTGCCGCCGCAGCGTCTGGAGGAAACGCTGTCGTTCATCGAAAAATCGCTCAATGCCGGCGTCGGGCAGCTCGGCGGCGAGGAGGCGTATATGCAGTATGTGCTGGCGCGGGCCGGGCGTGGGCGCAAGGCGCGGCTGACGCATCTGATCAAGGAGCTGCCCGCACGGCTCACGCAGGAAAAAGCCGAGCAAGAATATTTGCTCAAAGCGGCGTTGTATTTAACGGGGGATCGTCGTCATGAGAAATTCTTGAAAGATCTGGACACCTCCGCAATTTCCAGCCAGCGCAGCACCGGCTATTCGTTCTATTCGGATACGCGTCGCCGCGCGTTCATGCTCAGTGTGTTTTACGATCTGTTCAAAAACGATCCGGCCGGAGAACCGCTCGCCCAAATGGTCGCCACCGAACTCTCTGCCCAACAAAACAGCGCCTACTACACCACGCAGGAACTCGCCTGGGGCACCACGGCACTGGGTAAATGGATCCAGGGCAGTGCATCGAGCTTTGGTGAGGTCAAATTGCTGGCCAATGGCCGGGAAGTGGCGCCGCAGGTGAAAGGCGCCGGTAGCGGCGCAAAATCCGACCGTACCTGGTCGCTGGCGCGCGCCAGTGAATACGACCGGCTGGAACTGCAACTGGCTTCGAAATCGAGCGGGAAACTCTATGCCTACATCGGAAGCGAAGGCGTGCGCACCGCCGGACATGCACCGCTTGGCGGCAACAGTCTGGCCATCACACGCGAGCATCTGAATGCAGAAGGCTCTCCGATCGATCTCGATACGATGCAGGTCGGTGAAATGGTGTTCGCGAAAATCTCCATCAAAAACACATCGAAAGAAACGATTTATCATGCGGTTTTGCAGGATCGTTTTCCGGCCGGGTGGGAAGTGGAGAACCCGCGGCTCGGGCGCGGGGCGCTGCCAGAGTGGGCGCAAAAACCGCGGCCGCGCAGCGATTACGATGATTATTCTGGCCGCAATAGAAATGAGCCCATCGCATGGAATGTGGAATATATGTATGTCCGCGACGACCGGTTGGAGGCGATTGGAACGATTCTGGCCGGGGAAACCGTGGAGCTGGTCTATGCCCTGCGCGCCGTGACGGCTGGTGCGTTTACGATGCCGCCGGTGGAGGTGGAGGCCATGTATGATGCGCGGATCTGGGCGCGTGAGGCCGGTGGGAAGGCGCGGATTTATGGGGAATGGAGTGAGGACGTCGACTGAGGAAAGGCAAAGGCGTGTCTCTCGCGAAGCCGCGGAGCCGCGAAGGAAAAACAGAGCCAGGGCAAAGGCGTGTTTCTCGCGAAGCCGCGGAGTCGCGAAGGAAAAACAGAGCAAAGGCAAAAGGCGCACGCGAAGTCGCGAAGTCGCGAATTGTCGCGAAGGAAAAAGATAGCAAAGGCAAAGGCGTGTCTCTCGCGAAGGCGCGTAGCCGCGAAGGAAAAACACAGCAAAGGCAAAAAGCGCACGCGAAGTCGCGAAGTCGCGAATTGTCGCGAAGGTAATGAAAGAAGAAGGTAACGAAGGAAAAAGGCAAAGGTAATGGGTCTGGCGGCTTCGCGGCTTTGTGTGGGTGTGGTTCTGGGTTTTGGGGCCGTTGGTGGGTTGGAAATGCGTGTCGTCAGGGCAGATGAGAGGTTGGGAGGTTGGAGAATGCGTGTCGTCAGGGTGGATTAAGAGGTTGGGAGGTTGGAAAAGCGTGTCGACAGAGGGTTTGAGGCCGTTGGCGGGCTGAAAATGCGTGTCGTCAGGGTGAATAAGAGGTTGAGAGGTTGGAAATGGCGTGTCGTCAGGGCGACTGAGAGGTTGAGAGGTTGGAAATGGCGTGTGGACACGCAAAAAATAGGTTTGGGACCTGTGAAATGGCGTGTGGACACGCGAAAAATAGGTTGAGAGCTCGTAAAGGGCGTGTGAACACGCAAAAAAGAGGTTGAGAGGTCTACAAAGGCGTGTCGGCAGGGATTTGGAGGCCGTTGGCGGTTGGAAAATGCCTGGCGAAAGGGAATCTGGATGAGGTGGCTGGCAGGGAGATTTTGGGGGCGGCGGGTCTGGCGGCTGGTGGCGTCGGGGCTGTTGGTGTTGGTGGTGGCGCTGGCGAGTGTGTTGGGGACTGCGTGGTGGATGCCGCTGCCGGAGCGATTGGGGGCGCGGGACAGTGTGGTGGTGGAGTATCGCGACGGGCAGCCGGCGTATGTTTTTTTGTCGGCCGATGAGAAGTGGCGGATCGGGCGGCCGCTGGAGGAAATCGACGCGGCGTATGTGGAGGCGCTGGTGGCGTTTGAGGACCGGCGTTTCTGGACGCATCCGGGCGTGGATGTGCTGGCGATCGGGCGCGCGGCGCTGGGCAATGTGCGCAGCGGGCGCGTGGAGTCGGGGGCGTCGACGATTACGATGCAGCTCGCGAGGTTGTTGGAGCCACGGCCGCGGACGTTGCGCTCGAAGGGGATCGAGGCGTTTCGGGCGATTCAGTTGGAGATGCATTTATCGAAGGAAGAGGTGCTGGGGGCGTATGTGCGGTTTTTGCCGTTCGGGCGCAATATCGAGGGGTTGGAGGCGGCGGCGCAGAGCTATTTCGGGCATTCGGCGGCGCATTTGAGCGAGGGGGAGATTGCGGTGTTGCTGGCGGTTCCGCAGGGGCCGAACGGGCGGTATCCGTCGGCGGAGAATGCGGAGCGGCTGGCCAGGGCGCGGGCAAAGGTTGTCCGGCGGCTGGTGGAGGTCGGCGTTTTTGAGGAGGCCGTCGGGGCGGAGGCTGAGAGCCGTGAGGTGCCGCGGGCGTTGCAGCCATTTGCGCGGGAGATTCCGCATGCGGCGATGTGGTTGATGCAGGGTTATTTGACGCAGGGGGAGGGCGGGCGTTCGGGCGCGGGTTCGGAGAGGATTCGCACGACGCTGGATGCGGGCATGCAGCGGCTCGCGGCGCGGACTTTGCAGAGTTATGAGGGCGAAGCGCGGCGGCTGGGGATCGAGAACGCGGCGGTGGTGGTCATGGACCATGAGGCGAGTGAGGTGCGGGCGTTGGTGGGGAACTTTGAGTTTTCGGGGGCGGCGGGCGCGCAGATTCCGGCGTTTGCGGCGCTGCGTTCGCCGGGCTCGTTGCTCAAGCCGTTGATCTATGCGGAGGCGATTGATCGGGGGCTGGCATTGCCGGGGTTTCTGGTGGAAGACGTGCCGTTTGCGAGCGGGAGTTACCGGCCGGAAAACTATACGGGGAAGTTTATGGGGCTGGTGGAGCTTGAGGAGGCGTTGTCGTTGTCGCTGAATATTCCGTTTGTGCGGCTGCTGGGCGAAATCGGTGTGGAAACGCTGGTCGGGCAGATGCAGCAGATGGGGGCTTCGGGATTGCGCAGGGTGGCGGGGCATTACGGGTTGTCGCTGGCTGTGGGGGCGGGGGAGGTTTCGGCGCTGGAGGTGGCGGATTTCTACGCAACACTGGCGCGGGGCGGGCGGTATGTGCCGATGCAGGTTGTGCAGGCTGGTGCGAAGGCAGGCGCGAAGAACAAGGCGGAAGGGTTGGAGATTTATAGCCAGGGAGCGTCGTGGCTGACGGCGCAGTCGCTGGCAAAGCGGGACCGGCCGGACTTCCCGGCGCGTCGCCAGCCTGGGGGCGCGGGGCCGGTGGTGCACTGGAAAACGGGGACGAGCTACGGGCACCGGGATGCGTGGACGGCCGGGTTTATGGGGAATTTTACGGCGGTGGTGTGGATGGGGAATCTGGACAATCGCTCGAATGCGGCGCTGGTGGGCGGGGAGCGGGCGGCGCCGGTTTTGTTTGATGTGTTGGAGGGTTTGAACGGGCGGGGATGGATGCAGCGTGGTCGGGAGCCGGCGCGGCCGGATGATTTGCGGGAAATCGAGGTGTGCGCGTATTCGGGGCATGTGCCGGGTGAGGCGTGCGAGCATACGCGGAAGGCCTGGGCGCTGGAGAGTCAGGTGCCGACGCGGGTGTGTCCGTACCATGTGCGGCGCGATGTGGAGGATGCGACGGGATTGCTGTTGACGCGTCGTTGCCGGGCGGGGCGGGCGTACACGTCGAAGAGTTTTGTGGTGTGGCCGGCGGGCGTGCGCCGGTTTTTGTCGGAGGAGCTGTCCGGGGCGCAGCGTCATGCCGGGGCGATGTCGGCATTGCCGGACTATGCGCCGGGATGTGCGGGAGCGCTGGAAAGTGCGCAGGTGGAGGGCGGCCCGCGGATTGTTTCGCCGCGCTCGGGGCAGGTGCTGGTGCTGATTCCGGGGCTGTCGCCGGAGCATCAAAAGGTGGAACTGCGGGCAGAAGGCGGGGCGTTGTCGGGGAATTCGGGCGGGCTGAGCTGGTTTGTTAATGGAGAGTTTCTGGGGCGCGTGGAACAAGGCGCGTCGCTCTGGTGGACGCCGGCGGTGGGCCAGAACTCGATTGTGGTGATGGATGACGCGGCGCATTCGAGTTCATTGCAGCTGGAAGTGCGCGAGACGTTGTGAGGCATTGCAGGTTTTTGAGGCGCGGAAGATGCCGGCAGATTGTGCAGTTTTGGTTTGGCGTTCGCGCGCAGGTGATTGTAGGGTGCTGCGACCAGGTTTCGGGCCTGCGGGTTTTTCCATGACCCCGTGGCCAATGGCGTGTTTGCGGTGATCGTAATGACAAATGAAGTATTAGAAAATTATCTGGAGCGGGCGCTTGCGCTGTTTGAAGAAGGCGGCAAGCGGTTGCCTGATAGTGAGGCGTTGCGGATGGCGGCGGTGGCCAGTGGCATGACGGATGAGGAATCCGAAATGGCCGATAAGCTGTCGCGTGAGCTGACGGAGAAGGGCAGAAAGGAGATTGCCGCCAAACGTTTCGACGAAGCCTCCGAGTTGCTCTTACACGCCGCGCTCTACTCGCCGGTGCGCCTGGACCCGCATTATTTGCTTGCGCAGGTGTATTACGGGCGCTGGAGAAAAAGCGGCGAGCAGGAGGATCGCTTGCTGGCGGTCGATCTGTGCAAGCATTCGCTGGAGTTGTCGCCGGAGCATGAAGGTGCTGCGCAGATGGGGCGGGACCTGGGCATTTTGAAGCAGGATACACTGTCGTGGAAGCGCGCCGGGTTGATTGTGGTCGTGCTGATTTCGTTCAGTCTTGCGATTACGACGTTTGCGCAATGCGTTGTAAAGACGGGACAGCCGCCGGTGAAGAGCGATGGGATGGAAGCGTCTCAGGCAGTGCCGTAACGGAATGCATCGAAGTAGGTTGGATTAAAAAAGTCTGCATCCTTGAAGGGAGAGCGTGTGAGCAAAGATAACGAAAATCATGAGAAGGGCGCGGCGCCGGACAATGTTGTTCGCGTGGATTTTGGGCGGGCGCGTGCGGCTGCCGAGGATGTTTCTGAGAAGAAAACGTCGGAAACATCAGCACCTGCGAAGGTACAAAGCCTGGCGGAGAGAAAGGCTGAAAAGCAGGCCGGGGCGACGCAAAGCTCGGGCGGTGTGCTGTCGTTTGGCGATCCCCGGATTCATGAGCGGTTGCGATTGTTCAGCGATTGGATTCGCGACAGCAAGGTCATGCTGGTGATCGATGCGACCCGTGATGATGTGCAGGTGCCGCCGCAGTTTAAGAACAATCCAGAGCTGCGGCTGGATTTCTCGCTGCGTTTTGGGATTTCGGACTTTGTGTACGACCGGCAATCGGTGCGGTGCACGTTGTCGTTTGGCGGCAAAGGGTTTTATTGCGTAATCCCCTGGCCGGCAATTTTGATGATGTACGCGCATGAAACGCGCGCGGTCGTGTTTTTTGACGACGAGATTTTGGAAGAGTCGGAAGAATCGGAAGTTTCAGAGGCTGCTGCGGATTCCGAAGTTTTGGAAGATTCGGAAGTTTCGGAAGATTCGGAAGTTTCGGAATCCGGGGATGCGTCCGGTGAGCCGGACGACGAAGCGTAAACGTCAGATTTTCAGAAATTTAGGGGGGATGTCTTTGTCTCGGCCTCAGGTCAGGGGCAGAATCTGGTCGCGGGTGACTTCGTAGCTGACGCCGCAGTAATCGCAGCTGGTAGAGACGGAGTTTTCTTGTTCAAAGAGCGCGGCCAGGTCGTCGGGACCGAGTGTGAGGAGGGCGCCGACGACGCGGTCGTGGCTGCAGTTGCAGCCGGCGTAGACCGGGTTCTGGTCGAGCAGGGTGTAGTCGACTTCTTTGGAAAAGAGTGCGCGCAGAAGTTTGGTGGGGTTGGCCTGCGTTTGCTCGAGCAGGGTTTCGATGTGGTGGGATTTGGCGAGCTCGTCGGTGATGGTGCTGAGGGTGTTGATGTCGGCGTTGGGCAGAAGCTGGACCAGGTAGCCGCCGGCGAATTGCAGGATGCCGTCGGCGTCCCAGACGCTGCCGACGGCAATGACGGAATGTACTTGCTCGGAGCTAGAAAGGTAGGTCATGAGGGCCTGGGAGACGCCGTCTTCGGGCGTGGTTTCGACGACGCCCTGGTGGAGATCGTCGTTGGGCATGGCGCGGATGGCGGTGAGCAGGGTGCCTTCGCCGAAGGTGATTTGTTGGTCGTCGGGAAGCTGGACGAGGCCGCGGGTGAGTCCTTCGGGGAAGGCATCGGCGGTGATGGTTCCGACGTTGTTTTGTTTGAGGACGATTTGCAGGCGGTAATCGGGTGACATGGCCTGGCGGAGCATCACGGCGCCGGCGACAAGTTCGGCCAGGGTGCGGCCGCGCTGCTGGAGTGGCGAGCCGTCGGGGGCGGCGGTGATGTTCTGGGCTTTGAGGATGCCGCGGGCGGTGTCGGAGACATCGAGCGCGATGAGTCGGAAGCTGCCGTCGGTGGTGATGGCGCGTAACACGGAGTCGGTGGATTGTGTGTTCATGCTGAAAAACTCTTGGAAAAAGAAAAACACCGGCCAGACGAGGTGAAATGTTGAAAATACGCGTCGTCTGGCCGGTTTCTACGGGGTGATAGCAGGATGAAGGCTATGGATTAGCCGGCATAGGGGCGGTACATGGTAACGACGGCTGCACCGCCCAGGCCCAGGTTGTGCTGAAGCGCAACGCGTGCGTTGGGCACCTGGCGAACATCGCACATGCCGCGAAGTTGCCAGTTGAGTTCGGCGCATTGCGCAAGGCCGGTGGCTCCGAGCGGATGGCCTTTGGAAATCAGACCGCCGGAGGGATTGACGACCCATTGGCCGCCGTAGGTAACGGCGCCGGAGTCGATGAGTTCGCCGGCTTTGCCTTCGGGGCAAAGGCCGAGGGCTTCATAGGTGATCAGTTCGTTGGCTGAGAAGCAGTCGTGCAGTTCGATAACGTCGATGTCTTCGGGGCCGAGGCCGCTTTGCTCGTAGACGCTCTGGGCGGCTTTGCGGGTCATGTCGAAGCCGACGAGTTTGATGGAGCTGTCTTCAAAGGAGCTCGGCAGGTCGGTGGCCATGGCCATGCCGGCGATTTCGATGGCGCGGTCTTCGAGGCCGTATTTTTTGACGAAATCTTCGCTGACGACGACGGCTGCGGCGCTGCCATCGCTGGTCGGGCTGCACTGCAGCATGGTGAGCGGATCGTGGATCATGCGCGCTTCGAGGATCTGTTCCAGGGTGTATTCGTCACGGAATTGCGAGCGCGGGTTGTGGACGGAATGCATGTGGTTTTTGAGCGCGATTTTGGCGAAGTGCTCGGGCGTGGTGCCGTAGCGTTCCATGTGTTCGCGGCCGGCGTTGCCGAAGATCTGGACGGCGGGCGGGGATTTTTCCATGCCGCGCAGCTCGGCCATTTTGGCGAAGTGACGATCGAGCGGATTGGTGCCTTCCTGGAACTTGAGGGAACCTTTTTGCATTTTTTCGAAGCCAACGGCCAGCACGCATTCGTTGACGCCGCCTTCGATCATTTGTTTGGCGAGCATGAGGGCGGTGGATCCGGTGGCGCAGTTGTTGTTGACGTTGTAGACGGGCACGCCGGTCAGGCCGAGCTCGTAGACGGCGCGCTGTCCGGCGGTGGAATCGCCGTAGACGTAGCCTGCGAAAACTTGCTCGATCTGGTCGTATTGGACGCCAGCGTCTTCAAGTGCCTGGGTGGCGGCTTCGCGGACCATGTCGGGATAATCCCAGTCGCGCGCGCCGGGTTTTTCGAATTTCGTCATGCCAACGCCAACAACATATACTTTTCGAGCCATTTTTGATCCCTTTTATGAGTAATGTTTGATTGTGTCCGGTGATTTCACCCCGGAAGCGTTCGGGCGGTACGCTAAACGATCTGGCGGGTGAAATGGAAGGAAGGAACGCGACTGTGCGCAGAAAGTTAGCTGCGCACAGTCGCGAACCGATAGACTATGTATCGGGTTTCAGAAATTCAGTGTTCGGGCGTCACCGCGGGAGGGCACGGCGTTCTTTGGCGACCGTGTAGGCGTCGATGATGGACCAGAAAGTAACGATCCAGCCCATCAAAAACAGCCAGCTGATCATGCATCCAATGAACATCCAGGCGCCTTTGGCATACTCGCCGTTGTACCACTGGCCGCCGCCGACCACGACAAAGCTCAGGAAGGCCGCCACGCCGGGGCTGGGCGTGTGCTGGACTTCGACGAGCTGGTGGTGCTGATGGTGATAGGGCACCAATTGCGTGTTGGGCGGAGCATAAGGGCCGCGGTAGTTGTGCGGATGAGGCGGATAACCGTGCTGTTCGGTGGTGGACGTGTAGGGGCCGGGGTTGTGGTGCAGAGGCGGCTGATAGGCTTGCTGGTGCGAATGGGGATGGCTGCCGGGGCGTTGCTGCGGCTCGCCGTAGGAGTAGCCGGACTGTTGGGCGGCGGAGGCTGAAAAATGGCCGGCCGTTCCGTCGTAGCCGTGGGGATCTTCGGGAGCGCGGTAGGAGGGCGCGGCCTGGTACGACGGATGGGATGGCTGATACTGGTGATGGGAGGGGGCTTCCGGCCGGGCAGTCGCGGCGGACCCGAAGAAATGAGCTTCGATCGAGGCATCGTCGTAGGGCGATGCGTACGGCGTAGAAAGAGAGGGCGACGTCGATGTGGAGGGCGAAGCGTGCACGGGCTGACGCTTCAGTCGTTCGTATTCGACGGCGGGCAATCGGTAGCTGATGTTCCCTTCGGAATCGAAGTTCAGATCGAGAGTTCCGCTACGCACAAGACTATCGAGGAGCTCGGCAGCTTCCGATGAGGCGATTCTCAGTCGGTACGCGAGATAAGCCGGTGTGAGTTCTTCAACGCGCTCTTCGTAGAGAAGGGCGAGTATACTTTGTTCTCGGTCAGTCATAACTGGAAGGCTCGTGGAATCGGGGCCAATGGAAGTTACAGTCCGTGTGGATGATAAGCGAGCAGGGCAGTCATTGCAAAGGGTTCCCGAGGGAAGTTGGAGGTCTGCCGCCCATCGTGTTGCCCGTGCTGCAGCAGCGTGTCGTGGTTCGGGGCAACGGGGCAACCCGGGCGTTGCTCAGGCTTCATAAGGAGGAGCGCTTTCTGCCACAACCATAACACGGATTCTCTGTAAGTTATTCGGAGAAGTGTTTGGGGGAGAAGATAGAAGGGAAAAGGGATGTGGAGAAATATGGGTGTGGATTTGTTTTTAATCGCAAAAAACTCAGTTTTGCCATTGAAGAGGGGAAGGGTTTGCCTACAATCAAGTTCAGCAACAAACAATGAAGAGCGGGCATTCTTTTGAGGGTGCAGGGCGGGGAGCCGGAGAAAGAACTGCGAAAATTTGTAGCAACGGCCTGGTGTACGGCATGAGTTGGCAAATTATCGTGCATTTGTGTGGCCGCAGTGTGCCGGTGATGTACGTGAAGCCGTGGCAGTAGATTTTCAAGCGTGTTGTGAATGTGTGGAAGCGATGTTTTCAATTAACCCTGTTAGGGAACTTTCATGAAAAAGAACATTTTGCTTGCACTGGGTCTGGCAACAACGGTCGTGGCAACAGGTTGTACGGATACTTCCTCGGATACGGTTCAGACGGATTCGGGGGCTTATGGCTCACGTGGGCTTGCGCTGACCACGGATTTTCTGGGAGGCACGGACGTCGCCGGCATGCGGTACAAGATTGAGAAATGCGGCGGCGGGGAAGTACTGAGCGCCGATCATGATCTGGAGGATTTACAGTTGCCGGGCGGAATATGGGCATTTGAGAACAAGCCGTTTGATGAAGATTCACAGCATATTTTTGCGGATCATTTCGTGATGCTTCCGGCCGGTTGCTATGACGTGAAGGTTACTCCGCTGACGAAATACGGGAAGCCGTCCAAGGATTGTGCCTCGGCGTATGCCCAGGATGTGACGGTGGTGGATCAGCTGACGACCGAGATTTTGTTGGTCAGCCAGTGTCAGGGGCCGGAGCGGGGCGCTCTGGACGTTGTGGGCGCTTTGAACCATCCGCCGGTGATCATGTCGTTGAAGTATGGGGACTCTAAGTTTATGACCTGTGATGAGAATGGAAAGACGGAGACTGTTTTTTGCGCCAAGGCAAGCGATCCGGATTCAGATCCTCTGGAGTTTGAGTGGAGTCAAGTGGGCGGACCGCCGGTTAAGTATGGGCCAAGTGTAATTAGTCATGAAACCGGCGACGGCTGGGAGAAAGAGTGTGTGAAAGTGAAGTTGCCTTATGGAAGTGGCGCGTACGAATTTATGCTGAAAGTGTATGATATGTTCCATTCTGAATATACAAACGGCGTGGAGCCGAACGGCGCAGGTCAGAATGGAGTTAGTCCACTGATTCGTGCAGAAACATGGTTTGCACTGAACGGATATGGTGAAGTTGATTCTCATGCGAAGCTTCGTTTTCCGCTCTATGTAAGCTGTGAGGGTCATGAATATTGCTATGACCGTTATGGCAAGAAAAGTGAGTGTCACGAAGATCGCTGCTATGACGAGAATCGCTATGAGATTGATTGTCCGGTCGATGAAGTAAGCTGTCCGCATTCTCAAGGATACTGGAAGAACCATAATAAGTATGCGAAAAACCCATCACAAAAGATTCCTTGGCCGATCAGCGAAGATACAAAAATGTGTGGAATCACCTGGTTGAATATTCTGAATACGCCTGCAGGTGGTGACGGATTCTATATACTGGCTTACCAGTATATTGCAGCCAAGCTGAATCTGGCGAATGGTGGCCCGACTTCTCCTGCACTTCTGGCCAAGATGGAAGAAGCAGCCGAGCTGTTGAATAAGTGTAAGTCGATGAAAACCGGCCCGAACAAAAGCAAAGCTACAGCGCTTGCAGACTATCTGGAGAAGTATAATACCAATAAGTTGCTGGATTGCAGAAAAGACGATGAATCCTGCCCGAAATATTGAGGGCTGTTGATTTGGAAAGTCGTTTGATGTCTGTATGATTTAAAAAAGGCCTGCTTATTATGAGCAGGCCTTTTTAAATGGAGCTATACCAAGTTTGTGAAGGTTGATTATGTTTGTGGTATGAAGTTTATGATGTCGGGTAGATGTCTCAGGTATGTGTTCCTCTTCGAATCGGAGCATTGTGATGAAATCCAGGAATTATCTTGTGTTGCTGACTTGGTGTGCTTTGATGTCTGCGGCTTGCGGTTTTCAGACAAGCGGTGGTGAGCAAGATTCTCCCGGAACCAAACAAGAAAATGTTCAGTCCACAGGGATTGCCTTGTCCATGGACAACCTTACCAGTACGAATGCGGTCGGGATACGGTTTCAGATTGCAAAATGCGAAAATCCAAATGCAAATATTATCTTTAATCAGGTCATGCCTCTGGAAGACTTGAAAATTCCTGGAGGGATTCCGGAGTTTGTTAATCGGCCATTTGATGAAAATTCAGAGCATCTGTTTTCTGACTATTTCGTCGTCCTGGATGCGGGTTGTTATCACGTTGCCGCAACGCCGGTTGATATCAATGACGCGGCCTGTACCGAATGTAGTCAGGTAATTGTTCGCAATATTCAGGTTTACGAGGGCTTGACGACTGAGATTTTGCTGATCAGCCAGTGCAATGGACCGGAGCGAGGTGCGCTGGACGTGGTGGGAGCCCTGAATCATCCGCCTGTGCTGGAGGGGCTGGTTTACGAACCGTCAAAGTTTGTGCACGTATGTGAGGAGACGATTATCTGCGCCACGGCCAGTGATCCGGACCATGATCCGATTGAGTTTGTATGGAAGAAAAAGTCCGGGCCGGATCTGTTGGGTGGCGTGGACAACGGAATTATTGATTCCGCGTATGTATATTCACGCACAGAGGACGACGGGCACGTCACGGAGTGTTTGCGTATCACCACAGAATGGCAGGGCGATTATGAGTTCAAAGTGATGGTTTATGACCAGTTCCATATGAATAATGGCGACCTTGTGCGCGCCGAGGACTTTCTGGGTGTAGATTCGCATGCATCACTGACGTTCCCGCTCTATAGCAGTCAGAACGGCGTGTATGTGCCGACAACGAACTATCCGACGTGTCAGCCCAATGGAGGCGAGCCGCTCTAACGTCGGGCTGAAGTAGAAAGGATTATCGAAAGCCGTGCTCCGAAGTGGTTGTGGAGCACGGCTTTTTTGGTGCGAGCAGGCCTGGCGTGGATATACATTTGATGCATTGCATGTTAGGTATCGGCACTTGTCCGCAGGAGTTCTGTTGGACGCGATAATTCAGTGAAATTCAGGTTTCACGTGCAGTAACCTACCTCGTCCACGTTGTGAAAAGTCCATGACTGATATCCTTCTTTGTACGCTCAATGCTCGTTATGCACACGCTTCTTTCGGGCTTCGTTATTTGTTTGCGAATCTTGGAGACTTGCAAGAGCGAGCGAAAATTCTCGAATTCACGATTGCAGATCGGCCCATCGATATTGCGGAGAAGATTCTGGAGCACCGGCCGACGATCGTTGGCTTTGGGATTTATATCTGGAATACGGATCAGTCGCGCGAGGTGATTGCGATTCTGAAGCGTGTGCAGCCGGATTTGACCATAGTTCTCGGGGGACCGGAGGTAAGTCATGAAGCCGACCGGCAGGAAATCTGTGAGATTGCGGATCTGGTGATTCAGGGCGAGGCGGATTTGACGTTTCCGGAAGTTTGTCGGGAGCTTCTGCAAGGACATGAACCGGTTGCGAAAATTATCGGTGCTCGTCAGCCGGATGCCGAGGAGTTGGTAGCGCCGTATGCATTTTATGATGCGCAGGACATTGCGCATCGCGTGATTTATGTGGAAGCGTCGCGTGGATGTCCGTTTCGTTGTGAGTTTTGCCTGTCATCGCTGGCAAAGGGCGTGAGGAAATTTCCGCTGGAGGAGTTTCTTGCGCAGCTTGATGATCTGTTTAGCCGGGGCGTGCGTCATTTTAAGTTTGTCGACCGGACCTTCAATCTGGATATCGTAGTCAGTACGGCGATTTTGAGGTTTTTTCTGGATCGGTATGTTCCCGATTTGTTTGTGCACTTTGAGATGGTGCCGGATCGGTTGCCGGAGGAATTGCGCGAGGTAATTGCCGAGTTTCCGCCGGGTGCGCTGCAATTTGAGGTAGGAATTCAGACGTTCAATGTCGAAGTTGCCAAGCTGATCAGTCGTCGTCAAAACTATGAGAAGTTGGCGGATAACTTTCGTTATTTACGGCAGCATACCGGCGTTCATATCCATGCGGATTTGATCGTGGGTTTGCCTGGCGAGGACGTGGAAAGTTTTGCGCGGGGCTTTGATGAATTGATCGAGCTGAATCCACAGGAAATTCAGGTGGGGATTCTCAAGCTGCTGCGGGGGACGCCGATTGCGCGGCATAACGAGACCTGGGAAATGGTGTATAGCCCGTATGCGCCTTATGAGATTTTGTCTACCAAGCTGATTGATTTTGCGACGATGCAACGGATGCGGCGGTTTGCCCGTTACTGGGATATGGTCGCGAATAGCGGTAATTTTGGGCAGTCAGTCTCGCTGATCTGGGGTGAGGCGTCGCCGTTTTATAGCTTTATGGCGTGGAGTGACTGGCTCTATGCGAAAACGGGCAAAACGCATGCGATCGCGCTGAAGCGCCTGGCAGAGTTTTTGTTTGAGTATCTGGTGGAAGTGCGTGGTCTGGATGCAAAATCCGTCGCGGAGTCTATTCTCACGGATTATCATCAGGGCGGCGCGCGTAAGGATGTCCCCGGATTTATTCAAACGTATTTGCCCAGAGGCATTGCGTCTCTTGAGCAGGGAACGGAGCGCAGTTTGCCGGCGCGTCAGGCACGTCATCTAACTGCCGAGCGCCAACAAAAGCGTGTTGAGAACACTTAAATTGCGAAAAAATCAGGAAGATTTGCGTACGAAGGGAAGCATGATGACGTTGGAGTCATCAAGGGCGCGCGGCTGATGCTCGATGCGAGCCTGGCGCGCGTCGGCATCCATCATGTTCAAGGCGTCGCGTAGTTGGGTAATTTGACCAGCGGCCAGCCGAATTCTGCGATGTGTTTGCCATCCTAGTGCTCCGGCATTGTGTTCCAGGCGCAGCTCCAGCGTAGGAGTTTGGCCAGGTTGGGCAACTTGTACAATCTCGACGCGACTTCCGGGGTCGGCTCCAACCAGGCTTGCTAAAAGCTTTTCGATATCCATAACGCATGTTCCAACGAAGTGGGGGGAAAATTACCAGGTGCAGCTGTTGGATATTGATACTTGATTTCAAATTGGCGTCAAGCACGAAATTGAAAGTGATTTTCAAATCAAAGAAATTCCCTTCTGCATGGAACTGTCTGGATTTGTTCTGTTTTTCGTTTTCGTAAAAACACAAACGCCCCCTGTTATCTGAAAAAGCTGATAACAGGGGGCGAATTTGGGAATGACTGGGATGTGTGGAAAGGTCGGGATGTTGTTAGCTGGTTTTTTTCTGAGACTTGGGAAGGTCTTTGGCTGCAAATTTCACTTTCTGGGTGAGTTTGCGCAGGTGATCGACATGCTGTTGTTCTTCGGTAATGTGCTCTTCGATCCAGAAGACGGTTCCAAGGTTGGCTGCGTCAGCGACTTTTAGCGCGGCTTCCCAGGCTTTGAGAGCGTCTTCTTCCAGCGCGAGTGATGCTTCGAGCATCCCGTTGAGGTCGGCGGCCTGACGAATCAGCGCAGGCTCAACCGTTGGGACACCACCAAGAACTGCGATTTTCTCGCCGATTACTTCGGCATGTTCTCGGGCTTCTTCGCTGCCTTCATGAAAGAATTTATGGAAGCTTTCGCGCTCCGGGCCGGTCAGCATAACGGCGTGCTGCAGGTATTGAATGACGCCTGCAAGTTCCCAAGCCATCGCTTCATTCAAGCGTTTAATCAGTTCTTCTTTCGAGCTCATCATCCCACTCCATTGTCAAGAATCGTTCAATCATGACGCAATTTCGGGCGTCTCCATATTGCTGGACGGTAATCTATAGACGCAGGTCAGGCATTGTCAATCAAGCGCGAGGGGAAGGTGAGCGGTCATCTCGTTTGCTTGACTATGATCGGATGGGAGCATTTTTGAGACTGGCAAGTATGAAGGGGGAGCAGAAGTAAAATAGAAGGGCATGCTTGCGAAGGTAAATGTCGTCTCAAAGAGTTTCAAAAAGTTCTGAAAATTCCGTGCGCGGAGTTTCTAGAAAATACAGGAGGCCTTCCATGGCTTATCTCGACCGAAAAGAATTGTTGATCGATTGGCTGCGTGATGCGTATGCAATCGAAGTTGCGCTCGTTCAGATTCTTGAAAACCAGGCCAAGCGCGCAGTGCAGTTTGCGCCTGTACAATCTCAGCTGTTGAAGCATCTGGGAGAAACTCGCCGGCATGCTGAAGTGCTCAAAAGTTGTATTGAGCGAAACGGTGGAAATGTATCCCGGTTGAAATCGGGAATGGCGAGTTTGTTTGGCGAAGTTCAGTCGCAGCCGTTTAATAATAGTTTTGAGCAGGTGATTAAGGACGCCACGATGAGTGCCGCAGCGGAGCAATACGAGATTTCGACCTATCGCGTCATTATCCAGCTGGCCGAAGAAGTTGGGGATCTAGAAACGAGTAAGGCTTGTAAGGAAATTTTGAAAGAAGAAGAAGCGATGGCGAAGTGGCTGGACAAGGAGTTGTCGGGCCTGGTTGCACAGACTGTAGAGGAAGCTCGGCTGCATTGATTGCGCTCTGGTGGATGCGGACAGCGGATTGTGTGCATCTACTGGTAGCACTCTCAGAAGGGAATTCATGAATTCTGCATTCGCAGAATGTGTCCGAAATTCCGGATATCGATGAATAAATTCAAATAACAGGCAACATTTCGGGGGGATCTTCCGATAACAAATATAGCAAGTCGGAAGCCCTTCCCTCATCAGTTCC